>DAIRVI010000001.1:0-86742 GCA_036802885.1 Pyrinomonadaceae bacterium
AAGGACGATTTTACGGCGTTTGCCCCGCAACAAGACCGGCCCGAATAACCGAAAGAGACTTTTCGTAATATTCGGGCCGAGTTCTAACAGTTTGCAATGCCCCATTTGTCGATCTGGCGGCGATGGCGGAGGATGTGGACGATGGCGTGTTCGAGGAGCTGTTCGAGGTCGTATGTCGGCCCCCAACGGACCGTCATTGAAACGTCCATCATCTCGTCTTCCGGCATCTCCCACTTGTCGTCCAAAGTCGCGACGGTGTAGGCGAGCATCGTGTCAAACTCCTCCAGCGACTCCGCGTGCTCAAAAAGCCGCCTCTCGGGCGAGTTTGCGTCAAGCGAAAACGCCTTGCGTATGTAATTGGCGTAGCCATAACCCGCCGCGACAACATGCGACATTATCGTTTGTGCAGAGCGGCAATTCGCATCCTTCGTCTCAGCATCGAAGACCCGCGTGTATTGTTCGTCGGTCAGCCCGACTACAACCGCTCGAAACTCCGCCGCCGCCCGCTCATACTCGTCCATCAATGCCCCAACCGCGCCTTTTCGATATGTGCTGTTCATAAGATCACTCGCCCTAACGTCCCCCAAAAGTAGCTCCGACGCGTGTTTTCATGAGTCTATTGAAGTGCGATCAAATAACGGTGGTCTATCTCGACCACGTCGCTATCTTTTAATTCGCGAATTATCGACTCGATGTTTTTTTTCGAACATCTCGATCAGCTTTGCATTACTGATATTACCAGTCCTAATGTAGAGCAATTTGTAGGGTTCTTTCATCGCAGAGAAACTATCGTAAAAATCGCCGTCTTTCGAAATTACGACTCTTTCGTCGGACAGCGATAGGCGATTGATCTCGGCGTCAGTGGTGTCGTTGCCATCGGGCAGTTCGGTGGTGTGAACGACATCAAATCCTTGCCCGCGCAAAAAAGCCGCCAATGATCTCGGCAGTTGTGCGTCAACGAGAAACTTCATGCCACGAGTTCACTGATCGAACCAACATTCGCGAGCCGTGCCGCAAATAATAGGCAAGCATCCAAGTCGGCTTTTTCGAGGTCTTCGTAATCAGCCAGTATTTCCTCACTGGTCATGCCCGAAGCCATTAGTTCCAGCATATTCTCTACCGGATAACGCTTGTTTCTAATGGTGGGCTTGCCGTGACAAATGTCAGGATTTATCGTGATTCGCTGTAAAAGGGCGTCTTCCATAGCAGAGAAATTGTAACATAACTTCCGTGGCTGTCGGATGATTAGATGATGCCGTGATGCTCGCCCGATCTGCCGCCAAAAATAACTCCAACGCGTGTTTTCAATTGTGTCGCTCGTCCCTCGGAAGGATCTTAGTCTCTTGTCTATGGATTGAGTGAAAGGTCAAGAATGCGCTTACCGTGAACGACGGCAGCGGCTATGACTTTATCCTCGGTTATCTTGTAAATAATTCGATAGCTATAAGCGAATATCTCGCGGATGGACTCATCTTCAAATTCGGGTACTAGTCGGCCTATATATGGGAATTCGGACAGCGACCTGACTTTCTGAAGAATCGTTCGGATTACGGATTTGGCATAAGCCTCAGAGTCCTGGGCGATATAACGAGCGATGGCTTCCAGATCTTCTGATGCGCGGCGCGGCCAGATTATCAGACGAGCCATTTGCTAAGCCGCTCCTCCACTTGCTCCTGCGTCAAGCCGCCGTCGAGCTCGACCGACTCCAGCCCCTTTCGAACCTTGTCAATAACATAGAGATGATACTGCACATCCTCGATCGTGCTGTCATCCGGCAGGCGATCCAGCAATGCTGTAACTTCGTCTCTTATCTCACTCACCATAACAAGACTATTCTCACATACCACGAAATAAACGACAAGAGTTTTAGGATTCGAAGTTATCCCAGCGGCTGTGCAAACCGATATTATGTTTGTGCAAAGCGATCTTGAGCGTGTGCAAAGAGGCTTTGCGGCTGTGCAACCCGATCTTGTAACCGTGCAAAGGGTTTTTGTGTCTGTGCAACGGGACTTTGTAGCTGTGCGAGGCGATCTTGATGCTGCGCAACGCGACCTTGTAACCGTGCAAAACAACTATTCCGCAGTGTAACCCGACTTTGTGATTGTGCAAAGCGTTCTGAACGCGCGCGGACGGGATTTTGGGTGCTTCGTGGGCGACTTGCGCCGCTTCGTGAGCGATTTAGACCTTACTAATGCTTGTTAGTGATAGAATCTAGGCATGAAAAAGGTAATATTAGCTATTCTTTTCCTTCTTTCATTTGCCTTGAGTTTTTCGGCACAAGAAAAAACCGCGAGCCCGGCTGAAAACATTGAAACAGTCGACTACTGTGCGATAAGGAAAAACCCCGAGCTATACGACGGAAAGACGATCAAAGTGAGCGGTATTTACCGACGTGGGTTTGAAGTGTCTACATTTTACAGTAGTACCTGTTTCGATAATACGCAACGGCTCCCCCAGCCTTGGGTTGAAAACTTCTATGGTGCGAAAATCAATTCGGATAAAGACACGGCTGCTATAAGGGAAACTTTTCTAAGTGGGAGAGCCGGTGGTGAGCTGGAGGTCACAATTACTGGTGTTTTTCGAGGATCGAAAGAACACGGAGGTTTTGGACACTTGAATGGGTATGACTTTCAAATAACAGTCTTAAGTATCGAAGAAGCAAGGCTGTTACCGACCGAAATGTCGGGCTGCAAACGGATTGATCCAACTAAACCTTTCCATTATTTGTCATATAAAAAGGTGGAGAAAGGAGTATCTCCGAGGCTTGAAAAATCTAAGGAACCGAAAAGTGAGAACCAGATTTATCTTCGCTTAGTTAATAATTCAACTTGTCCGATTAGAGTTCCAACAATTGAAAGCCCAGATAATCAGGAACTTAAAGACCAAAGCGAGATTCCGGTTATTTATACCTTAAGCTCACCATGCGCTCGCGTGTCTTCGCGTTCAATCACTAAGTTCAACCAAACCTTTTCGGTTTTGTCCCCGGGGAATTCTATCTATTTTACGGTTCCCTTACGATTTCTCACTAAGGAACCTTATGAAATACGAATTCCGTTTGATGGCCAGGCAGACAAATCCCTGCGATACTATGAGCCTTTCTATTTTTCAAGATACGACTTGCCAGAAACCCTAAGGAAAGACTTGGACTGTACGAAATATTAGCCAATGACTTAAGTAAAAGCGCTCCGCAGAAGGTCGCACCCATACTTCACTCAACGTGAGACTGAGACAATGACATTCCACTAACGCTTACCGACCAAACTACAAGATCGTCTTTCCCAATGCCGACAGGATCAGCTCGCAGGCGAGTTCGACGGTGATGTTGCTTTGATCGAGAAGCGGATTGACCTCGACTATTTCGAAAGATAACATTCCGCCGTGGGCGGCGATGATCTCGAGAGCGAGATGGGCTTCGCGATAGGTCGTGCCGCCGCGGACCAGCGTGCCCGAGCCGGGTGCGAATCGCGGGTCGATCATGTCGATGTCAAATGTCACGGCATAGCCGCCGGGAGCCTGTGAGGCAATAGCAACGGCGTCTTCGACGCAAGCGGCCATACCGCGTTTGTCGATGTCGCTCATCGTAAAGAAATTGTCGCGGAGTCCGAGCTTTTCGATCTGCGAACGTTCGCCGGGATCTATATCGCGGGCTCCGATGTGGGCGAAGTATTTCGCATCGAGCTTCGGCGAATAGCCGCAGAGATTCACCAGTTCGGCGTTACCGTGGCCAAGAATCGTCGCGAGCGGCATACCGTGGATGTTGCCGGACGGCGAAGTGTCAGGCGTGTTGATGTCCGCGTGGGCGTCAAACCAGATCAGGCCGATCTCAGTTCCCTGTTGTTTGTGATGATGAGCGATCGCAGAGAACGTCGGGATCGCGATGGCGTGGTCGCCGCCGAGGATGACAGGGATCTCGTTGGCGTTGAGGATACCAGTAAGAGCGTCTATGATGTTCTTGCTCGAAGCAAGCATTTCGGCTAGATGCTTTGGATTTCCGCCGTTAGAACCCGATTCGGGTTGAACAATACCAACGTCGCCGTAGTCGCCTACCTTATATCCAAGATGACGTATATGTTCGGCAAGACCGGTTCCGCGAAACTGAGTTTGCCTCATGGCGTTCACGCCAAGTTCGCTCCCCGTCTGCCCAGCCCCAAAGCCAAGTGGTATACCCAAAATCGAAACCTTTCGACCGTTTCCAACTAACATAAATTAAATCTCACCAAAACTGTCTAAAAATAACTTTTCTATGGCGACGATCGCTTCGGCCTCTTCTTCGCCCTCGGACTTTATCGTAATCTCAACCCCGTATCCCGCAGCAAGGTGCAGGACGCTGAGGATCGACTTAGCATTTGCCGTAACGCCGCTGTCGTTCCGTTTTAGCGTTATCCGGCATCGAAACCGAACGGCGAGGCGCACGAGCTGTGCGGCTGCTCGCGCGTGTAGGCCTAGCGCGTTATTGATGCGAACCGTCCGTTCAAGCATCCTTTTTCATCTTTCGCGGCTCAAGCAGCATTCCCGCCTGACAAATGGCCTCTTTCCCTTGGGCCTCGACCTCGGTTGCAAGTTCCCGCAGCGTCATTTCCTTGTTTACCGTTGCGACCTTGATGACCATAGGCAGATTGACGCCGGTGACGATCTCAACTTCGTTTTCCTTTAGGAACATAGCCGCGATATTCGTGGGCGTGCCGCCAAACATATCCGTCAAGATCAAAACGCCGTTGCCGGTTGAGACGTGGGCTATAGCGCGCCTTATCTCTTCCTTTGCCATCTCGACGTCATCGTGCCAGCCTATCGAGACCGCCGCTATTTGACTGAGATCGCCCACAACCGCCTCTGCCGCAGCCACAAGTTCGTTGGCGACTTGTCCGTGCGACACGATCACACCACCGATTCTATTCATATCGAAACTCCTGCTTTTACAGCTTATCTTATTACATCGCGATGGCTGACGGTTGCGTCAAAGCCGGCGTCCTTCAGAGCCCTACGCAGGCTGTTGGCCACCATAACGGAACGATGCCGCCCGCCAGTACATCCAATGCCGATCGTTACGTATGATTTACCCTCGCGCTGATAGCGCGGCAAAAGGTAAAGCAAAAGGTCGGTAAATCGATTGATCGTCTCTGCAACCTCGGGCTGCGCGTTTAGATACCTGATGATCTCAGCGTCCTCACCTGTTAGATGTTTAAGATCTTTCTGAAAATAGGGATTCGGCAGATGCCTCACATCAAATAAGAGATCAACGTTACGCGGGCCGCCAAATTTATGGCCAAAACTCATGACCTCCACCTTTACCGGAACCCCGTCCTCAAATCCGCTAAATTTCTGCACGATCAAATGGCGAAGCGTGTGTACCGTATGATCGGACGTGTCGATAATGAGGTCAGCCTGTTTACGAATGTCCTTTAGCGCTTTGCGTTCGGCACGAATGGCCGTCATCAATCCTTTGCCGCTATCAGCCGGATGCGGACGACGCGTTTCAGAAAAACGGCGCAGCAGCACCTCGTCCGACGCCTCGAAAAAAACTACGAACGGCGCAAGATTCTTTTTGGCAAGTTTCTTGAGCTCGCCCGGAAACTCAGCGAGAAACTGACGCTCACGGATGTTTATAACAAGCGCCGCTTTCTCGATGGAGGGGTTACGGCGATCCGCGGGAATAAGTAAACGGCCAAAGGTCGAGAGCATTGTGAGCGGTAGATTATCGACACAAAAGTAACCCAGATCCTCAAGCGAGTCCGTTGCCGAGCTCATACCCGAGCCGCTGAGGCCCGTGATGATCACAAAATCAGGCAGGTCCCTCTTTTCAGTCTTTTTTGGCGCCATAATCGACTAATCTCAACGCGTGGTACCGGAATCCGCCCGCCCAACCGCCAAATCGTGAGCGGCGATCAAAGCGGCTTCCGCAGCAGAACCGTCATTTTGAAAATATCTAACAGTGGTTTCCAAGAGCACCGGAAGATTGCGTCCTGCTCTGACGCCAAGGACAAATTTTGGTATTGTCACTCCGAGATTCTCGTACACACACGGTTCCGCTCCTAAGCGGACGCTTTGATCTTCGCGGCCCTGGTCTTGTAGCTCGATACAAACATCGATCTTATGATTTGCGACAAAAGAACTGACTCCGAAAAGCTGTCTGACATCAAAAACGCCCAGATCGCGAATCTCGATGATACCCTCGAAACGCTCTGGCGGAATCCCAAAAAGGTTTTCCCCCTTTCGATTTATCACGACGACATCGTCAGCGACCAGGCGATGGCCGCGCGTGATGAGCTCGAGTGCGCATTCCGATTTCCCGACACCCGCGTCGCCGATTATCAAAACGCCTGCATCGGCAACGCTGACCAAAACGCCATGTACTGACACTGCCATTGCTGTTACGGCTGTATTAGCCCGTAATCGCCATCTTTCTGCTTAAAAAGCACCGCAATCTTATTACTTTCGGCGTTTCTGAATGCAAGAAATTGATGCTTGCCGTCCTGGAGCTCGATCAGAGCTTCGTCAACAGACATGGGTTTAGCGCCAAGACTATTGTATTCAACGATCTTCGGCATTCTGACGGCCTTTTCCGATCGGTCTCCGAGCGTCGATATTACCGACGCTTTAATAGCTTTATGAGATTTATCGATGACCTTGTCTTTTAGGCGCCTCGCCTGCTTTTCAATCTTGCCGATCGTCTGCGAAAGCGACAGGTACATATCGGAGATGCGCGATTCCGCCGTCAAAACTTCGTTGCGCCAGTTAATTATGATCTCAGAACGATGCCGACCGCGTTCTACTTCGATAATCACATGCGCCTTTGCAGGTTTGCCGTCAAAAAGGTGCTCTATTTTTTTAAAATGGTCTTCAACGTGCGCGCGGAGCGCCGGTGTGACCTCCATATGCCGTCCGGTAAATTCAAGTTTCATATAACAGTTTTCCGTTCCCGTGAGCCGGGTATGTTCATTTGGTCACGGTACTTTGCGACCGTGCGACGAGATAATTTTACTCCCTCTTTACTTAGTACTCTTGCGATCTGATCGTCGGTGAGAGGGGATTTTGTATCCTCGTCCTCGACCATCTTCTTAATTCTCAACTTCAGAATCCGGGTAGATACTTCTTCACCCTCTTCGTTCAACATTCCCTCGCTAAAGAAACGCCTTAATTCTATAACTCCTTGTGGTGTGTGAGCATATTTACGGTTAACGACCCGCGAAATTGTCGAGAGGTGCATGCCGATATCCTCGGCGACATCCTTTAACATCATGGGCTTGATGCGCTCGACGCCATTATCCAAAAAATCGCGCTGTCGGGAAACAATACATTCGACAACGCGGTAAATCGTTTGGCGGCGATGCTCAATGTTTCGAAGCAGATCGACGGCTGAGCGGACCTTGTCTTTGATAAAGTCCTTGGTTTCTTTGGTCGTGTCTTTTTGATCGAGCATGCTGTGATATGTGGGGCTGATACGCAGACGCGGGCTGCCGTCGTCAGCGAAAAAGATCACATAATCGTCGTCAAGCTTTTCAACATAAACCTCGGGTGAGACAAAGACAGCTTCTTCCGCCGAATAGCGCCGGCCGGGAAACGGATCAAGCTGGCGTATTTTCTCGATCTCCTTATCAAGGACATGTACGTCGATACCAGTCGCTTTTGACAAGTGCTGCAAACGGTGCGGTTGAAGGTCCTCTAAATGTTCGACCACTAAACGCCGGGCAAGACTGTCGCCTTCACCGATCGATTCAAGCTGTGCAATAAGACACTCGCTGACATCATATGCCCCGCATCCAACCGGTTCCAACTGCATCACGGCACGTCGAGCCGCTTCAACTTCCTCAACCGAACAGTCGCAAGCCTCTGCGATCTCATCAACCGACGCCGATAAACGTCCGTCATCGTCTAGATTTCCGATTACCTGAATCGCGATCTCTTCGACATTTTCGCCTAAACTCAGTAAATTCAACTGCCATTCGAGATGCTCGCTAAGGCTGGGCGCATGGGACAGAAACTGTTCAAAACTCGGCGCGTCGTCCCTGTATTCGATCTCCTGCGTTCGGTATCCCGGATCAAGATAATCCTGAAACTCTCTTCCGAAATCGATCTCGTCGAACGAGTCAGATGATTCCGCGACCGTTTCATCGTCTCCCTCCGCTTCACCTGCTACTTTTTCTTCGTTGCCGTTGAGGGAAACACCGTCGGGAATCTGAACTTCGAGGTTCGTTCCCGACTCAAACCCGGCATCGATGCTGGTCTCAGCGGACGACTGGGTTTCATTCTCTAATCCGTGGTCCTGGCCATCCGAATTTTGGTCGAGAATGTTATCACCGATCTCCTGCACTTCGTCACCGGGTTGAACCTCCTCGAGGATTGGATTGGCTACCATCTCCTGTTCGATGAGTTCGCTTAATTCGAGCGAATTCATTTGCAGCATCTCGATACGCTGCCGCAATTGCGGCGTAAGTACCATTTTTTGCTGCAACTGGGTTGTGAGGCGTAAAGACGACATTCGCTGTACTGGAGTCAAAAATTACAACGGTCGGAACCAGTCAAAGCAATTACCGTTCCTAAAAAAGAGTATAACGATATTAAAAGAAAATTGGAAAACTTCAGACGGCTACATCGTAAATCTTTCGCCAAGATAAAGCCGGCGGACATCGGCGTCTTCGACAAGGTCGCTTGGGCTGCCGGCTCGTAGAATTTTACCATCGGAGAGAATATAGGCACGATCCGTAATATCGAGCGTCTCGCGAACGTTATGATCAGTTATGAGAATCCCGATCCCCTGTTGCTTCAGGTAAAGAATAATTTCACGGATATCGTCGATCGCAAGCGGATCAATTCCGGCAAATGGCTCGTCCAGCAAGATGAACCGCGGCTCTGTCGCGAGGCACCGCGCAATCTCGACGCGCCGGCGTTCACCGCCCGAGAGCGCATCGCCGCGAATGTGCCGGACGTGCTCAATGCCGAACTCGTGAAGAAGTTGATCAAGCCGCGCGATTCGCTCAGCGCGTGTCATCTTCATCGTCTCGAGCACCGCGAGAATATTTTGCTCGGCAGTCAGCTTTCTAAAAACTGACGGTTCTTGCGGCAAATACCCAAGCCCAAGCCGCGCCCTTAGATAAACCGGCAGCGCTGTAACATCTTGGCCATTAAGCGATATATTTCCCTTCTCGGTCTCTTCGAGTCCAACGAGCATGTAAAACGTAGTGGTTTTGCCCGCCCCGTTGGCCCCTAATAATCCGACGATCTCACCCGGACTTACATTTACGCTGACGTCATCGACAACGCGCCGGCCACCATAAGTCTTTTGAACGTGATTTGCCGCCAGCGAATCGCTGGTCGCTATCGAACCCGAACCATTCGACGCAGTTTTATCTAGTTTTGAATCAGAGTCGTTCATTAATTACTGGGCAGGTTTTACTTTATATACCGATCGTATTCGTCCCGACGTATTCTGTTTCGATTTTCCCTCGCTCACCACTTGGTTATCCCGCATGTTGAACGTCAATTGGCCACTTTGTGATGAACCGTTTTCAGCATCGCTGATGGTCGCCGGATTTCCGCGTATGATCGCGACCTCATCAACCGTTGTGTACTGTACCCAGTCGCCCGAGGCTCGCCGGCCGGGCTGCGTGATAACGACATTCGTCTCGGTGATCGTTTTAGAAACCTCGTTCTTTTCGTTAAGGTAAATGTCAGCCGATCCTGCTGTGACACGATCAGTTCCCTGTCTGATATCGACCGCTGTCCGGTACTGCAAAAGCCGCTTTTCGCGGTCGTATGTCATCGAATTCGCCGTTGCAAATGTGGGTACGACGCTGTCTTTCCCTTTCTGCTTCAGTTTTGCATTGTAAAGCAGGCTCTGAACATTACCGTCGGCAAAGAACTTTCCTGCAGCCTGATCAACAAATATACGGTCTCCGCGAACGTAATTATTATCCTGCCATCCGCGAGCATTACGATTGTATACGGCCGTTTCGGCAACGTGATCGAATTCTGCGCTCTCGGCGGTGATAAACACGGGCTTCGACGACGTTGCAAAAGGCGCAGAATCCTTCATCTGTTTAAGACTGTAATAAGTCGTACTTACAGAACCGTTTAGGCTCGACCGGTTATTTAGAGTGTCCCAATTGATTTCCTTCGCCTTGGCCCGCGCCCGCGAATCCCAAACCGTAGGCTCTCCACCACGGAGTCGCACAACCTCGTCCGCTTGTGTAAACGTCATTTGAGCCGCGATAGCATTTTGATCTCGCTCGGTGAACTTTGCGTTTCCTGCCGCATCCAGGCTTTCAACGTCGTTCGACTGTGCGCTGAATTGGGCCGTAAGTTGATCAGCCGTTATCGTCTGAGTTCCGCGATTCGCGGTCGCGACAGTCGGGACCCGCGTCGCCTTTGCTTTCTTGCCGCCGACACAGATCCTTGCGTTATTTCCGCTCGGATAGAATTCGCAGTCGAAACGCGGCGCGTTTACAGTAGTCCGGTAATTTTTCTTGCTCGCGATCAGGGGCTCGACGTAAAGCTCGGCATTGCCAATCGCCTCGGCCCGCTTGATGTCTTTGCCGTTCGCATTGAAAACAGTGGTTACGGTATCAGCAGTTACTCGCTTGTTGGCGGCGTCCGCGACTCCGTTTGCAGCATTGAGCTGGATGGTCGTGCGGCCATCCGTCCGCATACTGTCAATGAGACCCTCGCCTTTAAATATCACGCCGATGCCGCGTGCTGCTGACAACGAAACCTGCGAATAATCTTTGTTTTGATTTGGTATGATCTGGGCGTTACTTTGGCCGATCGCATTTGCATCCTTTAGCTGACGAGATTGATCGAATGCGGCGTTCAGCTCCGGAGCGGCGATGGTCGTCGTGCGCTCAGGTGTTGTCTGTCTCACAGACGCGTTACCACGGATAACGGCGTCCTTAAGTTTGTTATCGGAATATAGATTTGCGTGCAAAGTGTCGCCTTTCAGATAATCGCCGCCCTGTGTGATCTCGGCACCGCCAGTCATTGCGAGTTTTCCGCCCGATCTCTCGAAGATAATCTCCGACGCTCGAATATCCGTCGGCTTATCGTTCGCCGATGTGACGATATGGGCTCCATTCTTTAGCTCAAAACGATCCGCGCCTTTGTCATAAAGAGCATAACTGCTGTCGATATTTGTCGGCGACGCGCCCTGCTCGACCGAGACGATTCGAACGTCATTAAATAGCTCAAGTTGCTTTAGCTGGGGTGACTTCGCGTCCTCGCCGGTGAAGTTCACAAGCGCCCGACCCGCGTGAACATCGGTCGTTTGCGGATTTCCCGACGATTTACTTTTTGAAAGGATCGCGATCGCGACGTTTTCATTTAGACCAATACTGTTCGAATTCTGATCGTAAAAGGCTGAAACTGAGTTTATTTTGGCATATCGTATATTAGACCGGGCGAGTTCCGGCGTCTCAAAGATCTCGATCTCGACGTCCTTCAATAATTCGAGCCGCCGATCGGCTATTCTTACAATCGCACCCAACGATTTTCCGCGAACGTTTTCGCGTTCAAATTCGACGGCCTCATCGGCATCGGCTGTCTCGGTTTTCTTGCTGTAAGCAATGTTATTCGTCTTAACCTTAAGAGAGTCACGGGTTTCGATGTGCACATTGCCTTTCAGATAGGCTGTAAAATTCTTTTCCGGTTCCGGAATATACAACGCTGACTCGGCGACCATCTTGTCCGCTGACTCACCCGTTTGGTCGAAAATCTCGAGATAAACATTCTCTAATTCCTGATGGTTATCGGAAAAAGTTTTGGCGTTGTCGGCCTTGATGTAATATTTCGTGATGCCGCCATCCGTTTCCAGACGCTCGTAGCCGTTCACTTCGGCGACGACGTCCGTGGAGAGCTGAGTATGTTCGCTTTTTAGCTTAAAAGGCGACTTTGAACGTGCCCGGTAAAATCCGGCAGCAACCACAAAGATGGTGATCGCAATTGCACCAAGGGCGGCAAAACGAAAGTATCGCGGCAATTTTGCACGCAATAAGAGTTTACTCTGGTTATAGGTATCCCGTTCAGGCACTTGGCTTAATTATCCGCTCTTAAATCCTCCACGACAAGCTGCAGGCGTGTATTTCCCTGCCACGTGTTGGACTCAGCCACGTAAGCTAATTCGATGCTCGTACCCGGATTGAGAGTTTGCCCCTTTGATCGCTCGACGCCATCCCACCAAACGGCCTCAAACTGCTTGCCGCTCGCGTCCCCGAGCTTTAACTTAAGGTGCTTATCCTTCATTACAAATGGCTCGTCGCGGAGAACCAGATCCCGTGTGACGAATATTGGTTTTGGGTTACCGGCTCCGAACGGCTCAAAGGGAGTCAAACTCTCGACCAGTTCTAAGCTTAGCGACTGACTTGTTACCAGCGCATCGATCTTGAGAACAGGAACCAACTCATCCGCCGAGAGCGTAGCCGCGGCGTACTCATCAAGCCGCCTTTTCACCGCCAGTATATTCTCCTCTTTGATCTTCATACCCGCAGCCGCAGCGTGGCCACCGTATTGTTCGAAAAGGTCCCCACAGGTATCGAGCGCGTTCAGCAAATGAAACCCTTCAATGCTGCGTGCGCTGCCGTGGCCGACGCCGTCTTTTAGCGAGATCACAATCGTCGGCCGATAAAGCTTTTCGGCGATTCGCGACGCCGCAAGGCCGATCACGCCCTGATGCCAGCCTTCGCCGGCAACTACGACAAAATGCTGTTCAAGAATGTCATTCGTCTCGAATAGGGCCAGCTCCGTGATGTTCTGCTGTACCTGTTGACGCTCGCGATTGCGGCTATCGAGCAAACCGGCTAATTGACGTGCACTTGCGGCGTCCTCTGCCTCAAAAAGCTCCACCACGTGCCTTGCGACGTCCATTCGACCTGCCGCATTGATACGTGGCCCAATGCGAAAACCAATGTGATAACTGGTCATATCCGAACGACAATCCGCGACGTCCATTAACGCTTTTAGCCCCAAATTGCTGGTGTTGGGTAGATCGAGAAGCCCGAGCGCGACGATTGCCCTATTCTCGCCCGTCAGATTCATTACGTCCGCGACCGTGCCGATCGCGGCAATTTTCAAAAAACTGGGAACGTCGTGCTCGAGGCCTTTTTCACGCAAAAGCGCGTGAGCGAGTTTGAACGCAACTCCGACCCCAGCGAGATTTTTGTCGGGATACGGACAGCCGGGCTGATTCGGGTTGATTATGGCGACAGCGGGCGGATTGCCGCGAACTTCGTCGGAAAGGTGGTGATCGGTGACGATTACATCGAGGCCGTGATCTTTCGCCCAAGTCAACGGCTCAAAGCTGCGGATGCCGCAATCAACACTGATGACCAGCGAAACGCCGTCTGCCTGAGCTTGTTCGAGAGCCGGGATATTTATGCCGTAGCCTTCTGTAAAGCGATTTGGCACGTTAAACGTCGAGTCAGAGCCGAGCAGAGACAGCATTTTGCGAAGTAAGACGGTTCCGGTGGTTCCATCGACGTCATAGTCACCCCAGATCATTACCTTCTCTTTGTTTTCAATCGCCGTTTGGATCCGATCAACGGCCTCACGCATTCCCTTCAAGAGGAAAGGTTCGTGCAATTGTTCGGGTGACGGATTGAGAAATTCGAAGGCGGAAGCCGCTGTGTCATGACCCCGCGAAATTAGCAACGCGGCAACCAGTGGTTGAACATTGATTTCACCTGCCAGTTTTGCAACCGCTTCGGAGTCGTGTTTTCGTATGTTCCAACGTTTTGCCACCATGAGAAGTTGGCACTAATTAACAACTGGGCTGATAACGCCTTGCCAAAGTAGAACCAATATTACGGAACCCAGGATAATGCGATAGATAATAAAAATCGCGGTTGTATTGCGTCGGAGAAATGCGAGCAGGAACCAGATAGAGAGATAACCTACGATACCGGCAATTACGGTTGCGGCAATCAACGGCACAAAACTCTCGGACGGCAGTATCACTAACGCCTTTCTAAGTTCAAGCAAACCGCTGGCGGTGATCGCCGGGATCGAGAGCAAAAACGAAAAGCGAGCGGCTGTTTCGCGTTTCTCACCCGCAAGAAGTCCGCCGGTGATGGTCGAACCCGACCGGCTTGCACCCGGCATCAACGCCAACACCTGAAAAAGACCGACCACAATCGCATCAACAACGCCGAGGTGTCGGATCTCTTTTCGCTGCTTTCCTACAAGTTCAGCAATTGCCAGAAAAACCGCGATCGCGATCAGCATAATAGCAATAATCCAGAGATTTTTCGTACCGCTGCTCTCTATGAAATCTCTAAACACAAAGCCGACCGTTCCGATTGGAATCGAGCCGATGATAATCAGCCATCCGAGCCACGATTCGTCAGAAAGCCATATCGGCCTAACGCCATCAGTGCCCGAAAATCGCATACCGCGTTTCCCCGTTAACAACGCGAAATGATCTCGTATAAAAGCTACGCCAATGCCCCATATATCCGCCGCGAAGTATATGAAGACGGCTGCGAGAGTTCCCAATTGGATCACAGCCATCGTCGCCGTGATCTGCTCTGCATTACCACCATAGAGATTTGTAAAACGGCTGGCAAAGACAAGGTGCGCCGTCGAACTGATCGGAATAAACTCGGTCAGTCCCTGGACGATACCGAGAATGATTGCCTGAAATAGATCCATAAAAGGGGATTACTTTTTCGAGGATTCAGAGAATCAGCATGAAAGTGTCGAATACATAATCTAGCACAGTTAGGAGCCCGCGGACTATTCGCGGTAACGAGCCTTGGCTGCGACCCGGTCGTACAACCAAGCGGGCAGAAACTTACCGGCTCGAACGACTGTTGCGAGCTGCCAAGGGAAAGCCGCGAATCGTTTTTTCTTTTCGATAGCTTTGATAAAGAGCGGGATTGCGTCGTCCAGCTCCATGATAAAAGGCATCTTCGCCTCGCGACCACTAGTTAAAGGCGTTTTGATAAATCCCGGCTGAATGATCGTGACATCGATTCCCTGATGTCTGACATCGAGCCGGACGCTTTCAAAAAACGCGGTCATTCCGGCTTTGCTCGCCGAGTATGCGGCGGACCTCGGCAACCCTCGAAAGCCGGCGAGACTTGAGATCGCGACGATCTGTCCGGAACCAGCTTTTAGCATTCGTGGCAGGACGGCATGAACCGAGTTGACCGCTCCCATTAGATTGATATCGATGACTTTCTTAACAGCCAGCGGCTGCAACGCCCGCGTTTCCTTGTTGTTGCCACCGATTCCTGCGTTGGCGATCAGAATGTCGATTCGATTGAATTCAGCGTACATCTCGTCTGCTGCCGCGAGAACGGCATTCTCGTCGGTAATATCGCACGCAAATACACGAGCGGTGCCGCCGACCTTTTCACATTGCTTCTTAAGCTTTTCGAGGAGTTCCTTTCTACGCGCGAGTAGCCCGATAATCGCTCCCTTTTTTGCCAGTGCAATCGCAAGAGCCTCGCCAATGCCGCTCGAAGCTCCAGTAAGTAAGACGATCTTATTCTGCCACGTCATTATTAGTTAGCAAGTGCCCGGCTCGTTCCGACAGCGAACGGAGATGATACCGATCAGAATAGCACTGCCCACCGCAGCAGCTGCGATACCGATCCAGGCACCCGTATTCAACCCGCCTCCGCGCTTCTTTATCCGATCAACATCGGCGAACAAAATGTCTCGCAACGTAGACGTCTTCTCGTCAACAAGCGAGAAAGAATCATCATCTACCGAGCCGATATGACCTTTCAACGTGCTTGCGTCGCGAAGTTTTACCTCAACCTTTGCCTTTGTGCCGGTACCGATCTTGGCCACAGACTGCCTGGCTTTCTCCGCGCGGGTGTCAGGGAGAGTTTGACCGAAAGTAGTTAGCCCGAGGAACATACAAATCAGCAGGAATGCCGAAACTTTGATTTTCATATGAATAAGCATAACGCCAAAACACGGATAAACCAATCAACTGAAGGATTTGCGCAAAGCAGTAAACTATGACACCAAGACAACCTTCTGAAAACTCAACCTTCGACTACGGCGACGTCTTGAGCAAGGACTTCGAGCAACGTATCAACAGTCTTCAAATGCGTTCGAAAGGCCAGGCAGGCAAACCGCAGCGTGAATTCCCCGTCCAGCATGGTCGACGAGATGAACACGCGACCGTCGGCGACAACCGATTCGAGTATCTGCTTGTTAAAGATATTCGCGTCACCGATCGCGGGAATGTATCTGTAAGTCACGACCGATAGTTCGGGCTCGATCTTGCTCTCGAAGCCAAGCTTTTGCACCTCGGCGTGAAAGTATTTCGCGAGCAACAACTTTTCCTCGAGACAAGCGCGAAACGGCGCGAGGCCGTGTAGTTTTAACGGCAGCCACAGACGCAGGCCCCGAAAGTGTTTTGTCAGCTCGGGCGACAATTCGGCGGGCGAAAGTTCGTCGGGCGCCGCAAAAGCGTCCTGCATATAACTCGCCTGAAACGCGTAAGCGCGTTTTAGATGTTCGACATTTTTTACCAGAACAACACCAAGACCGTACGGCAGAAACAGGCCTTTGTGCGGATCGATTATGAGCGAGTCGGCAAGTTCAAGACCGCGCAGCTTTTCGCGGCCTTCGTCGGTAAGAATAAAAAATCCGCCATACGCAGCGTCGATGTGATACCACAAGCCGTGATGCGAGGCGATCTCGCCGATCTCGATAAGCGGATCAATAGCACCGACATCGGTCGTGCCCGCCGACGCGACGACTAGGAACGGATTCAATCCCGCAGCTTTATCCGCCTCTATCTGCGCGGCGAGGTCGTCGGGTCGCATTTTGTATTTGTGATCAAGCTCGACATACCGGACTGGACACTCGGCGAGACCGGCGACGTTGATCGCCTTCGCGACGGAGTGATGCGTTTGTTTTGAAAGATAGATGACCGAGCGCGGAATGTCGGCGGACCTGATACTTTTTCCATCGCGAGCCACGACGATCGCGATCATATTTGCGAGCGAACCGCTAGTCGTAAGATTACCGTGCGATTCAGGGCCGTAACCGACGAGATCGCACATCCAGCGGATGAGCATATTCTCTAATCTCACCGCGCCCGGCGATGCGTAAAAAATCCCTGCGTACCGATTAAACACGTCCGCAAGATAATCGCCCAAAGCCGCGTAGTAAATCCCGCCGCCCGGAATATATGCGAGATGTCCGCCGCTCGCCGGATTCAGCCCCGGCTTGTCGACGTTTTCGCGAATAAGAGAGATCGCCTCGTCGATTGCGATGCCGTCTTCCGCTATCGGCGAATCGAAAATTCCTTTGCCCTTGTCTTCGGTGACATTGAACGCCTTGAGTGAGTGCACATTGTCGAGAAAATCCTCCGAATAGTCGACAACGCTGTTTCGAACGGACTCTCTAACCGCAGCGGCCGGCTCGAGAAGTTTCGCAGATTGTTCGAGTTGGAGAAGTCGGTCTCTCATTTTCTGGAAAAAGGGGGATTAGATTTCAACGATGGTCGTCACGATAACTGGTTTTGTGCCTATCTCTTTTTGCACAAATCGTTTCAATAGGATCCTGAGATTTTCCTTGAAGAAATTACGATCGACAATGTGTTCTTTCTTCATGTCGCCAATTGCCGTGCGAATGGCGGACCGGGCGCCCGCGGCAAACCCGTTGGTCGGGTCAATGCCTGCAACACCCTGAAACGTTATCTGCGGTTCGCCGGCGAGTTCGTGTGTGGACTTGTTGATGGTTACGACGAGCGAGATGGCACCGCCGTAAGCAAGTTTCTTGCGTTCGCGAACTACGTCGTATTCGATTTCTCCGAGTGATTCCTCGTCGATAAAAGTTTTGTGTAGTTCGCGCTTTTCGACGACCTTAGCAGCAAATTCGTCGACCTCGAGGACATAACCATTTTCGATCAAAACGATGTTGTCGTCGGTGTAGCCTTCGACGTGATTTTTCACAAATTCCTTGTGGCGGAATAACATCCTGTATTCGCCATGTATGGGCACGAGGTATTTAGGTCGGGCGGTTTCGACCATTATCTTGATATCCTCTTGCGACGCGTGGCCGCTGACATGGACGAGACGTCGTTTTTCCTCGATGATATTCGCGCCGCGTTTATATAGATGCCCGATCAGACGGCTGATCGATTTGTCATTTCCGGGAATAATGCGAGCGGAGAGCACGACCGTATCACCCTTTTGAATCTCCATTCCTTTGTAGGTCGAAGTCGCGAGATTCCACAATGCGGCGCGATTCTCGCCCTGCGAACCGGTGACCAAATAACAGATCGTGTCGTCATCTAAAGCTTTTGAATCTCCGAAGCTGATCATCGTGCCAAACGGGATTTCGAGCAATCCCTGCTCCTCGGCGATCTCGACATTCTTTTGCATCGAACGACCAAGCACGCAGACCTTTCGCCCGAATTCGTGGGCAATGTTGAATATGATCTGCAGGCGGTGCAGCGACGAGGAGAAGGTCGCGACAAACAGGCGGCCCTCAGTTTGCTCGAAAATCTCTTCAAAAGCCGGTATGACGGCGCGTTCGGAAGGCGTTCGGCCGGGGACGGTCGCGTTCGTTGAGTCCCCGAGCAACAGCAGCACGCCCTCGTCGCCAATGCGACTCAATGTTTTGAGATCATATGGCTTGCCGATAACCGGCGTGTCGTCGATCTTATAATCACCGGTGTGGATGATCGTCCCGAGCGGCGTATGTATCGCAAGCGAAAAGCAATCGACCAACGAATGCGACGCGTGGATAAACTCAACACGAAAGCTGCCGATCTCGACAATGTCATTTGCCTTAACCCTGTGGATCAAAACATCATCGAGCATCTTGTGTTCCTCAAGACGTTTTTCGGCCAAACCGATTGTGAAACGAGATGCATAAACCGGTAGATTGAACTTCTTTAGGATATATGTGAGCGCACCGATATGGTCCTCGTGGCCGTGCGTTAGGATGATTGCCGAGAGATCGTCGCGATACTCTTCGAGAAAGTCGAAATTTGGTATAGAAATATCAACACCGTAAGGAGTTTCCTCTGGAAATCCCATTCCTGCATCGATAACGATCATTTCGTCGGCAAACCGGATGCCCATGCAATTCATCCCGAACTCGCCGATGCCGCCGAGCGGAATTATTTCGATTTTTCCTAAAGACACTGCTGAAACTCCTGCATATTGAAAAATGGAGTATAGCACATGACGGGTTCATCGGCGTTTAGCTGCAGAAACGTCGAGAAATTGAAAATATGTGAAACCGTCGGGTAATTACGCGCGTCTTTTACCTGACGCGAGAATTTTTGGAGTCAATAATATGAAAAGAGAGCTTTCGGACGAACAACTCGACAAATTGATGCGTAAATTCGTGAAAGACGCATCGGCTGACGATTCAACGATCGACGAAGTTGTGGACTCTCCGGCGCTTTGGTGGGCCGTTCAGCGACGCATTAATGCTGAGGCGTCATCGACATCTTCTCCGTGGCCGCCGAATATTATTTGGCGTTGGCTGATGATCGGTGCTCCGGCTGCCGCAGCTCTCGCATTGTTAATTTCGTTTATCGTGTTTCGGCCCGCTGGATCCGGCGTGGAGCGAGTCCAAAATGCGGTTACGCCGACGGCGGCGGCGACAATTGCAAACAAAAGGGTTCAGCCATCCTCCATCCCTGTAATAGATCCGATAGATTCACAGGAACGGATAGCCAGTAAAATAAGCCGCACGACGATCAAGGACCACAATGCCATCGCAAAACAGAAGCCAAAAAAGATTAAGGAACCCACGACCGATGAAAAAGCGTCGGTGATCAAAACGGATTTTATCGCTCTCTCATACGCTCGTGATCCCGAGAGCGGGCAGATCGTGCGGGTTAAGGTACCGCGTTCGATGATGGTGACGCTGGGACTCGTAGCAAGTGTCGAAAAGCCAGCTAACCTTGTGGATGCTGAGATCATTTTAGGCGACGACGGGCTGACTAGGGCTATCAGATTTATTCGTTAAGTTCCCAGATATTAGGAGTTTATTATGAAGACGAAGGTTTTAACCGCAATTTCTTTAAGTTTATTTATTTCGACCGCAGCATTGGCACAGCGCCCGCCGGGAGCTGGCGGACCGCCGCCGCGGGACGGACGCCCGCCGATTGGCGGCATGGGTCAGGATCGACCCGGCGAACGGCATAAACCCGATTGGGCGAGGCAAGTCGATACAGACAAGAGCGGCACGATCGAACGTGAGGAATTTTCGGCGGCGATCACGGCATCATTCGGAATTTACGATCGTAACGCTAATGGCAGCGTCGAGGCAGACGAAGTTCGGCCACCAAAACCGATGGGTGACGCACTAAAAGCACCGGACGGACCAAAGAATAAGGCCCCGCTGCCTCCATTCTTCTTCGGTGATCGAATCGAACCGGGTATGGCAGTAACACGTGTGCAGTTCGAGCAGATGGCACTAGAGGTTTTCAATGAAATGGACGTGAATCGCGACGGCAATTTAACGCGCGAAGAATCGAGACCGCCGAAAAGAGTAGACGGCCCGGGCCGGCCAGACGGGCCGCCCGACCCAATGCGGGCGCCCATGGCTCCAAATGCACAGTTTATTGGTGCGGAATTGCGATTCGGCGACAAGCTGGTAAAAGCAAAGCCCTTTTCCGCCGATATCGTTATCGAAGACACGCGACGTCTTTTTGACGGATCGACCGTTACCAAACAAAATCGCGGAGCTGTTTACCGAGATGGCGAAGGTCGTACGCGACGTGAACAGCCGCTCGAGATGATAGGCGGCATCGGGATCGTGGGCAAAGATAACAAGCCGCAGACGCTTGTTTTTATCAATGATTTTCCCAGCAGGTCGCAAATATTCCTCGATCTAAATAATAAGTTCGCCCGAAAGGGACCGATCGGCGAGGGGGCGGGACCACGCGAGCCGGGATCTCCGCCCGACGCTAAGTCAGAAGCTCTTGGAAACAAAATGATCGAGGGCGTGTCAGCCGAAGGAACGAGGGTAACTTTCGAGATACCTGCCGGCCAGATCGGAAACGATAAACCGATGCAAGTTATTTCGGAGCGTTGGTTCTCGAACGAGCTGCAAGTGGTCGTTTTGTCGCGTCATCTCGACCCTCTTTCCGGCGAACACGTTTTTCGATTAGTTAATATTAAGCGAAGTGAGCCGGCGTCGGATCTATTTACGATCCCGAACGGGTTCAAGATTGAAAACCGGCCTGGTCGAGCACCTGAGAGGCCTTAGTCGCTCCGAATTGCAAATCTGGCCATTCGACTAGAAGATAATGATCGAAGAGGTATTTAGAATCAGCTTGGGGACGAAAGCTCAATTATCGACTGTCGATCATACTGACAGGTCGCAGGTCACTGACGAAAGCTTGGTGACAGGCGTTTTGAATGGCGACGAGACAGCGTTTGCCGAGATCTTTGAACGATACAAACGGCCAGTGGCGAGGGTCGTTGGACGATATTTTCGCGAGCGAAGCGACATAGAGGAGTTCGTGCAGCAGTCATTCACAAAGGCGTATTTCTCGATTAGGAAGTTTCGTGGCGGCGAGGATAAAGCGTTTGCCGCATGGTTGACTCGGATCAGTATTAACGTCTGCTACGACGAATTTCGGCGAAGACAACGAAAGGGTGAAAGTCTCTTTTCCGAGATCAACAGCAACGAAGCCGAGTATGTCGAAACGATCATGGACGGCCGTCAGCCGAATGTAGAAAGCTCGCTGATCGCAAAGCAGTTAGCTGAAAAACTCTTATCGTCATTGGAGGCACGAGACCGGATTGCTATGGCGTTGGTTTATACAGAGGACTATTCTCTGGATGAGGTGGCCGAAATGATCGGTATTTCAAACAGCAATCTGAAGTCCCGACTTTTTCGATGCAGAAGTTTTTTGCGAAAGCGTTTTGGAAATCGTTAGTTGTATAGTAAATTTTTCGTTTTGATTCAATAGTGGGGGATATGGAATGAAGGTAGTGAAAATATTGATTTGTTTCACTTTTGTACTGGGATTTGTCGGTGCCCAGCTTTACTCGAGCGAAGTCGCTTCGGGTCAGGGTGGCGGTACTTCGCTCACCGTGCCCACGGGTCTTACCGCAACGGATAATCTTTATAATTCGAAAGTCGGACTTTATTGGGATACCATCCGTGGCGCGACGAATTACCGAATATTCAGGAATAGTATCAACGATACCTCAACCGCGACCGTGGTCGGAGTTACACCTGCCAATTCATTCTTTGACACCTCGGCGACCGCAGGCCAGACATTCTTTTATTGGGTAAGAGCGGAAAACGGTTCGACCGTCAGTTTATTCAGCGCGCCCGACCTGGGAACGCGGACCAATACGGTACAGCAAGGCCCTCTTCCGCCGCTCGGGCCCCCGCCGGTGCCGCCCGGCAATCCAATGACCGCCACAAAAATATACTTGGGCAAGACTCTGTTTTGGGACGAGCAAATGTCTTCGACTCGCACGGTTTCATGCGGGACGTGTCACCATTCCGGCACCGGCGGCACCGATCCCCGTACCGCGGCGGTGCTCAATCCCGGACCGGACGGACTGCCCAACACGGGTGACGATATCGCCGGCTCAACCGGCGTACCGGTCAATAATGCGAACGGTACCTATGTCTTTACTGCACCCTACGGCCTGGATGCGCAGGTGACTGGCCGCAAGTCTGTATCGTACGTTGACGCCGGATATTCGCCGGAGCTGTTTTGGGACGGCCGGGCGACGGGAACGTTCAGAGACCCGATAACGAACGCGATAATACTTAATAATGGCGGAGCACTCGAAAATCAGGTCCTCGGGCCGCCGGTGTCCTCGGCCGAGATGGCACACGGAGGCCGGAATTGGACCGATGTCGCGGCGAGAATTTCGGCGTCAAAACCGCTTGCGCTTGCACCGACGATCCCCGCGCCGCTTAACACCTGGCTGAACGGCCGCACTTACCCTGAGCTTTTCCAAGAGGCATTCGGAACTCCCGAGGTCACACCGGTAAGGATAGCCCTGGCAATTGCCACCTTTGAGCGGTCGTTATACAGTGACCGAACGCCGTGGGACCTTGACGCCCAGGGCATCACGCAGTTGACGCCGGCGGAAAATCGGGGCCGCGGAATATTCAATTCGCCCGCCAACAATTGTACTGTTTGCCACGCCGGAAACCGTTTTTCAAATAACGCATACTTTTACATCGGCGTAAGGCCAGAGGAAGAGGACACGGGCAGGATGCAGGTCACAGGAATGCCGGTCGACCGCGGAACTTTTCGTGTTCCCGATCTCAGAAATCTCGCATTGCGCAAAACTTATTTCCATAACGGAAGATTTACGACCATACGTCAGGTCGTCGATTTTTATGACCGCGGCGGGGATTTTGACGGAAACAACAAGCCGAACCTCATCCACCCGCTCTTCCTGTCCGAACAGCAAAAACAGGACCTAGTGGCATTCTTGTCCCGGCCTCTGATCGACCCACGGGTCGCGGCCGAAATCGAACGATTTGACAGGCCGCAACTATACACGGAATCTAATCGTGTTCCCCAAATTACAGGCCTTGGACGTGTCGGTTCCGGCGGTTTCACTCCGGCGATCAAAGCGATCTCGCCGCCTATTGTTGGTAACCCAAATTTCACGGTCTCCGTCTCGAGTACAATTGGTAACGCAAATGCGGTGCTTGTGGTCGACGCTGCCGATCCCGGCGTTGGTACATCGATACCAGCCACCGGATCCTTTGCGCGTGTTACCTCAAACACCCAAAATACCGGTGCCGGAAATGGTTGGACCTCAGTCAGCATTGCAATTCCCGACAACGCAGCTCTCGTTGGTCAAACATTTTTTGCTCGGTGGTATGTAGTCGATGCGGGGGCGGCAAATGGTTTCTCGGTATCGCAGGCCGTACGATTTACGGTATTTGGCCAGGCGAGCACCGTCAGTCGGGCCGCATTTGTTGATTTCGACGGTGATAGGAAGACCGACATATCTATCTTCCGGCCGGCGAATGGCCAGTGGTGGGTGTCGCGAAGCTCGGATAATCAAACCAACGCGCTTCAGTTTGGCTCCGGTACGGACAGCATTGTTCCGGCTGATTTTACGGGTGATGGAAAGACCGATATTGCGGTGTGGCGGCCCTTGACAGGCGAGTGGTTTATATTGAGAAGCGAGGACAATAGCTTCTATTCTATCCCGTTTGGCTCGAACGGCGATATTCCCGCACCTGGGGATTTTGACGCCGATGGCAGAGCTGATGCGGCGGTTTTTAGGCCTACGACCGGAACCTGGTATATTCAAGCTAGCACGCTAGGAACCCAAATCCAACAGTTTGGAGCGAATGGCGACATTCCGCAGACTGGTGACTACGATGCCGACGGGAAGGACGATATGGCGATCTTCAGACCGTCTACCGGTCAATGGTGGATCAGCCGCTCAACCGCTGGGTTAGCGGTTGCGCAGTTTGGTATTTCGACTGATAAACCGCTGGCTCAGGACTATACTGGTGATGGGAAGACCGACATTGCATTTTGGCGACCATCGAGCGGCGAGTGGTTTATATTGAGAAGCGAGGATGCGAGTTACTTCTCTGTTCCGTTTGGAATCGCGACAGACTTGCCGGCTCCTGGAGATTATGACGGGGACGGCGAATCAGATGTTGCGGTCTTTAGGCGTTCGACCGGAACCTGGTATGTAAATCGCTCGACTCAGGGGGCTCTGATCGCCGCTTGGGGAGCCGATGGGGATCGGCCAGTGGCCGGAGCCTTTGTCCCCTGATTATTTTTCTTTTTAACTATTTGGCCGGGTGCCCAAAAGGGCGTCCGGCTATTTTTGTCGTAAACAAACTGTAGATTCCGAACCATTCTTCGAGCGTAAGAGTTTCGGCCCGACGACGTGGGTCGATGGCGGCATCGGCCAAAACACTAGCGGCGTCCGCACGAAGGTGTTTCAGGTTATTCAGGATCGTCTTGCGCTTTTGCGAAAAAGCCGTGCTTATAAGTTCGCGGAACGGCGTCTCATCTCCGATGGAATTGGGTTTTGGCCTAAGTGCGACAACCGAGCTCCAGACCTTGGGCTGCGGAATAAAAGCTTCTGGCGAAACGTCGAACAGCCGTTCGATCTCAAAGGCCGCTTCAGTCAAAACCGTCAAAAACCCTCTTTCACTGTTACCCGGCTTGGCTGTAATTCTGTCGACAACCTCGCGCTGAAGCATCAAGACAATTTCGGAGAATAACAAGCGTTCGTGCGCCAGTTTTTGCAGGATCGCAGTCGAGATGTAATACGGAAGATTGCCAACAAGCTTGGTTTTGGCGGGATCGGCACCCGCCAGAATATCGGCGAGTTCAGTCGCGAGGAAATCAGCAGCAATGATGCGGAAATTTGGCGCAAAGCGGAACTGGGTCTGTAAAATTGCGGCGAGGTCACTGTCGATCTCGACCGCGACAACATTTGTCCCGGAGCTGAGAATCATGTCCGTCAACGCCCCTCGGCCGGGACCGATCTCGAGCACAGTGTCTTCGTCGGTGAGCTCGAGCGCATCGCCAATTCGACGGATCACCTCAGTATCCCGTAAGAAATTCTGCCCAAGTGATTTTTTCGTCCGCATAGTATCAGGCTTTAGGATAACCGGTGATCTCTATATCGTCGCCGTAGGTATGAATCGAGATGTCCGTGAGCCGAATTGCGTCTGCGAGCGAATCCGCTCCAGCCCCGCCAACGGCGTTAGGAGCTTCGCGGCCGCCGATAATGAGCGGCGCGGCAATAAACGTCACCTTATCGACAAGCCTTGCGTCGCAAAATGAACCGCCGACCTCGCTCCCGCCCTCAACGAGGACGCTCTGAATATCACGGCTCTTTAGTTCCGCCAGAACTCCGTTCAGGTCGCGACCGCCCGACTGCGATTCGATGACTTCCACGCCGACGGCGCGCAGGGCCGCTATTTTCGTTTCATCGCGGCTGTTTGAAAAGATAAGCGTTGGTGCATCCGCCGCCGTCGTTGCCAACGTGGAATCCGGCGGCGTACGAAGCTGATTATCGAGGACGACGCGAACAAGCTGGCGACGCCGTGGCATGCCACTGCGATCGGTCAGGTTAGGATTGTCGACAACCGAGGTGTTGCCTCCGACCAGAATTGCGTCGTACTCGTGCCGAAGCGCTTGCACCCGCTCGCGTCCGCCGCTGCCCGAGAGCGCCGTCGACACGCTATTATCAATCGAAATGCGGCCGTCTATCGACATCGCGAGTTTCAGATGAACAAACGGCCTTTGCTTCTTGTGCCAGCAGATAAATTTTTCGTTTTGCTTGGCGGCCTCGTCTGCAAGAATTCCAGTCAGGACCACTACACCGGCATTTCGCAGGGCCTCAAAACCTCGTCCCGAAACAAGCGGGTTCGGGTCCTCGATCGGGCATACAACTCGCTTGATCCCTGCGTTTATGAGTGCTTCGGTGCAGGGCGGTGTCTTGCCGTGATGCGAATGTGGTTCGAGCGAGACATACGCCGTCCCGCCACGAGATTTTTCTCCAGCTTGCTCAAGTGCAATGACCTCAGCATGGGTGACGTTGTCGTAGATGTAAGATCCCTCGCCGACAACCTCGCCGTCAGCCGACACGATCACGCATCCGACAAGAGGGTTCGGAGATACTAGTCCGATGCCTTTTGCCGCAAGATCCAACGCATGCTTCGACGGATTTAGGTCATTAGAAATGTCCGAGCCGTTCATCATTATTCGTATATCTTCCCGGCATAAAATATCTCTGCCATTTCCTTCCAAGTAAGGCTTGCCGCGTTCGATTCGATTCGAAACTCTGGCGGCTGATCCTCAAGCCATGCTGCGGAAGCATCGAGAAAATTTCCAATCGTTCCGTTTTCCCAGCCAATAACGGACGTGTAAAGATATTTCTCCGGATCGGCTTTTTGCAGTTCGTCAACCATATCAGACTCTTTAGACAAAGCCCTCAAGAAGCGAAGAAACGAGTCTTTGTCACAGACGAGTTCGAGTAATTCTGAAGGCGAGGCATTAGTTGAATAATCCATTGACATAACTCCCCGCATCAAAAACCATAAGATCGTTGACCTGCTCGCCGATGCCGACGTAGCGGATGGGCAGGTTTAGCTCCTTTGCGATGGCCACGGCGATGCCGCCTTTGGCAGTGCCGTCGAGCTTGGTCAGGACGATGCCGGTGACGTCGGCGGTTTTCAAAAACTGCCGGGCCTGTTCGAGTCCGTTCTGGCCCGTGACGGCGTCGATGACCAGCAAAGTCTCGTGCGGCGCGCCCTCGACCTCACGCGAAGAGATGCGTTTCATCTTTTCAAGCTCGGCCATCAAATGCGCTTTGTTGTGAAGCCGTCCGGCGGTATCGACTATCAACACGTCACTGTTTCGTGCCTTTGCTGCGGCAAGTGCGTCAAATAAAACCGCCGCCGGGTCGGTTCCCTGCTTTTGTTGAATGAGCTGCACACCGGCGCGTGTCGCCCAGATCTCAAGCTGATCGTTTGCCGCGGCGCGAAACGTATCGGCGGCGCAGATAAGAACGTCATTTCCTTCGTTCCTTATCCGCTGCGCGAGCTTGCCGATGGTCGTGGTTTTACCGACGCCGTTTACGCCTACGACCATCAGGACATACGGCTTGATCGATTCGTCAATTGTGCGTTCGTCGGCGACGCCCTTTTCCTCGGAATGGTGCAATATATCAAGCAGCTCGCGTTTCATCGCCGCCTTTAGAGCGGCGAGATCGTTAATTTCCTGCCGCGAAACGCCCTGCCTGACGCTCTCAAGGATCTGCATCGTAGTTGCAACTCCGATGTCGGTCGAGATGAGCATTTCTTCAAGCTCGTCGAGAAAGGCCTCGTCGATCTGCTTGCGGCTCTCAAAGATCGTATCGAGCCGATTGTTTATCGAATGCCGCGTTTTCTCGATGGCCTTTGTAAAACGGACGGCCAGCTCGCGCTCGACGGCCTCTTCCTGAGCTTTTAGCTCCTCGACCGATTTATCGAGGCCGAGCACCGAGCTTGAAAATGTATCTTCCTTTTTCCTACGCCAAAAAAACGCCATACAAATTGCCTAGTAAGAACGGTTGCAAGCTTTAGAGTATAAAAAAATACCGCACTTATAAGCAAAGTGCGGTATCTGCGGAATAGAATGCCTTTGGCTTTACCTGTAAAGGTCGAGTCTGTCAGCCGCTTTGAAAAGCGCGAAGCCGATCATGCACGAGAATACGACCGAAAAGTAAAAGCCGAACAAACTGCCGATAGCCTTTGCCGGTATATTTCCCACGCCAGGCATATCAAATGGAGATAGTATTGTGCTAAGCGCTCCTGCGACAACGCCTGACATAATTGCGATGGCTACCCACATCAGCAACACTTTTACGTAGTCACTGCCGAGTCGACGGATGGTATCTAACCCAACCGTCGGGTTAAGCGTTGCGCGGAATGAACGCGTGTAACCAGCGACGGCACATGCGGCAGGAAAATAGAAAATGCCCCACAACAGCGTGATACCGCCGATCACGATAAAGACCAAACCGAAGCCGAAAATTTTCGAAATAAGAGCTGAGCGTTCTTTCGCAACGGTTTCCGGCGTTTTGCCGACAGCTGCTTCCAGTTGGGCCTTACGCTGCTGCTGGATAAGCTGATTCATCTCCTCCATATTATCGGCATTAAATTGTTCGGCGTCTTTAACCGCCTCTCTGTTTGGTAACTCATTCGTCGGGACCTCGCCGGACTCCATCGCTTCGACGCGCCGTTTCTGTTCGTCGGCATCCTTCTTTAGGATCTCTCTGACTCGTTCGCTCTGCCGTGCGGCATTTGCGGCATACGGCAGTTCGGGATTGACCATTCTCGCCGCGTCAGATTGGACGCCATTCATCGCGGGCTTTACCGCTCCTGCTACCAAGAAAATTGCCACTACCATAACGACCAGAAATGGGCCGAATGACGACAAATAAACGCCGATGCTCAGAAAAAACGGGTGCACGACATCATCCCAGAGCGCGAATTCATCAAAACTCGGCATAAAATTCGCGTCAGTCTTGCCTTGCGAAAAATTATCGACCGTATTCGCCAAGATGCCAAACGTCAGCATATTAGCGAGCATAAAGCAGATGATCGCCGCGCCGAGCATAAATATGCCGCCAAAACCGACTGCAGACTGCCCGATCGAAAAAAACATAAACATGATGGCGCCAGCGATCAGACTGGTTTTGAACCTTAAAGGATAGGCGAGCGACTTCGCAAAGTCGCCCAAACCAAACCCTTCTCTAACAGAAGACGAGTAGACTGCAGTTTCCGTTCGGACCTTCGCGATCTCAACCAAGGACCTACACATCGCGCCGCACAGCGGGCAGATTTTGACGGTGCTGCCGTAAGATTTCGGACAAGCCTTGCAGAATTGGTTCGAACAAGTGTCGCAAAGATACGATGCCGGAACGTCCGCGTGGATGCTGCAAATCGGTTCCACTGACGGCGTCGTGGCCTTGCCGACGTTGGGAACGGTTGAGTTAGCGGGCATTGGCGATAGATTTGGGGGATTTGCCGAAGCCTCGCTTGCGGGCAACGAAGGGTTGACATTCGTGGTCGTAACGATTGGCGGTGTTAACGGCTGGCCGTTGTCCTTTGCGTTAAAAATAGTAACCAACGGCGGGACCTTTCCGGCTTCGATCCAGCGCAGATTTCCTTTGCGCACCTTGTCCTCGCGGAGCAACGATCCGTCGTTGATCCACTCGGTCATTTCAGAAAAATTCGTTTCGAATATCTTGCCGTTGGCATCAACCTGCCAAATTTCCTGACTGATCTCTGATTCCATAAGGTTCTACGCGACAATTTCAAGCAATATTGTCTCTTCCTCTAGCTCCTCCTCGGCCTTTGCCTCTGCCTCAGCAGTACGAATTGCGGCCATTTGGCGAACGATGCCGTTTGCGACCTCGCCTGCATTACACGCGTCAACGAGCGCCTCTACAACATCCGACTGGTAGCGCGTTCCGACAAAACTCCTGAGTCTTTCCAGTGCCGATGGCAGATCCATCCCTTTAGAATATGGGCGGTCGATGGTCATCGCGTCGAAGGTATCTGCAACCGACACGATCTTTGCCTGCAGTGGTATCTGATCGCCCGTAAGGCCCTGCGGATAGCCTTTGCCGTTAACCATTTCGTGGTGCATATACATGCCGGGCAGAAAGTCCTTCATTGCCGGAATTTGCGACATTATCTTGTAGCCTTTCTGCGGATGAGTCTTCATGATCTCGAATTCTTCGTCGGTTAAAGCAGCCGGTTTTTTGAGTATCGAGTCGTCGATTGCGATCTTGCCAATGTCGTGCAGCAAAGAGCTCATACGGAGCGTTTCGAGCTCTTCGTCGCCCATTCCCATGCGTTTGCCGATTGCGACCGATATGCGCGAAACTCGTTCCGAATGACCGCGTGTGTATTTGTCTTTGCCGTCGATAGCGGCCGACAGAGCCTTTACGGTGCCGACGAATAATTCACGATTTTCCTCTGCAGCCTTTGCGAGGTTTGCTATCTGCTCCTCGATCCGGTCGGTCATCAGGTTAAAGGTCTCACCGAGTGTTCCGATCTCTGTAATATTTTTAGTTTCGACCCGCGACGAAAAATCGCCGGCCGCGATCTGTTCCGCAGCGCCAACCAGACGCAGCAGCGGCGCGGTCATTAATCGCGTTCCAATAAAGCCAACAACGAGAGCAAGCACCGCAAACGCCATGCTGATCAGCCATGTTTGATCCCGCATCTCGCCGACCGACGCGAGCGCCCGCGCCTCGTCCTGCATTGTTATAACGCCGACGTTATAACCGTCCGCCAGCTGAGCGGTCGAATATGCACCGATCATTTCGTGAGTCGTGCCGTTAAAGGTCGCCGCGAACGGCACCAGTGCCGACTGAACCTGCATTCCCGTTTCAAGCCATTCCTGAACGATCTTGAGATCGCCCATCGGTTTTCTGTTCGCGGTTACCGCCGGATCAGGATGAAAAATCGTCTCACCCGCCTGGTTAACCACAAAGACGATAGGAAGTCCGCCACTCCAGAGATCCTCTTCCTTGGTCTGACTGATTCCTACAACTCCCTGCGAAACCGAATTGAGAGTTGCTATCGCGACAATGGTCGCAGCACTCGACCCGTCAATACTTACATCGGTTGCAAATGTCATCACGAACTGGCCCGAGCCCTGGATCTTGCGGGGTTCTCCGACCGATAGCTTCCCTTTTGCCGGTAACACCGTTGTCTCGGAAGCAATGGTTTCAACATCGTTTCGGGTGAGTGTTTCGGGACGAAAAATTGTCAGTGATTCAGCGTTAACGGGCTTAACATAAATTGCGGCAAGATCGCGGTTTTCACGTAATATCGAACCCAGTTTCTCCGATGTGCCGGCTGACGAGATGACGGCGGGATCTCGTGCAAGCTCAAAGGCCGTCGAAAGTCCCGAAACGACTGAGCTGAAACGTCGCCCGAAAATCTCGATCTGGCGGGCCTTTTCCTGCACGAGCTGTATTTGATATCGGTTCTCAGCCGAGCGCAGTTCGCTCCCGCTCTTATCCGAAAGCAGCCAGCCCGTTAGGACGAGGGGCACTAAGCCGACAAGCAAGAGCGTGACGATGATAAAGAAAATGAGACTGACTTTTTTGGGTCGCGTGGGCATCGGGGGGTCGGCAGAATTACAACACCTCAATAATTTTAGATCATTGAAAGTCTTATGGTCAACAAGTTTTAACGTTTTATACGAAAAACCGGAGCGCGAGATCGGCTACTTTTTCTTAACGATAACCAATGTAATATCGTCGTTTGCCGGGGCCGTGCCGGTGAAGTCTGAGAGAGCGGATTCGACCTTGTCGCGGATCGCGGAGGCAGATTGGCCGATGTTCGTCTGGATCACCGCTGTAAGGCGATCCATTCCAAACTCTTCCTCGTCGAGGTTGTTTGCCTCGGAAACACCGTCGGAATAGATCACGAGCACATCGCCGCTATTCAAATTCGTGTTTCCGACCTCGTATTCTGCAAGAGACATAATTCCGAGAGGAAGCCCGCCGGGTGGCAGCAGTTCTATCTTGCCGTCGGTTCTGGCGATAAGGGGAGGATTGTGACCCGCATTAATGAACGTGAGAGCGCCCGATGCGGGCTCGAGTTCGGCAACAAATAAGGTCACAAATCGGTTTGCGGGCGTATTCTCGGTGAGGTACTCATTTATCGAGATGACGGTCTGCTCAAGCGGAGTTTTGGCCGCGACCTGACCATGAATTGCGGCGTGAAGACTGGACATCAACAGCGCCGCTGCAGTTCCCTTTCCCGAAACATCGCCGAGTGCGACAAGCATTTTGCCGTCGTGACGCTCTATAAAGTCGTAGTAATCTCCGCCGATCTCATAACACGAGAACGATATGCCTTGAAATTCATACCCTTCGACCACTGGCGGGCCGGATGGCTGAAACCGCTGCTGGATCTCGATGGCGAGGGCAAGTTCGCCCTCCATTCGCTCGCGGTTGATACGCTCGTCGAGCAAACTTGCGTTCTCGACCCTTATAGATGCGACAGATGCCAAGGTTGTAAGAATATCGAGATGCTCACTCGTGAATGTGACTTCGTTAGTGGGCGAATCGGCGTAGATCAATCCAAAAACGTGCCGTTCATCGACGCTCAGCGGAACAGCCAAGACAGAGCGAATCCCCTGCAAAATAAGCGTTTGGGTCGCGAATCGCGGGTCCTGCTGTGCGTCTGAGGTAAGGACGGATTGTCCGTTTTCCATCACCTCGCTCATTATTGCGCGGCTGATGCGAACCTCTTCGATCGGGATATCGCTGCCACGAACGCGGGCGACCTTGATCTGCATCTCGCTGCCGCCTTCATCGTCCCTGAGCATTATCACGACACGTTCTGCTGGTACTGCCTCGAACACAAGCGACGCAACATTGTTGAGTGTTTCGTCCAATCCGCTGGATGAAAGCAACGCGACCCCAACGCTGCTGATCAGCCCAAGCAGATCCGTGCGGCTGGTAAGTTCCGAATTAAGGAATTCTTTCGTCGGTATCCGGCGGCTCTTAAGGGAAATGGTTCGCGTCGGATCGAGAGCATCGGTAGGTTCCGAAATGAGAGTCGAACTCGGACCCTTGATCTCGTGAAGGTCACTCAGAAACAAGATCTTAGTTTCGCCGATCTGAACTTCACTTCCCGATAGCAGCGGAGTTGCCGCCGTCACAGGCAAACCATTTAACCGCGTCCCATTGGCGGATCCCAGATCAAGCAGCCAGAATGAATCACCCTCCTGCCTTACCTCCGCGTGCAGGCGGGACGCAAACACATCGGGTATACAAACGTCGCTGCGGGCGGAGCGGCCGATCGTGGTCCGAAGACGCGCCAGCGGAAATTCATCTGACAAACCGCTCGAGTGATTTACGACCAAGTGAGCCATAATTGCAGCTAAACAAGTTTCTTGCGTCCCTGTATCACGACGGTGCCAGCGATATAGTCGTGCAGCGAACGCCCGCTGTTATTCACCGCCGAAACCAGAAAGCCTAATCCGAACGACATAGCCGTTATCAGATAACCAAGTACATTTCGAACGAGCAAACCCATAAGATGCACCGGTGTGCCGTCCAATTTGACGATCGTTAGTCCGAATAACATTTTTCCGATAGTTTGGCCGCTAAAAAGCGGCAGTAGCACGAAATTGATCACGAAGAGAATACCGCCGAGAAACCACATTGAGTTGCCCAAAACGAAATTTCCGCCGCTTCCACCGAACAATTTAGACAGGCTGAGCCATCCGATCGGAACCGCAAGCAGAAACATGTAATCAATAAAAAGCGCTGCGCAACGCAAAAGAAACGGCGCCCTTAATGCATACGGCGAAAAACCGACTACCGCTTCTTTAACGGATACTTGTTTTGTCAAAACTGCTTGATTGGCCGCTGTAACCATATTATTAGGTTTGAGTCTCTATCCCATCAGGAAATGTAACGTCGTGTCCCCAACGCGGAGGCGGTCACCGTTTGTCAGTGCGTGCGGCTGACGCGGCTGAAGGCGAACAGTGTCATTACTGCCCGGAATAAGGATCGTACCATTAGACGATCCGAGGTCCTCGACCAAAAAATTACCGCCCTCACGCCAAATTCGCGCATGTCGTCGCGAAATTTTCGTCTGAGGGTCATACTTCGAAAGATCGACCTCTGGGAAAATATTCGACTGCGGGTCGCGTCGCCCAACCAGATTCTCATTCTTTTCGAGCGAAAATACCGGCGTATCCAGTTCGCTCGTTCCGTCTATAACGAGTTTCGCAGTTGCTGCGGACCGCGTGTATATCTCAGCGTGAACGCCCTGCTGGGCGATCGGCTGTTTAGCTCCGCAAAATGCACAGAACAGATCGGTCGCCACGATCCGTTGTCCGCAAAAACCGCAGAAAACGCTTTGATTCGCGAGACTGATCGATGCCGGGGCTTCACTGACACCGTATGTAATATTTCCGGTTTTCAGATTCTCCAGATGATTGCTCAAGACTTGTTTCATCTCGTCGGCCGAAGCGAAGCGACCGTCTGCGTTATATTCGACCGATCGCATCAGGATCCGCTCCATTTGATCAGAGAGCTGCGGATTTATCTGCCGCGGCCTCGGATTTTTCTGAAAATCGAAGATCAGAAGTGGATTATTCTGCGGATCCGCTCCCGTGAGCAGATGGAACATTGTTGACCCGAGACTGTAAATATCTGATCGCGGTTCGACCTGACCCGAGAAAAGCTCTGGCGGGGCATAACCCATCGTTCCAACCGCCGTCACGCCTTTTTCTTGTGATTGATTGATCGATCGTGCAATGCCAAAGTCGATCAACATTATACGACCCGTGTTGCCGTCGATCATTACGTTCGAGGGTTTTAGATCCCGATACACAACCGTTGTAGGCAAACTGTGAAGATAAGCAAGTACGTCTGTTATCTGCAACGCCCATTCGGCGACGGTCTTTTCGTCGATTCGTCCAGCCGGTGATGATCGCAATCGGGCCGCGAGATCGCCTCCGGATATATACTTCATCACCAGATAAAAACGCCCCTCGGGCTCGTCAAAGAAAAAGTCGTAGATCGTCGGAATTGACGGATGATCGAGCGTAGTCAGGATCGTGGATTCGCGCCTAAAATCCTCGATGGCTTTCTTTTGCTGTTCTTCCTCAATGCTCGATTGGACCATTTCCTTAACGGCCCGCTCGATGCCGCCAAGATTCTGATCTTGCGCGAGGTAAACCGCTCCCATTCCGCCGCCGCCGATCTTTCTTACGATCCGGTATCGATCGTTGAGCAAGATCCCTTCGGACAAGGGCTTGAGCCCCGCTTTCTTGCTGTCGGTCTCCCGGCCTACGGGCCTTGCGGTCTCATTTAATGCGGGTGAGGTGCCACCGGCGGCCACGATCTCGGGCATGTGTACGGGATGTTCGTCTGCATCAACTTCAAAGGTTTCAGGAGCGTCATCCGCTGTTTCGGTGGGCCCAACCGCGTCGGCAACGTGATCCTCATCGAGGAGCGAAGCGGCCCAACCGCTCTCGATCCATTCCGCATTGTCATGGGCCGACGCATTGGCGGAATCATCAGCTGGCGCAAGCGCAGCTTGAACCATACCGCAATCGGGGCATTTTTCCTGATTGTTGGCGATCTCGCCCCCGCATTCGAGACAATGGGTCATTTTCTTTCCGAATCTCTTAAAGGTCCCAATCTATTGGGTTATATGAAAACGCAAAAAAGTCTTTCCAACTATTACTTCATCACCATCGTTTAACATTTGTGAATTGCCTGGCAGCAACCGGCGCCCTCGGTTAATGTAGGTTCCATTCGTCGAACCTAGATCCTCAACGAAATATCCTCCATCTTTTCGGACGATTCGAGCGTGCCGTCGCGACACCTTCGCATCAGAGTCATGGGCGTCGAGATCAACATCCGGGAAAATCCCGTTGTCGGCATCCCAACGCCCGATTATCGATTCGTCGTTGACTAATCTAAATTCGGTTCCGGGTTCCCCACCCCGTTCGAGAACAAGGGTCGCATGCGACGGCCCCGCGCTCGGTTCGATCTCGCCTGAAACTGGCGACATTGGCTCCGGCTCGTAAGCAACTGGCGGTATCCCAAATGACGTAATGCTCGCCGGCTGCGGCGTTGGACTCGACGGCGGCGGCACATAGGCCGGAGGCTCCGAAAGTTCCACGGAACGAATCGCCGCAATTCTGCTGCCGCATTCGTCACAAAATCGGGATGTATCGAGATTTGCCGTCTGGCAAGCTGGGCATCTGATCATTGTTCTTCTACTCGTTGCCTTGGAGCAAACAAGCTTTAAATTTACAACTATTCCAACACTAAGTATTTTACCTTCTCACAAGCGTAACGTAAATCGTAAGTCTATCTAATATTTACGTCAAACTGCTAACATTCGTTCAATCTCGTCCACAGCCCTAGCTCGATGATCCCGAATTGTTGAAACAATGCCCAAAAAGAAGTCGTAATACCCGCTTGATATAACAGAACCAGTAACAATCAGATATACTTTGAATTTAGATACTTTTGTTTGAGAGGAACAGATAAAAATGGCCCTAAGCCGTAAATCAAAGATCATCGCCGGGATCGTTGCCGCCGTCCTGATATTGATCATCATAATCGGAAGCGTCCTGGCGACCCGAACCGACACTCCCGAGGTTACCGTCGTAAAGGTTGAGACCAGAAAAGAATTACGCTCGACCGTGACGTCGTCCGGCGAGGTTCGCCCAATTCAATTTATGAACCTGACCAGTGAGGTTCAAGGACGGATCGAGGAAATATATGTTAAGGAAGGTGATCAGGTTACAAAAGGCCAGCCGCTTGTGCGCCTCGATCCAAACCAGCTTCAATCAAATACTGATGCTCAAACGGCAGCAGTTCAGGGCTCTCAGGACGAGGTGCGTATTTCTCAGTCGCAGGTCACAGCGGCCCAAAATCAGCTCGCTCAGTCGCAACAGCAGTTAAACGTTGCTCAGGTCGCCATCGATACTGCGCGTCAAGGCGTCATCAGTGCCCAAACCGATGTCGACAAAGCACAGGTCGAACTAAACGCTGCCAACCGTGAATTGAGACGCAATGCTCAACTTTTAGAAAGCGGTGTGATCTCGCGCCAATTATATGACGAGTCGAAGGACCGCGTAGATAATGCTCAAGCGTCTGTACAAACGGCGAAAGCCAATCTGGATTCCCGGAGACTTGCTATTAAGGACGCTACTGCCCGAGTTAATCAACAGGCAGTGGCCGTGCGGGATTCGAGACGCGCGGTTGATACCGCGAATCTGAATGTCGCGTCGAGCCAGTCGCGAGCTAATCAGCAATTAGCCGTGCTGCGCGGGTCGCGAAACCAGCGCGACAAAACGCTGCAGGTCGCACCGATAAACGGTGTGATCGCCGAGATCCCGTCAAAAGTCGGCACGTTCGCAGTCGCCGGCCTTTCGACGACCGCCCTCTTGACCATTGCCGATATGTCCGCGATCAATGTCGAGGTAAAGGTCGACGAAACCTCGATTGATAGGGTCGAAGTCGGTCAAAAAGCTAAGATCAAGGTCGACGCTTTTGGCGATAAAGAGATCATTGGCGAAGTCAGACAGAAGACACCGCTGGCCGTTGGAAAGTCACAGACGAGCGGAGGGCTGCAGACAAATATAAACGTTCAGGAAGCAAAAGAATTTCGTGTTGTTATTGAACTTAAAGACCTGCCAGACGAGATCCGCAACGGCCTTCGGCCCGGAATGAGCGCAACTGCCGAGATCACAACCAAAACGGTCGAAAACGTGATTGCGGTCCCGTTACAGGCTGTGATCGAGAAGAAGCCTGATGCCTCGCCGTCACCAACATTACAGGGCGATTCGCCTCCACCGTCGGATAAACCCAAAATGGTCACCGGTGTTTATGTCCTCGATGGAAACAAAGCGAAATTCGTTGAGGTTGAAACCGGCATCATCGGCGAATCGGACCGTCAGATCATAAGCGGTCTTAGCGAGGGCGATGAGGTCATCACGGGCCCAAGCCGTGTTTTAAACACGCTAAAGGACGGCGCCGTTGTTAAAAAACAAACTAAGAAAGAAGGCGAGGCCGCAAATAAGTCCTAGGTATGTATCGGTTTATGGAAGACGAAAACGGCAATTCAGCGGTGCGCGCGACCGAGGTGAGCGATGCGATCATCCACATGCGGAACATCTGGAAGACTTACCAGATGGGCACTGAGGAGCTGCACGCGCTACGCGATGTCTCTTTCGACGTTAAGAAGGGCGAATACCTGGCGATAATCGGCCCATCCGGATCCGGTAAGTCCACCTTGATGAATCTGATCGGATGCCTCGATTCGCCGTCAAAAGGCGAGTATTGGATCAACGGCAATCTGGTTTCTGATATGTCGGATGATGAGCTGGCGAGAATTCGCAACAAGGAAGTCGGGTTTGTGTTCCAAACCTTTAATCTCCTCGCTCGAGCCACTGCGCTTCACAATGTTGAGCTCCCGCTTATTTACGCTGGGATGCGTGCTGCGGAGCGTCACGACAAGGCCCAGGCGGCTCTCGCATCAGTTGAGCTCGGCGACCGCGTAATGCACCGGCCGAATGAGCTATCCGGCGGCCAACGCCAGCGCGTTGCGATCGCACGCGCACTTGTCAACCACCCGTCTATACTTCTCGCGGACGAGCCGACCGGCGCCCTCGATTCGAAAACCAGCCAGGAGATCATGCTGCTTTTTGAAAAACTTCACGACGAAGGCAACACCATTATCGTCGTCACGCACGAACCTGACATCGCGGCCCGTGCCAACCGTATCATCACCATTCGCGACGGCCGTATCGAGTCTGATGAACGCGTAAGATGATCGTTCCTGCGATCGACACATCTTCCGCTTCTCGTCGTTTAAAGCGTGCAGTTAAGCCACGCTTGAAACTCTATCGGAATCAACCGTCGTGGTGCGCTTTTTGTTTCGGACTACTCTATAATTGAGGAGTAATGGGTTTTCTCGGCACCTTACGCCTACTCAACGAATCGTTCCGACTCGCGCTTCTAAGTCTCAGGGCGAATAAGCTGCGCACGTTGCTAACGCTGCTCGGCGTTATCGTCGGCGTGACCTCAGTGATCGCCGTTATCACCATCATAAGCGGGCTTGATAAGACGGTTGCGACAGCCTTTTCGTCGCAGGGCTCGACGGTATTCAGTGTTTCAAAACGCCCGCTCGTTATCACCTCGCGCGAAGAGTTTATCAAGACGAACCGGCGTAAGGACGTGACGAAAGAGGATGCGGCCGTGATCGAGCGCCTGTGCGGCACCTGCGACCATCTCGGTATGGCCGTCAATGGCGTCGGGCTGATCAAGTTTGAGGAGAATAAGTCCGAAAACGTTAACGTGCGGGGATTAACGCCGCCGATGTTTGATATTGAGAATACGACGATACAGGCGGGGCGCCGTTGGACCGATCAAGAAGGAGTCGGTGGTCGCAATGTATGTGTCATCGGCGTCGACCTGCTCGACAACCTGTTTAACGGGCGGTCGGCGGGCTCAGTAATTGGTCAGGAGATTCGCGTTGACGGCATTCCCTTCCAGATTTTAGGCGTCGCCGATCCGTTTGGTAAGGTTTTGGGCTTTTCTCGCGACAATTTTGTTTACATACCCTTTGAGGAAGGTCAGAGGCTTTTTGGAGCGCGCGACTCGATAACGATACACATTCAGGTCGCGGATTCGTCCGATTTTGAGGCTGCTAAAGACGAGGTTAGGTCGATAATGCGAAATCGCCGTGGAAAGATCTCAGCCGATGACGACGATGGCTTTGCCGTCGAGTCTCAGGATGCGTTCTTATCGATCTACAAGAGCGCGACCTCGGGTATCTACGCGGCAACAATCGCCGTTGCTGCGGTTTCGCTTGTGGTTGGCGGCATTGTCGTTATGAATATAATGCTCGTCTCAGTGACCGAAAGAACAAAGGAGATCGGCCTCAGAAAGGCGGTCGGCGCAAGGCGTCGTGACATCTTACAGCAGTTCCTGATCGAGGCCGTGACCGTAACCGCAGTCGGCGGTGCGATCGGGGTTTTTGTCGGCTACGGCCTAGCTTATCTCTTGTCGTTTGCGATGGGGTTTCCGGTGTCGATCCGTCTGCAGTCGGCTGTTATGGGCGTCGGAGTTTCGCTTGCCGTTGGAATTACGAGCGGACTCTATCCGGCTATGCGGGCGTCGAGACTTGACCCGATCGAGGCGATGCGGAATGAGTAAAGATCGGGCTGAAAGTATGTGATATGACGTTGACGATTTTTAGAGAATCAGCAAAAATGGCGATCGAAACGCTGCGTAAAAATAAGCTGCGCTCGTCGCTGACAGTCCTGGGTGTGACTGTTGGTGTTGTCACGATTCTTGCGATGGTGTCGATCATTCAGGGCCTGAATCGCTCGTTCTCTGATCAAATCGAATCACTTGGCTCGAATACGATCTTTGTATCAAAATTTGACCCGAGCTTTGGCAAACCTCCGGGGCAAGAGGAGCGCCAGCGAAAAGAACTTACAATTGCGGACGCCGACGCACTACGGAATGATGTCTCGACGGCGATCGGGGTGTCCCCCATTCAGCGGGAGATCGCTGTCACGATCCGCTACAAAGATAAACAATCGGACACCCCAATTTTGATCGGAGCCACGCCATATTACGAATTCACACATTCCCAATATATCGGTCGCGGCAGATTTATTATCGACAGCGACATGAATGAACGTTCGAACGTCGTTGTGCTCGGACGCGATCTCGTCAAGGCACTGTTTCCGAACGACGAAGAACCGATCGGTGCCGAGGTCAAAATAGACGGTAATCAATTTCGCGTTGTGGGTGTAATGAGCGTATTAGGGTCCTTTTTTGGCCAGTCTCGCGACAATATCGCTTTTATCCCGCTAACTACCAGCCGGAAATACTATCCGCGTATCGATCCGCCGGGCACCATTTTTGTCATCATAGTTCGGCCACGAACCCGGGCCGATGTCAAGCAAACAATGGATGAGGCGCGTGACATCCTGCGAGCCCGCCGCGAGGTTAAAAACGGTGAGAAGGACAATTTTGGGATCTCATCGCAGGATGCGCTGCTCGACATTTACAACCAGCTCACGGGCGCGACCTATCTTGTTTTGACCGCGATCTCGGCCGTAGCTTTGATGATCGGCGGAATCGGCGTGATGAACATAATGCTTGTTTCGGTGACTGAAAGGACTAAAGAAATCGGTATCCGCAAGGCTGTTGGTGCGACCCGTTCAGGCATCTTGTCGCAGTTTTTGATCGAAGCAGTGATACTAACGGCGATCGGCGGAAGCATCGGCGTCGTGATTGGTGAAATTCTGAGCTTGCTCATCAACGCATATTCTCCACTGCCGGCCTACATACCGATATGGGCGATATTACTTGGCGTGTTGGCGTCGGCCGGAGTTGGAGTCGTGTTTGGCGTTTTCCCGGCGTGGAAAGCAGCAAATCTCGACCCTATAGAAGCTCTCCGGTATGAGTGATCTAGAACCAGAGCGAAACTTTAACGTAGCGTAACTCGTATGTTATAAATCCCTTTGGATAGACTGGAAACCAATGAATTTCGCCGAAACTCTAAAACTTGCCTTCTCCGCTATCTGGGCGCATAAGCTGCGTTCATTCCTGACGCTCTTGGGGATGATCATCGGAGTTACGGCGTTTATGGTCGTACTTTCGCTGTTACAAGGCTTTAACTCGTACGTCGATGAAAAAATAGCGGGAATCGGATCTAATTCCTTCACGGTTCGCAGATTTAGCTTCGATGATTTTAAGGATACCGACACTATCGCCGCCGCCCAGCGCCGTAATAAAGAACTGACGTTTGACGAGATGGATTTCATTCGCGAACGCGCGCAACTGGTCGACAAGATAGGTGCTAAGGCCGGCAACACGTCGCGCGAGATCAAACGCGAAAACGAAACGCTTAGAGATGTCCAGATCGTCGGCGCCGAACCCATAATTGCCGAGATTGAAAAGCTTGACATTGCCGAGGGGCGTTACTTTTCCACCCCTGAGAACGACAACGCGACTCGTGTCGCATACGTCGGGATGGATGTTGCGACAAAGCTGTTTCCGCAAGGCGATGCCGTTGGCGGGGAGATCACGATCCAGGGGATTCCCTACCGTATCATCGGGACGCAAACGGCAAAAGGCACGGTATTTGGCCAGCCGCAGGATAACTTCGTTCAGTTGCCGCTTAAGACATTTGGCGCCGCTTTCGGCGGCTTGACACGTCAGCGGGCGCCCTACTTTGTCGTAACGGCCAAGAACGACAAGGTTTTTAATGACGCTGTCGAAGAAGTGCGAATGCTAATGCGTATAAAACGGAAGCTCGCATTCGGCGAGAAAGACACATTTGGTATTCTGACGCCCGACGCGATCACCGGCATACGCGATCGTATTCTTGGGCCAACATTCCTCGTGATAATTTTAGTTCCGACGATCGCATTAGTGGTCGGCGCGATCGTGATCATGAATATAATGCTCGTCTCCGTGACCGAACGGACAAAGGAGATCGGCATCAGAAAAAGCCTTGGAGCCCGTCAGGCTGATATCTTGAAGCAGTTTCTGTTTGAATCGGCGACACTCTCGGCAATCGGCGGCACGATCGGGCTTATTATTGCCGAGTTGCTTGGCATAATTATCACCCAGTTCGTATTTCAAACGCGCATACCGCTTTGGTCGGCCTTTTTTGCGATCGCGGTGTCGGGCGGCGTAGGAATTCTTGCAGGTCTATTTCCGGCGTGGAAGGCCGCGAGACTCGATCCGATCGAAGCTCTCCGGGCAGATTAAACCCAATGAAGTTTTTGACCAGTTCATTTTACGAGAATTTCAAGATGGCGTTCGACACGATACGCGGCAACAAATTGCGCTCGTTCCTTACGATAGTCGGAGTTGTTGTCGGGGTGATCACCGTGATGCTCATCTCGTCGATAATCAGCGGCATAAACGTGGCGGTCGAGAAAGAAGTTGAGTCTTTCGGTACGCGGTCGATCTTTCTCTACAAATTTGATATCGGTATTCGCACATCGGCTCCAACTCGCGAGGAACGTATGCGCAAACCGCTGACAATGGAGGACGCCGACGCTATTTCACAGCTTTCAAGCATCGAACTGGCGATTCCATACCTCGATATCTCTAACAATTTTTTTGGCCAGAAGATCAACGTCACCGGCAAGAATGGCAAGACATCGAGTTCTGTGCAGCTAAACGGAACGCTGCCGGACGTCGAGCGTGCACCGGGCGAGGTACTTGTCGACGGGCGCTGGTTTTCGCAAGCGGAGAACGAAGCAAAGGCGAATGTGTGCGTAATCGGCGATTTCGTTAAAGAGGCTTATTTTCCTTATGAATCGCCGTTGGAGCAAAATATTGAAATTGGCGGTCAAGAATTTCGCGTCATCGGGATGCTGCAAAAGCGTGAGCAGCTGTTCGGCGGCGGCGGCGGCAATAACGATCAGACCAATATTATTTATATGCCGATGGGGGCGGCTCTAAAATTAAAGCCAAACGCAGATGACCTTTTTATTTTGGCCGTTGCACGCGAGGGCCAGCTTGAAAAAGCTAAGGACGAAGTTCAGGATATTCTCCGCATTCGCCGTGAAGTTAAATATGGCGATAAAAACAATTTTGCAATGGAAACGGCGGCGAGCATTATCGATCAGTTTAAGGCGATCACCGGCGGCGTATTCCTCGCGATGGTCGTCATTTCGTCGGTCGGCCTAATGATCGGCGGCATCGGCGTAATGAATATCATGCTTGTCTCCGTTACCGAACGAACCCGCGAGATCGGCATCCGAAAGGCCATCGGAGCAAAACAAAGCGACATCTTACTTCAATTCCTGATCGAGGCGGCGACATTGACTGGGTTTGGCGGGATACTTGGCCTGCTCATTGGATGGCTACTGACGTTCGGAGTCCGCTTAATAATGCCGTCGTACGTGCCGATTTGGGCGCCGATCGTAGGATTTGGAGCAAGCGTGGGTATAGGTATAATTTTCGGGCTCTGGCCTGCGTGGAAAGCAGCCCGCCTCGATCCGATAGAATCTCTACGATACGAATAGAAAAAGCCCTTTTCAGCAAAGGGCTTTGCACCTTGAACTGATTCCGCGTTTTAGCTGATAAAGCCTGGGAACAGTGCGGCCATAGTAACGCCAAGCAGAACCATCAAAATAAAAACGCCGATACTTGCGCTCCAGGCGATAGTTCCAGTGACCTTTTCGCCGGCATTCTTTAAGCCCGTCGCGTTTAACCAAATCCAGTAAAAACTCAAAAGGCTAAACGAGCCAAGCAGCGTGAAGAGGATCGGGTTCTCAGATGGCAAAAAGAGGAAGCTTAAACTGTCTTGAACAAGGGATTGTTGACCGAGGATCGGGTGAATATCGGTTGGATCCTTAATGAAAAGGATTATCGTACTTAACACGGAACGTAAAATACTCACCGGAAAACTCGCGTAAACCGTCGCTGAAAACGCCTGCCAAAAATTCATCTTACCGCCCATCGCCATTGCAAAGAGCATAAAAATCACGGCAAGAAAACAGTAGCCAAATACCGAACCGCCAAAACCCGTCACTGCCTGGCCCGCTCGCGTCACAGGGTTCCTCGTCTGTTCGATCGCGTCAGCCCGACCCGCCTCGACCTGCTTTTTAGCCTCATCGTTCATTATCGGCATCTCAAGTGTCTTGTCGATCGCAAAATTCGCCACCCGCTCCGGTCCTAAACGAAACAAAAAGAGATTTGAATACACGGCCGAGAGAACGGACATGATCAATAAAGCAACCAGCCATCTCGGATGGCGACGAAGGTTGCGGAACACATCGGTCGGGGCAAAGAAGATGTTTGCGAGCGTGCCGCCGGTCGACATACGCTCGGTTCCTTCGCTTTCGGGCCCCGAGACGAAACTCAGTCCGATTATCAAGCCGCCAAAAAGGATCATCACGACCCCGGTTTGCGTAAGGTGCGGCAGGATCTTTGTGATACTGAGTATGGCGATAACGAGACCAAGTGCCGCAACGATAATTCCAGCTATACGATTCATATTGTCCTCATTAAATTAAGTTGTGAACTTCACCGTCGATTTACGCGTGAACGCCTGCGATTGTTTCAGATTTTGGGGCCATTGGCAATGCCGTCTCGTATCCTTCAGATCTGATGCACGCGGCAAAATGCCCAGATGCTAATTCGCGCAACTCTGGCTCGACACCAGCACATTCATCGATGGCAATGGGACAGCGAGTTCGGAATCGACATCCAGATGGAGGATTTATCGGCGTCGGCACATCTCCCTTCAGTACGATCCTCGCGCGTTTCTGATTGGGGTCGGGTATCGGTATCGCGGATAGCAAAGCTTGCGTGTACGGATGCAGCGGGATTTGATAAAGCTCCTCAGAGCGGCATATTTCGACGATCTTACCCAAATACATTACCGCAACCCGATCAGAAATATGCTCAACTACGGCAAGGCCGTGTGAAATAAACAGATATGTCAGCCCAAACTCTTCCTGCAATTCCTGTAACAGATTAACCACCTGTGCCTGAACCGAAACATCCAAAGCCGAAACAGGCTCGTCGCAGATGATAAGTTTTGGATTAAGAGCCAATGCCCGTGCAATACCTATGCGCTGGCGCTGTCCGCCTGAGAATTCGTGCGGATAGCGTTCGGCAAATTTAGGGTCGAGACCGACCTTTTCCAACAGGTCCGCGACGCGGCTGTTTTGCTCGGCCTTTCCGCCAGTTCCGTGTATCTTCAATGGTTCCGCAACCGTCGAGCGAATGGTCAAGCGCGGATTAAGACTGGCGTATGGGTCCTGAAAAATGATCTGCATCTCACGCCTTAGAGCCTGCATTTCTTTATTCGGCAATCCGACTATGTTTTTGCCCTCGAACAAGATTTCTCCACTTGTAGGTTCGTGCAAACGCAGTAAACACCGGCCGACTGTAGACTTTCCACAACCTGACTCGCCCACCAGACCAAGCGTCTCGCCCCTAATAATGTCGAACGAGACATCATCGACAGCCTGCACGACATCGTCGCTATTATCCACAGGGAAATGTTTTACAAGGTTCCTAACCTCTAACAATGCTTCCATTTTAGTTCTAACTGCGGCGTTCTTCATTAAACGTCCGCAGCGAGGGTTTTCTGCCGTGCAATCTCAAATCTCTGAGTTTCGTCGTGCAAGACGCACCGGACCCTGACGCCGTTGGGCATTTCGGTCAAAGGGATTTCGCCTTCCGTACAAATATCCATCCGGTGAACGCAACGCGGCGCGAAATGACAGCCAAATGGTAAATTTGTCGGGCTCGGCACGGTGCCCTCAATCGTTTGCAAGCGCTCAGCCTTGGCAAAACCCGTCTCAGTCAGTTTTGGAACGGAACGGAGCAGTCCCCGCGTGTATGGGTGTTTAGGATCCGCGAAAAGCTCATCGACGCCGGATTCTTCAACGATCTTGCCGGTGTACATTACGCAAACGCGGTCGGCAACCTCTGCAACGACGCCGAGATCATGGGTGATTAACAAAACGGCTAATTTGCGGGTGCGGCGAAGTTCATCTAATAGCTCAAGTATCTGTGCCTGAATTGTTACATCTAAGGCGGTTGTGGGTTCGTCGGCGATGAGCAATTCAGGGTCGCACGCCAATGCCATCGCTATCATCACGCGCTGCCGCATTCCACCGGAAAGCTGATGCGGATAGTCCGAAACACGGCGCTCGGGGGACGGGATCGAAACCTCTTTCATCGCCTCTATCGCGGCTGCCCACGCTTCCTTTCGGTTTAGGTTTCGATGAAGACGAAGCGCCTCTGCGATTTGTTCACCGACGGAAAAGACGGGATTGAGAGACGTCATCGGATCTTGAAAGATCATAGCGATGTCGTTGCCGCGAACCTCGCGCAAACGTTCATCCGAGGCCGTTGTTAGCTCCTCACCCTTAAATTTTATCGAGCCATTCGTAATTTTGCCGGGCGGCGATATCAGACGCATCACGGACAGAGCCGTGATCGATTTTCCGCAGCCCGATTCGCCGACCAGACCGAGCAACTCGCCTTCGCCGAGAAGAAAACTAACGCCGTCGACCGCTTTCACCAGTCCGGCTCGCGTCGGAAATTGTGTTCGAAGATTTGTGACCTCGAGCAGTTCTGCCATATACCCTGTTTGATTATCTAAGGCAGTTTACTCTTGTTCGGATCAGCAGGCCGCTTAGGCAGCTTGACTGGCGTCGCTAGTTTCTTCATCAACTCGGTAATTGCACGCTCGAGCTGTGGATCACGACCCAAAAGAACAGATTTTGGATCGTTTTCCACTTCGATGTCCGGATCGACGCCATAACCCTCGATTATGTATTCGCCCTTAGGGTTAGCAAGCGCCGATTGCGGGACATTTACGATCCCGCCGTCAATCAGAGTACCGCGATTACTGATACCGACGACACCGCCCCAGCTTCGTTTTCCGACCAGCTGTCCAAGACCTGCTTCGCGAAACATGTACGGGAAAATATCGCCGTCCGAGGCAGAATTCTCGTTCAGTAACGCAATCATCGGCCCGGTGAATGCCCCATCGGGATAAGTGTTGCCGTCCTCGTTTACGCGGCTGTAATTGATACCGAGCACTTTCCGCCGAAGTCTCTCGATCAGCATACGCGATACATTTCCCCCGCCGTTTGCACGCACATCTACGACTAAACCTTCTTTCTTAAGTTGCGGGTAATACCACTTAATAAATTCGCGCAATCCTGGAGCTCCCATATCCGGGATATGAAGATACCCGAGTCGGCCATTGGACATCTGGTCAACTCGTGCACGATTTGCCTGGATCCAGTCAAGATAAATGAGATCGGATTCGTTCGTCAACGGCCGGAATGTCACCGTTCGAGCGCCCTGCGTAGACGGAGAACTGTTGACCGTTAGGTTTACCGTTGGGTCGGCTTTCCCTCTAAGATAAGAAAAAATATCACGATCGGCAGTAACGTTTTCGCCATTGATCGCAAGCACGTATTCGCCAACCTTCGCGTCATTACCAACCTCGGTTAGCGGCGAGCGGTAAATGTCTTCCTCGTTCTGCCCGCCAAATATCTTGCTGATCTTATATCGATTTGCAGACTTATCAACCTCAAATCTCGCTCCGGCCAATGCCACACGAACCCTCGGAGGCAGGTTAAAGTCGCCACCGTCAATGTATGCATGCTGAACGGTCAGCTCGGAACACATCTCGGAGATCACATAGTTCAGATCGGAACGATGTGCAACATATGGCAGCCATTTTTTATAGTCCTCGCGGATCTTAACCCAGTCGAAGCCATGCATATTGCCCGCATAGAACCAATCTCGATATTGTCGCCAAACCTCGTTAAATATCTGATTCCACTCTGCAACCGGATCGATCTCGGCAACCAGTCCGGACGTCGAGACGTTTTTTCGTGAACGCTCCCCGTTGGGATTTGCGTCCAAAACCGCGAAGGTTCCCTGTGAGGCGGCGATGAGTTTGAGGCCGTCCGCGGATAAAGCGTATCCGCTAGCGGGCGTGAGAAGCGTCGTTTCCTTACGGTCCTTCAGCGAAAAAATCCGCAAAGAATTTTGTGTTTCCGCCTGCCTACCGTTATAAAACGGCGCCAGCACAACGTAAACCAGATGTCCTTTGATCGCCGACAAACCGGCATAATTATCAGCTGGCAGAGGAGCTTTGGCCGCCCGCGTCTCGATCCGGTCAAAATCGATTCTCTCTGATGAAGGTGTCGAAGCAGGCGATGGCGTGGGCGTCGGCGTTGGCGAACCCTCTTTTCTCTCCTCTGTGACTGCAACTTCGTCGCTTTCCGCCGGGAACGGGTTTTTAGCGTCTTTAGTTAGTGCGAGCGCATAGATCTGATCCATTCGATTTGTCGCATAGTTGAATTCGGAGTTCGAGATCAGGGGTGCATACTCGCGAGAGCTTATGAAATAAAGATAGACGCCTGCGGGATCCCAGGTTGGGTTGTTTGCATCGAACATCTCCGGCGTTACGCGATAATTCTTATTCTCCGCCGCGCTCCAAACATAAACGGCGGACATACCAGTTGGTGCCTGCATCGAATACGCGAGAAAGCCACTTTTGGGCGACCATTCATAATCCTGAATAAGGCCGTTTGGCGCATCGACGACCATCTGAAGCTGTTTTGTCGCAATAGTTAGTACATATACTTTACCGTCTTTATCGCTAAAGGCGATCTTCTTGCCATCCGGCGCCCACGACGGAGCGTAACGTTGGCCGACTCCTCCGGTGGTAATTTGCTCCGCTGGCATCGTACCATCTTGCGTTACGAACCAGACCTCGTCCTCGCCGCTCTTGTCTGACATGAAGGCAATTGTTTTGCCGTCAGGTGACCAGGCTGGGTATTTATCATGAGCGTCCGAAGATTTTGTGAGATTCCGCGTGCCGCCTTTTTCTATCGGGGCGGTAAATATATCACCGCGTGCCTGAAACAGGGCCCTTTCACCTTTTGTACTGAGAGAAAAAGAACTAATCAGGCCTGCGACCGAGGTTTGGCGTTTGCGTTTATTGAGGCCATCGTCCGGGACGTTTATCGTGAGCTTCGACGTCCGTTTTGATCCGACATCGAAAATTTCCAATTCGCCATCACGCTCGTAAATTATACGACTCTGTTCATCCGATCCGGGCCAGCGAATGTCCCAATCACGATTGCGGGTTACCTGCGAGGTTTTGCCGCTGCCCGTGTCGTAGGCGTAAAGGTTAAACTTTCCGTCTTTATCCGAATTGTAATAGACCGTGTCGCCGATCCACATCGCGTCCCGGCTGGCTCGAGGGCTGTCCGAGATCAATTGCGTATCGTTGGTGCGAAGGTCGTAGATATAAAGTTTGTTTGCCTGGCCGCCGCTGTAGCGCTTTTCGGGGCGGAAATCACGAAAGCGAGGCGAATAAACCATTTTGGTGCCGTCCGGAGAATAGGAACCCGAACCGGCCTCAGGCATTGGCAACGCCTCAGCCGCTCCGCCCGTCGGTGATACGGCATAAAGTCGCGCGATCGGGAGCGACCACGAATCTCGCTGACCGCGAAAAAATACGCGGCCGTCCTTCGTCCATCCAATAACCTGATTGTCATAACCCCAACGCGGCGCCAGCGGACCACGCGACGGATAAAATGTTAACTGCTTCGGCTCGCCGCCGCCTGACGGCATGACATACACCTGTTCGTCACCGTCATATTGGCCGGTAAAGGCTATCCATTTGCCATCGGGCGAAAACTTAGCATAAGTTTCGACGCCCGGATGTGCCGTAAGCCTCGTTGCTGTCCCACCGCTTACCGAAGTCGTCCATAAGTCGCCGCCGTAGGTAAACACGACTCTATCGCCCTGAATATCGGGAAAGCGAAGCAGCTTTGTCTGCGCCGAGACAGCGATAGCCAGTAATAGGCAGACAGCGGCCATAGACAATATACGATTTAACATTAAAATTCCTCCAAAAACGGGTTCGTCAAGATGCTCAAAGTTTAACCTAATACTTTACGCGAGAAAAGTTAGCGGGTTTCATTCTTTCACCTCGCCCGAGGCAACTAATTTCATCGCTTTTTCCTCAAATGGATGTTATTCTTTTTTCTGTGAAACTTGGTCCATACCAGATTTAGTCCAGGAGATCCGACATTTTGAAGCAAAGCACAACTCGCCTTTTCGCCTTAATTGCAATTCTTTTTATCTCGACGATCGGATTTGCCCAAAACCCCTCGACGACGGCTAAGGTCGACGTGGATTCGGGCAAAGACTCGTCGGTCAAAGCGTTACCCGCAAAACCGGTCACGGTAAAGATGATCCAGAGCGATATGACAGAGGCTCTCTCTTTGATTCAGAACAACTTCGCGGGGTCGAAATCGTTGGATTACAACGAGATCTTCAAATCGTCGATCGATACGATGCTGCACACTCTCGACCCTCATTCAAACTACTTCGATGCGAAGGAGTTCGATCAATTCAAAATGGATCAGAGCTCGAGGTATTTCGGCATTGGGGCGACTATCGGAGACCTGAGCGATCCGGAAGGCAAGGTGATTGCGACCTATATTAAGGCTACGTTCGAAGGGGCACCTGCAAATCGGGCGGGCCTGCGATACGGCGACAAGATCGTCGAAGTTAACGGCAAGCCAATGCTTGGCAAGCCATTCAACGAAGTGCGAGATTTCCTTCGCGGGCCACAGGGCACAACGGCAAAGATCATTGTCGAGCGGCTCGCAACTGGCAAAAAGGAGACTGTCGAAATCGTACGTGATTCGGTTCCCCAGCCGTCAATTAGTGAGGCCTATATGATCAGGCCGGGTGTCGGATATATGGCGATGCGCGGCGGGTTTAACCAGACCACATACAACGAATTCCTACAGGCAATGCGCGATCTTAAGTCTGAGGGAATGCAAAAGCTTGTTATTGATCTTCGAGACAACGGCGGCGGCCTTGTCGGGCAGGCGTACCGCGTCGCAAATGCATTTCTTTCCGACGGTCAGACGGTTTTTACTCAGAAAGGTCGCATCGAAGGCGTTAGCGAAAGGTATCCCGCCCAAAATCGCGCACCTGACAAGTCGCCCGTCGTAGTGCTGGTCAATCGTAATACCGCCTCGGCGTCCGAGATCTTGGCGGGTGCCCTGCAAGATCACGATCGCGCCTTGATAGTCGGTGAAAGCACGTTTGGCAAGGGGCTGGTGCAAAATCCATTTCCACTCGAATACGGCTCGATGTTGTTGTTGACGATCGCTAAATACGAGACCCCTTCCGGCCGTTTAATACAACGGGACTATTCGAATGGAGAGCTTTATAATTACTATACCGGCGGCGGAAGTTTTCGTACCGAGGACAGCGAGTCATCTAAACCAAAAGGGCCTGAGAGCAAGACCGACACCGGCCGAGCCGTCTATAGCGGCGGTGGTATTGATCCAGACATTCTTGTTAAACCCAAAACGATTACGATCGAGCGAAACCGCGTCCAGCAAAAGCTGGCGAATCCGGTTTTCGCATTTTCCCTCGAAATGGTTAGCGGCAAGGTCAAAGGTTTTGAGAATTATAAGATCGAAAGCCCGATCTTATTCGAACACGACATCAGAGCAACTGACTTTCCAGTGACGGAATCTGTGTATTCGGCCTTCAAGCAGTTTGCGCTCGACAAATACAAGGTGAAACCCGTTGATGTAGATTTGGAGCGAACGTTTGTCGAACGGACTTTAAGGTCTGAGTTTATTACTTCAGCTTACGGCTCTCAGACATCGTTTCAGGTATATAACGAATATGACGACCAGCTCTTGAAGGCGATCGAATTGCTCCCGCAGGCAAAACAACTCGCGTTGCAAAGCGAGCGGGCCAAAGCCGGTTCAACAAAGCAACGGAATCCAGCAAATTAGTATCGTTTTCGAGACGATTTAGGTTGGAAAGCACAAGCTCTTAGTTTGTGCTTTTTGATTTTTGTCTGAAATGGCAATTAGGAAAGCCAACGGATCAGGTAGTAAATGCCGAATCCAACGCCTGTCAATGCCGCGATCAGCACGATTATCGCGCATGCGACGATCAACTTAAATTTCTTATATCGATTCTCGTCCGGCGGCGAAAGCTGGTTTTGAGGAAAATATGGTGGTGGACGGTTTAGCATAATTGTCGGAAATCAGTTGTTCGTTGGTAAGAGTATGCTCTATCGGCCTTAAACTCTCAACTCCTGACTTATAAGTCAGCATCGATAATCTCTACTTGGCGGTTTTATACAGTCATTCAGCGCGGTAAAGGTTGTTCCAGATTAGCAAGGCCGTACGCAAGCACGACCATTACAGAACCGAGTTCGGAGATCTCTTTTGGATTTATTTTGTCGAAAGTATCGGCCGCAGTATGGTGATAATTAAAGTACGTTTGTTGGTTAAACCAGGGCGCGAACGATGGCACGCCACCCTGAGTAAGCGGTGCGATATCGGCTCCTACTCCGCCCGGTTGCAGTTGAACCTGATTGGCACCCTGAGAAAGCAAGATTCGCGAAATCGGCGCGAAATACGGCATTGCTTCGGCCTTGCCGCTAAAATAAAACCCAAGCGGGTGCGACGCTCCGAGATCGCTCTCGATAGCCGCAAACTGATTACCTAGATCACCTTTAACTTCATCGAAATACCCGCGTCCGCCGGCTCCGCCGTTCTCTTCGTTCATGAACGCAACGACACGGATGGTGCGTTTAGGTCTCAATTTGAGCCGTTTGATCAAATAACCGACCTGCATAGATACAGCTACACCTGCTGCGTCATCGAGTGCTCCGGTTCCCAGGTCCCACGAATCCAGATGCCCGCCGACCGCGACGATCTCGTCAGGCTTTTCACTGCCCTTAAGTTCACCGATAACGTTGTAACTGGTCGTGTCGGGCAGCGTCCGGGGCGTGAGGGTGACGCGTACCCGAACTTTGCCCATGGAGGCAAGATAGGCAAGCGTCTCGGCGTCCTCATATGAAACGGCCGCACCCGGGATCTTTGTTACGTTTGGATCGTAACCCATCGAGCCGGTGTGTGCGAGACGATTTTGCGAGCCGCCCGCAGAACGCACTAGCACGCCGATCGCACCGAAACGGGCTGCGGCCATAGCACCACCAAAACGAAACTGCACCGCTTGTCCATACGCCGCTCCACCAAATCCACTCGATTGCATATCGCGGTCAAATTTATTATTAAAAAGGACAATCTTACCCGCGATCTTGCTACGGCCCAGCTGGGCGAGTTCCTCAAAGCTCTGAACAACGACGATCTCAGCCGTGAGGCCTTCGGCGGAGGTTGCGATAGTGCCTCCGAGCGCCGTCAGAACTATCTTCTGCGTCGTCCCCGGAGCCATGCCGGTGAATTCGACGATCTCGCCAGTTTCCACCCCACGAACCCAATGCGGCACAGTCAATCGCTGCAAACGCACCTCGAGTCCCGCTTTTCGCATCTCGTCGGCAACGTATTCGACGGCACGAGCCGCCTGCGCGGAGCCGGTCAGACGCGGGCCGATGTTGTTCGACAGATAGCGAGTTTGGTTATATGCGTAATCGCTTGCCAACGCGGCCTGCTGGAGGCGCGACATCTCGCTAAGGGTCTTTTCGGAATACAGAATTGGTGTTGGGCTCGGTTGTTGTGAAAAAGCCGTGGCTGTCAGTGCAAACGCAAAGAAGACAACAATTGATTTCATACATTCATCTTATCCGTCGCATTCAAACTTGCAAAATTCTATGCGATAATAGAGACGTTTTAATTCAATCTATTCGCAGGAACAAATATGAAACGCATAGTATCGCTTTTAGGTTTCGTCGTGTTGGCGGCGTTTGTCGCATCGGCTCAACTTACGTTCAATGTTAACGATCTCCTCGGTATAAAACGGGTCTCTGACCCACAGCTTTCGCCTGATGGAAAGACGATCGCATTCACTGTTGGAACGGTCGATAAAGCTGCTAACCGGACGGTCAACCAGATATTCACCGTTGACGTTGATGGCACGAAACAGCGGCAGATCACATCGGGGCCGACATCGAGCAGCGGCCCACGATGGTCGCCCGACGGCAAACGAATCGCGTTTACGACCGGCGGTCAGATCTGGACGATGAAACCGGATGGCAGCGATCGAGATCAGGTCACGAAGATCTCGACGGGCGCAGGCGGCCCTGTGTGGTCGCCAGACGGCGGCTTGATCGCCTTTAGCTCGGATGTCTATCCGGAATGTAAGACGGACGATTGTAACAAGGCAGCTGACGAAAAGATCGAGAAGAGTAAAGTTCAGGCACGCGTAACGGATCGATTGTTGTTTAAGCACTGGGTCGAATGGCGTGACCGCAAGCGGACTCATGTCTTCGTAGTGCCAAGCAAGGGTGGTATTGCGCGCGACGTAACCCCCGGCGACTTTGACTCGCCCCCATATGCAGCAGCCTCAGGCGTTGATTATGCGTTTTCGCCGGATGGTTCGAGGATCGTTTATCTGCGTAATCCGGACAAGGTCGAGGCCATTTCGACGAACAGCGACATTTATGTTCAGCCGGTTTCGGGTGGTGAAGCTAGGAATATTACGGCCGCGATGAAAGGCTATGATGTTTCGCCGATCTACACGCCGGACGGCAAATATCTGCTGTTCCGTTCACAGGCGACAGCGACATTTGAGGCTGATCGCTGGCGAATTATGCGATACAACCCACAAAACGCTGAAATCGTGGAGCTGACAAAGGGCTTTGATCAGCAGGTTGACGAGATGGCCGTATCGCCGGACAGCAAAACCATATATTTCACGGCCGGTGAGCGTGGCAAGGCGCCGATCTTTACTGTTCCCGTCGAACCCGATCTTCGGCTGAAGACTGGAACACACGTTAAAAAGCTCGTCGAAAAGGTTTTCGCGAGCAATCTGAATGTATCCGCTGACGGTAAGTCGCTTATATTCGCCGCAAGCACAATGTCGTCACCTGCTGAGGTTATGCGTGTAAATTCCGACGGCAGCGGTCTATCATCTGTTACGTCAGCGAATAAAACGGCGTTGGCATCATTCGGTCTGCAAAAGGCTGAGGAAATGGATTGGAAAGGTGGATTGGGCACTAACGTCCACGGCTTCCTCTTAAAACCAGCCCGATTTGATCCTGCAAAAAAATATCCGTTGATCGTTCTTATTCACGGAGGGCCGCAAGGTGCGTGGAGCGATAACTGGGGTTACCGCTGGAACCCTCAGATCTATGCAAATCAAGGCTATGTTGTCTTCATGCCAAATCCGAGAGGTTCGACTGGTTACGGGCAGAAGTTCGTTAACGAGGTCTCGGCCGATTGGGGCGGCAAGGCATACGTCGACATTATGAATGGCGTCGCAGCGGTCATCAAAAAGCCTTTTATTGACAAATCACGCATCGGAGCGGCAGGAGCAAGTTATGGCGGATACATGGTTAATTGGATACTCGGACACAACAACGATCCGAGATTTAAGTTTAAGACGCTCGTCTCACACGCCGGTGTTTACAATCTCGAGAGCATGGCCACGGCCACCGAAGAGCTGTGGTTCGTGAACTGGGAATTTAAGGGTATGCCCTGGGAAAATCCGGTGAATTATAACCGGTGGTCACCTATCAAATTTGCTAAGAACTTCGCTACGCCAACGCTCGTTACAGCCGGCGAGCTGGATTATCGCGTTCCGGTCGATCAAAGTTTACAGCTTTTCACGACCCTCCAGTTAAAGGGTGTTGATTCTAAGTTGGTAATATTCCCGGACGAAGGGCACTGGATCCTGAAACCGCAAAACTCTGAATTCTGGTATGGCAACGTGCTCGACTGGTTCAAAAAGTATCTTAAGCCATAGTCTCTGATTATCTATGAAATCTACAAGATGTTTCTCATTTTTGAGCTTGGCCGCGACTCTCTTGATTGCGGCCTTTTCAGCGTTCGCGCAGGTTCCGCGACTGGACTTCAACCGGCCGCAGACTTTTGACGTCCAACACTACATCATTAGGGCCAGCTTCGATAGGGCCAAAAAGAACGTTTTTGGGGACACGACCGTCTCGCTCAAACCCCTGAAAGCTGATTTTAACGTGGTCGAACTCGACGCGGTCGATCTCGCCTTCGAGTCGATTAAGCTCGACCCGTCTGGCATTGACCTTCAGTATAAAGCTAGCGCGGGTAAGGTCGTAATTGACCTTGATAGAACCTATAGCCCAAATGAGTTAATTTCGATTCGAATTAAATACAAAGCGTCTCCAAAGAAAGGCGTGTATTTTGTTGACGCGGACACCAACCCTGAGCGTGCACATTCCGCTCAGATTTGGACGCAGGGCGAGGCTGAAGAGGCGCGGCATTGGTTTCCATCATTCGACTTCCCAAGTGATAAGGCCACGACCGAACAATACTTGACAGTCGAAAAAGGCGAGACTGTCATCGGTAACGGCGAATTTCTCGGCAAGTCCGAGGATTCAGGCGGCACAGAAACTTGGCATTACAGAATGCCGGTTCCACATTCGACATATCTTGTGTCTTTCATTATCGGTAAATACGTAAAGGTTGAAGATAAGTACAAGGATATTCCGCTCGGCTTTTATGTCTATCCTGGGAAGGAGGCTACGGCCAGAAAGGCGTTTGGCGACACTGCGAAAATGATCGGTGTCTTCGAAGAGTTAACTGGTGTAGCTTATCCGTATAACAAATATGACCAGACGATTGTCGCCCGCTTTCAATTTGGCGGTATGGAAAATATTACCGCGACGACGATGGCAGATACCGAGATATTTTTCGCCGACTTCGATTTCGGCAAAAGCGTGGTGACCGATCTCGTTTCGCATGAGCTGGCACATTCGTGGTTCGGCAACCTGTTGACATGCCGGAATTGGGCCGAGTTGTGGCTCAATGAGGGTTTTGCGACCTTTATGGAGGCAGCGTACCGAGAAAAGGTGTTTGGGCGCGAGGACTATATGCGAAAAATTAAGTCTGACGCCGTTGAGTTTCTTGTCGACGATTCGATCAACAGAAAGCGTCACGGGCTTTATAACTTGAGGGCGAAGGATGTTGACGCTCTCTTTGATAATTCCTCGGTAACTTATCACAAAGGCGGCGCGGTGATACATATGCTCCGCGAACAAGTCGGCAATGAGGTGTTTTGGAAAGCGATCAATATTTATCTGAACCGTCACAAATTTGGCTCTGTCGAATCGAGTGATTTGAAAAAGGTGATGGAAGAAGCGTCCGGTCAGGACCTTGCGTGGTTTTTTGACCAATGGGTCTACCATTCGGGTGCTCCTCACTTGACAGTCAAGCAGACCTACAAAGCCAGCTCGAAGCAGTTAACTTTAACGATTACGCAGACGCAGACCGCGGACGCTATAACACCTGGCGTATTTCGGTTGCCGATGGAAATTTCCGTAAAGACCGCGACCGGTGAAACAAAACAGAACCTTCTTATTAATAAACGTATCCAGAGCTTTTCAATCAAGACGTCGGGCAAGCCAACTGCAGTTGGCGTCGATCAAGATGAAAAAATCCCGTTAAAACGCGTGAAAGTTTTGGGATTATCTACTATCAAATAAAAAAGTTCCGCTAATTGCTTAGCGGAACTTTTCTCTTTGAGAAGACCGGATGTCTGCTTCAATTGTTGAAAAAGCAGAAAGGCGAAGCACATCGAAAATCTCGCCATTTCCGGCTTAATCCTTTGCTGTAACTTCTTTGCCACACCTACGAGGTTAGCTGCCGGGCTAGGAACGAAAGATTATCCCTTCGTCAATATTAACGATTCGCCCCGTTTTAGTGAAAACTCACTAAAAATTGGTTCCCCCGCGTCGTTTCACGTGAAACGGCTTCGGTGATCAACTTTTCAACAACGAAATAATAGCATCAATACCGCTCTTATTTCAAGGGTTAGACGCCACAAATTAACGAAAAGTTGGCAGGGCGTCATCTTGCCGGATAAATTTGGTACAGAAGAACATATACGATCACACCGGTCACGGACACGTAGAGCCAAATCGGAAACACAAGGCGTGCCATCTTTTTGTGCTTGTCATACAGTCCCTTGAGCCCTCGTCGGAGCGTTACGATCACAAACGGGCCGATGACGGCCGCAAGTATCGTGTGCGACGTAAGTATTGTGAAATAAATGGGTCGGATGATGCCTTCGCCCGTGAATTTTGTCGGGCCGAGGCCAAAATAATAGGTGCGTAGAGCGTGATGAGCCAAATAACTGACGAGAAAGAGAGCTGACACCGAGCAAGCACCAATCATGCACAATCGATGCGCCGCTATCCGCCGTCTCATAATAAAGTAAAATCCGGACAGCAAAAACAAGCCACTTAGACCATTTAGCGACGCATTGATATGAGGGAAAAAAGAGAGGAAGTCCATTATTTCCAAAAACCGAGTAAAGTGAACAATACCAGCCAGAGTGCTCCCATAAAATGCCAATACCAACCGACGACCTGTGCCATTGTTTGACGCTTTATTATCTCGTCCGGTCTCTGCGTAGGATACCAAGATCGAAGTAAGATCGAACCGAGAGCCGCAATCCCGCCGAGAACATGAACCGCGTGAACGGCCGTCAGGATATAGAAGAATCCGACGTATGGATTTCCCTGCATGTAGAGCCCGCGGCCAACAAGTGCCATCCATGCGAGAACCTGGGACGATATGAAAGCGGCGCCGAGAACGGTAGTTGCCACGAACCACTTTTTCGCATCCGATTGGGTATTTCGATCAACCGCCATCTTGCCAAGATGATACGCCACGCTGCTGATCAAAATGAGCGCGGTGCTTATCCAAACCTGAATCGGCAGTGCGAACGGGCGCCATTCGGCTACATTATTGGTCGCGATTACGACGTATGCCGCCATTAGACCGCCAAAGGTCATTAGGACAACCAACAATAGAAAACCTGTAAGAATTCGGGATATGCCAGGTACGAAAACATTCGCGTCGGCCGGATTTTCGTCGGGCCTATTGCTGCCGCCACCGCCGGGGTTTTGCCCGCCGCCGTTGCCGCCCGTGCTCGATCCAGCGGACAAGCTCGAGCGTTTCCGTTTTTTTTCCTCCGGATCGTTAACGATTTCGGCCGTACCGATGTCCATGGATTAATGCTTGTCAGCCACCATTAAGATGAAAAGAAGGGGCAGGTAAATCACTGAAACAAACAAAAGTCGTCTCGCCTTTTCTTTAGTTTTTGCCCGGGCCGATTGGATGCTTGCCCAAAGAAACCACAATCCCAATAAACTCGCACCGACCAGGAAGATCGGCCCCGAGAAGCCGATGAAAAACGGCGCGAGGCTGACGGGCAACAACATTATCGCAAACATCACAATTTGCCTCGCCGTTAGTCTGCCTTCCGGATCAACAACCGGGAGCATTAGAATTCCTGCCTTGGCATATTCCTCACGATATAACCAGGCGATCGCAAAAAAATGTGGAAATTGCCATAAAAACTGCATTGCGAACAAGGCCCACGCACCTAGCGTGATGTCGTTTGTCGCCGCAGTCCAACCCATCAATGGCGGCAACGCACCTGGTATGGCCCCAATTGCCGTCGAAGCGGATGTTCGGGTTTTCAGCGGCGTATAAACCAAAACGTAACCAACGATCACAATCAAGCCGAGTAACGCCGTTAGCCCGTTTATAAAGAAAAATAGGTACGCCTCGGCGATCCCGCATTGCAACAGCCCAAAAACTAATGCTTCGGTCGAACCTACTCTTTTTGTCGGCAACGGCCGAAGAGCAGTTCGATCCATCAATGTATCGAGATCGCGCTCCCAATATTGATTAAGCGTCGCAACTCCAAACGCCAAGAGCGAAATTGCGATGAGCGAATTCGCAAATAGAACGACGTCAAACGCACCCTTCGTGCCGAGATAAAACCCGGCCGCGGAGGTTAGAACGAGCAAAAAAGCAATTCGCGGCTTCGTCAGCTCGAAATACGCGACCATCTTGTCCCGCAGGCCCGAGGCCTTAACTTCATTAATTTCGGCGATAGTTGTACTCATCTGAAAAATGCAGATCTGAAACCGTAAGAGAAAGGATAACGTTAAACAACCGTATTTCCAAGTTTCGTCCAATAACCTGCGATGAATTTCGAAAAAAGCAGTTCTTATTTTTGACTAGATGACAAACTAAATCAGCTAAGTTATTCTTTGAGTAATAGATGTCAACCGCTGAAGAGACAATAGAAACGCGCCCGACAACCACGAGGAAATCCGCGCCCGTTCTAAACCGGATATTGGACTTTGTAAGCTCCGTTCGCTTTGGTGTAGTTCAGCTTTGTGCTCTCACACTATTGTCATTGATCGGAATGCTGGTACTGCAGCAAAATGTGCAGGGCTTTGACGCATATTACTATTCGCTCACGCCGGCAGAGAGAACGGTTTTCGGTTCGCTTGGGCTCTTCGACATTTATCACAGCTGGTATTTCAACCTCCTGCTTCTCAGCCTTTCTCTCAACATCATACTGGCCTCGATAGACCGGTTCCCCTCGGCGTGGAGCTATATTAAGGACCCAAAACTCACTGCCACGCGGAAATGGCTTCTGACACAAAAGTCACATGCGATCATAGATTTTGGTGATAAAAGCGAGAGTGATGTAGCTCTTGAGATCAAGAAAGCTCTCGATAAAAAGGGATACAAGGCAACGATAACCGAGACCAGTACGAAAGAATATGGTGTTGATGCTGAGGGGCGAAAGGATTTTTCGGTGGTGATCCCCAAGACCGAAACCGTCGTATTCGCCCAAAGGGGCCAGATAAACCGGTTAGGTGCATATATCGTCCACGTCGCCCTGCTGACACTGTTTCTCGGCCATTTTGTTGCGTTACAGACGGGTTTTGACGCAGATGTCAGGATGATACCCGGAGCGACGACGAACGAGATACAACTAATTCAATTCAATCTCGACAAGAAAGAAAAGTTTAATGTGACGATGCCTTTCTCTTTGGAGTGCACTGACATACAGCAGCGTCTTATTGATGAAAATGGATCTATTGACGTCAGCAATACGATGGATTGGCGTACGCAAATGAACATCAAGGATCCAGAATACGGGGACATGATCGTTGATGTGAGCATGAATAAACCGCTTAGTTATCGCGGTTACCGCTTTTTTCAGTCTCAGACGATACCGGTTGGGAACGCACGCACCATCACGCTCGAGGCTATACCCGAAGGCGGCGGCGATGCGGTTCGTATTGACATAGCCCGCGATGGTTCAAAGCGTATGCCCGATGGCACTGAGGTCGAGTTTGCCGAGTTTATGCCTGACTTTACGTTTGGAGCAGATGGCAAACCTGACACTCGCAGTGGCGAATATAACAACCCGGTCGCAGTTCTAAACGTCACGCCGCCGCAAGGCGAACGAACAAGGGTATTCGCGTTCGCACAGAAATTGGCGGATAATATGCCCGTTGGCGCCCCGAAAGCTGGTTATAAATGGCGGCTTACCGAGTTTGAAAAATCGCCGTTTGCTCATATACTCTCGATAAAATACGATCCGTATAACGGAGCGTTTATCGCCTGGTATTTTGGCGGCTTTGGCCTCTGCGGGGCCCTTATGTTCGTGTTCTTTTTTTCGCATAAGCGTATCTGGGCACATATTGAAACAAACGAGGAAGGCAAGACCGAGGTCGTACTCGCCGGTGACGCGAACCGTAGCGCATTAGCATTTGATGACAAATTCAAAATAATTGCCAACGAAATAGGCGGCAGTGTACGTCAGGCTGCTGAGCCTGTCGATCAACCCGAAGTGCCACCCAACGTCACGTAGCTGAAGAGGCGCGCAGCCCGTTTTACACAAAAAGAGGTATTGATTATGGAAGAACTCGACAGACTTGAAGACCGCACTACCTGGAAATCATATTTACCCGCGATTTTGGTGATCGTTGGCGGCTTTGCGATGCTCGGCCTCAGATTGCAGATCGGCGGGTCGTTTATCTCGGACACCGCCTTCATGATGCTGGCACTGGCGTGTTATATCTTTGGCGCCGTGTTTCAGCTAATGAATCTCTATGCGCCGTCGGCAATGGCTGAAAGGATCGGCTTCTTTACCGCGGCACTCGGTGTATTCTTCAACCTTTCGAGTTGGCTCGTACGTTGGGTCAACGCCTACGACAACGAGATAGCGATAATGCGCGCGAGCGGCAATATGACCGATCCGTGGCTGTTCCGCTATATTCCGCTCACCAATTTGTATGATTACAGCGTCGCTTTTGCCTTTGGTGCCGGCATCGCCACAATTCTTCTCTCAAGCCGACGAAGTTTTCGTGTTCTCAGCGCATTCACGCTGCCGTTGGCAGCTCTGATCTTAACGCTTGCTCGGTTTATTGGGGGCGAATTTATCAATCTGCCACCCGTGCTCGACTCTTACTGGCGCCCTATCCACGTCGGTGACGCCTCACTCAGCTACGGCGTGGCCCTTGTATGTTTCGGCGTCGCGGTAATGTATTTGCTAAAGGACGGCCTTAAGGTCGAGGCAATGGCCATCTGGTCGAGTTTTTTTGGAATCGCGGTTTTGGCGACCATAAGTAAGTTCTCGGTCTTCACAGAGTTTGTCTATCGTGCAGGGTTGTTTGTGCCTAACGAACTTGGCAAAAAACCCTTCTCGGCCCCATTCCGTCTTGAGGTTCCGTACGTAGGGCCGGCGCTGGTAATTGCGGGCGTCCTGCTTGCCGGGTCGATAGTCGCGTTCCTGCTCTACATCTATAAGAACAACGAGGGAGCAAAGACATTTGGGCATTACTTCCTGAGGCTCGCTTTGATAGCTCAGATCGCTTCGATCGGCTTGCTGGTGATTGGGGTAAAGGACAATACGAATGTGTTTCCAAGACTGCAGGCTCAACTAAATCAAGACACGAGCCAATACGTTATTGCAGGTTTAGCGATCGCCGAAAATGAGCAGCTCACCGTTTCTGAACTTTCACAGATGACGCCGAAACAACATGAACAGATGGGCCGAGCCTATATTCAGGCGAACGGCGATAAGCTGTTCATGAGCCTGAGTACAAATCCGGTCGAGTTTGCTGCCCTGTTAACGGCGGCGGTCGGCACACTTTTCATGCTGTTTTTTAGCTTCCGCACAGAAAAGCTCAGAGAACGGCTTCCGAGCCTCGAATCGCTTGACGGACTGATGTACAAAACGGCCTGTCTGGCATTTGCGGGACTAGCGATCCTGCTCATTACAGGGGCTATCTGGGCAAATGAATCATGGGGCCGCCCGTGGGGTTTCGACTCAAAAGAGACCGGAGCCCTTATCGCCTGGCTCACCTACGCTGGATTTCTGCACACCCGAATCGCTCGAGGCTGGCGAGGCCGCAGTTCGGCTTATTTTGCGGTTGTGGCCTTTCTGTTTGTGGTGTTTACCTATTTGGGCGTGAGTTATTTGCTAAAAGGCCTTCACAGTTACGCTTAGGGTCGGCAGTTATTCGATCGTTACTTTTGCAACATCGAGTAAAGAATAGCGCCTGATATTGCCGTCTTTTGAAATTACCGTAAGCACTCCTTTGTCTACGCTAAATTTTAGGACTTGATCCATCCTATGCTCGATCAATTGTCCATCCTTTAACTGTATTACCAATCGGATACTGGCCAGCGGGTCCGGCTTTTTCTCTTCGACTTTTGCCGACGACTTTAGAGGTTTTGGTGTCTTTGTTCGCCCGACCGCACGTCTTGTTTCGGGTTTTACCGCGGAAACTTCGGACTTTGTTTCTGATTCACTTTCGGCCGCGATATCAGTTTTCTTGTCGACAACCACTTTCTCAACAGCGATCGATTCCCGATCGGCATTCAATATCTCTGGGGCGGCCGTGGTTTCTGGTTTGGGACTCGGAACGGGCACCTTCGGGCCCTCGTCGGATTTCCTGATAGTTTTCGGTTTCGGTGGAATCGCAATTATAGTTCCCACGGAATTCACCGTGACACCTGTTTCATCGATTTGCCCGGACGACGTTATCGATGGGGCGCTTTCCGTTTTTTGCTCCGCTAACGCAACGAAGCTCCCCGCGAACTTTATCCGGAAACTGGCCGGATCGTCATTCGGTGAACGGCCCTCAACCCGAAGCACAAGCCGCGCACCTTTCCGAAGATAAATCACCCTGCCCGTTTCATTAATTCCGGCGTCGGCATAGATAACCATTTTCGTAAGCGGCTGCAATGCATCTGCCGTAAAGACATCAATGTCACCCGAAAAATTTCGGGTAACCACATTGATAAAGATATCGCCTTGGCCACCGTCGAAGGTATAAAAATATGAGGTTGTGCGAGAATCGCCTATGTCGCGGGCCTTGATCGTCCCGGTGATCTCGTTGGATGAAACTGGTGTCGGAAAGCTCCGATCCGACGACTGAGCCCATATCACGACAGCGAACGTAAGGGTGAGAACTGCTCGGGTCGAAATCTTTGTGATGATTGTTACGAATAATCGCACTTAAACAAGTTCTTTTCTAAGATGCACGAGGCGTGAAGTCTCTATGTAGCCGAGTTTTGAATGGGCTTCTTGACTGATAAGGTTATTCACCTCGGCATCGGAGGCCATCTCGGTACAGCCTCGCGCTCGAGCCCATTCCTCCGCATACCGTACGAGATTGCCGCCAATTCCCTTTTGCCTGTAATCTTCTTCGACAAACCACCCTTCGAGATAACCGACATTCTCCGTGTCACAGTCCTCGACATGAGACCTGACGCTGGCTTCAAGAAAACCAACTAGCCGACCGTTTCCCGTGTCCGCGACGACCACAAACTGCGAATCCGAGTTCTCTATGATGTCGACCATTTCGGCTTTGTGGTCGTCTTCGCTAGATTCGTCCCAAAGCGCGTGGCGTAACCTCAGCCATTCGGAAAGGTCGCTCTCGTCCAGCGGTCGAATAGTGAGATCGGTGTCTGTCATTGAAAACTGATTCTAGCAGTCTTGGCCGTATAGAACAACATTTTCAGCAAACAAAAGAACCGGGCCAGTAGCCCGGTTCTTAAACGCACGAATGAACGTGTTGTTAATTTCCGGCCTTAGCCGCCAACGCTTTATCCTGCAGAACTTCGAGAGCCTTTTTCAGTTGAATATCTTCGACGACTTTCGGCTGAATAGCTTTCGGGGTCGGTGTAGCTGTGGGCTGGGGATTTTCGCCATCTTGTCGGTCGACAAGATTTTCGACTTCCAAAGGCTCCGGCGTATCAGGTCGTTTTACTTCGATTGATGGCTTAACGCCCGTACTTGCCCGTTCCTCGCCCAGAAATGGCGAGCCCGACGGCGAAGCCCACTTTGCAACTGTCAGGAGATATCCGCCGCCGCTCGAGAGCGGAAATAGTTTTTGATCGGTCCCGGAACCAAAACTCTGTTCGCCAATTACCTGGCCGCGTTTTCGGTCCAAAACAGCCGATGCGATCACCTCAGCTGCCCCCGCGGTACCAATATCGATCAAGACGGCTAAATTGCCGTCAAACACAAATTTTGACGGTTCAGCCGAAAAAGTTTGGAGGACTTTATTTTCGCGGCCGAGAACCTTTGCAAGTTCGCCCTCTTTGATAAAAAGGTTTGCGACCGCAACACCTTCCTGCAGACTCCCTGCGGACACTCCGCGGAGATCTAAAATGATCTTTTGAATGCCCTGTTTGGTCAGCCCGGAGACCTGCGCACGAATATCTGCGGCCTCGCCCTCGTCCAAACTGTAAACCTTGATAACGCCAACTTTGCCCGTTTCTATACGAGATTCGGCGGTCGGAATCTTATATGCTCCTCGAACAACCTTTATCGTCTGAGGTTTTCTACCAGCTCTGAGAACGCGCAGATCCAAGGTCGATCCGGCCTCACCTCGAACAAGTTGTTGAGCGTCATAGAGCGAGATATCACGGGTGGCTCTGTTATCGACGTACTCGATAACGTCGCCCGATTTCAGCCCGGCTTTTTCCGCCGGCGAGCCTTTAGCGGTTGAGATAACGTACAAATAACCAGAGATCTGCGAGAATTCGGCGCCAATCCCTTGCTGCTTGGATGACTTTCTTGCCTCATACTCCTTAACCTGCTCGGCGGTCAGGTATGACGAGTACGGATCGAGCCCGCCCGCAAGCCCGCGGAGCGCCCCAAGACGTACTTTCTCCATATTTGGTTCGTCAACGTAGTCGTTCTGAATATGCTGGAGCACCGATTCGACGATGCGGAGCTGAGCGTTGGCGTCATTTACCGGCTGCTGGGCGGAAGTCGTAAGCAACCCGCCAACGAGCGGCAGACCACCCACAACCGCATATACAGCGATTACACCGGAAATAACAAGGACCCAAAGCTTTCCGCGAAATGACATATGATACCTCTTGTGATAAATCTAAACGTTCTTATGGCAAAAACGCGACAATAATGGAGCGTGCCAGCTCGAAATTCTAATTATCTCTTAACGCTTATACCGAGTGCAACAAAAAGAAACAACTAATCCTGCCGCACTTACAGATGTTTTTGAATTGCCCGCAACCGGCCGCGTACTGGCGATCGATCCGGGAACAAAACGTTGCGGCGTCGCCATCTGCGACGAAATGCGTGTTACAACACGACCGCTTCCAGTAATACACCGGACAAGTTGGAAAAAGTTGCTCTCAAACATCAAAGAAATCGTCACCGAATTTGATGCCGCGGCCTTGGTAATTGGTTTGCCGCTCGAATCGGATGGCACGGAAAGTAAAATGTCCGTCGAAGCCCGCCGAATGGCACGCAATTTCTCGCTTTCCCTTGATATCCCGGTATTTCTACAGGACGAGCGAGCTACTTCATACGAAGCAAAAGGCAATCTTTGGAAACAAGGTCGAACCTTGAAACAAGCCCGAGGGCTAGTTGACAGCGAGGCGGCCGCAATCATTCTAAGCGATTTTCTTGCGCAGCATTCACGATCACGCTTAACGCGACAACAGTCGACAAATAATATATTACTAGTTCGGCCTTCGCGATTTGCCTTTAACAGCGAAACTGCATCGTCGAACGCTTTCCAGACCAGAGAAGGCGAAAGTGCCCATGAGACACAGGCAAAAGCTCTCTCTGAGTTTGAATCTTTTGCTGCGTCACTCAGATCGGCCGGCGTGAATGTTTTTGTGTTTGACGACACCGAGACACCCGAAAAACCAGACGCGGTTTTTCCGAATAACTGGGTTACATTTCACGAGGACGGGACCGTAATTCTCTACCCAATGTTTGCCCGCAGCAGACGATCAGAGCGGCGACGAGATATCATCGACTCGCTCAGGAAGCATTTCAAAGCGTCAAATGTGATTGATTTGTCAGATTACGAAAATGAAAACAAGTTCTTGGAAGGTACGGGGAGCATTGTTTTTGATCACAAGAGCGGTATCGCGTATGCATCGTTGTCGGCCCGAACTGACAGGAAGCTCTTTCTCAGGGTCTGTGATTACCTGCACTATAAACCTGTCTATTTTAATACACACGACAAGAACGGACAGGAAATTTATCACACTAATGTGATGATGTGCATCGGCGATAGATTTTCGGTCGTCTGTCTCGAAAGTATTACAGCTAAGGATGAGAGAGAGGCCGTTCGTAATTCGCTTGCCGAATCGGGTCATCAGATCCTAGAGATTACATTTGAACAAATGAACGATTTTGCGGGGAATATGCTCTCGTTAAAGACCAATGATAGGCGTGACATTCTGGCTTTATCCCGGCGGGCATTCGACAGTTTTACCGCTGAACAAATCCAGAGTATTGAAGCGTATTGCGAAATGGTTCCACTTGAAGTTAGTACTATAGAAACTGCCGGTGGCGGCAGCGCCAGATGTATGATCGCGGAGATATTTCTGCAACCGATCGGCTCCTAATAAACCCCTTCTAGCAAAGAATTTAGGCGGAATGTCGCTGATATCGTAGTTATCTATTTATTCGTCAATACGACAACATCTAACGCCATTTTCTCAACCGCTTCTTTCGTGAATGGAAAGATCATCGGCGCTCCGGTCCGCCACGCTTCAAACTGGTCTTTGAAATGCGGTGACTTTGGATTGCCGCTTTCTCCTAGTGGAATAACGTGCCTTGTCGCATCCCAGTTTCCGGGGCTCACGATGTGACGCATCGAGACGTTCGAGCCGACATTCGGCGTCTGGCCGCTGCCATTTAACGGGACGTTCGGTGTCATAAATTGGCCGCCGATCAACGGCACGACCGCGAGTGGATGGGGAAAGCGGGACGTGAAATTACGACTCCATGTCCATTTTGTGTCGTCCGGACCGAGGCGTTTAGCGTCAGACAAACTTGTCCGCGAGGTTGCGTCGCAGGCTTTGATAAAGTCTGTGTAGTTTGCAAAACCAGACGGTAGCCAGCGGCTGCTCTGTTCACGAACGGCCCAGTCAATAATTCGTTCGCGAATTAAAAACGCGGGCGCCGGTTTGTTATTATCGGCCATTTTGTTCGCGAGGCAAGAGCGTATCTCCGCCGCGAGAATCGAACCACGCGAATCGGGCGTCATACGTCCGTCCCACGCTCTCAAAACGTCGAGCGTTTCCGGCGAGGCTGCACCGAGCTTTACGATCTCTTTGCTTAAATTCGCTAGCGGAATGTTATAGGCGTCGTGCTGCACATCGCGAACGTCATCCATCGTGATTTTAGATCTGGCCTCAAGCTCGGTTTGTATTCGCCGTGCACGCCACGGCGACGCGGCGTCACGCGACATCTGTTTGTATTTGTATGACGTGCCAACGATGCGCTGGTTTGCAGTGACGATCAGCCCCGATGGAGGGTTGTAGAGATTTGGCAGCTCCTCGAATGGAATATTGCCCGTCCAGTCGCCGTCCGTCGTCGAGCCGTCGTAAGGCAAGGCGCCGTCACCCACACGTCGGATCGGTATGCGTCCGGCCGCGTACCAGCCGATGTTGCTTTTGATGTCCGCAAAAACAAAATTCTGAGTCGCTCCGCCGTATTTTCGAAGCGCACCTTTGAAATCTTCCCAGTTTTTCGCCCGGTTCGCAGCAAAGAACGACTCGAATTCGTTGTTTTTCGGGTCACGCGCAGTCCATTTAAGCGCGTACTTTCGGCCGCCGTCCTCCGTTACTACAACGCCGTTTCGGGTTTCCACAACCTCCAAGGTTACGGGCGTTGTATCGGGCTTCATCGGGTTGCTGCGGACGTTTATGGTCTCTTTTCGAATATTTGGTTTTTGCCAGCCGGTCGGCGATTTATATTCGCCCCGATCATTAAACGTCTCGATATAAAGATCCTGCACATCCGGGCCGACGTTGGTCGCTCCCCACGCGATGTACTCGTTGTGACCGAGCACGATGCCGGGGACGCCAGGGAATGTGACACCCGAAACACGCATCGTCGGTGTCGAAAGATGTGTGAGATACCATATCCCGGGAGCCGCCGGGGAGAGGTGCGGGTCGTTCGCGAGCAGAGGTTTGCCGTCTGCGGTGCGCTTACCTGAAATAACCCAATTGTTGCTTGCCGCAAGCTCTTCGGCATAAAGGCCTACGCGGCTGAGCGATGCCGAACGCGTGAGCTCATCTTTTTCAGCAAAAGCCGATGTTTCAGGAGAAACAGAACTCGCGGCGGATATCGCTGCCGATCTCACCAGAGTATTATCTTTTCCAAATAAAACGACGTCATACGGCGTTACCTGATTCGTCAAATCTGCCAATTTTTCTTTCGACAGAGACTGTAACGACGCTCGAAGCAGGTCGTTTCGCCACGTTGTGCTCAACGCGTCAGCGAGTATCTTGCCAATGACGATCGTATCTGTCGGCGACCATTGCCGCGGCTTGTATTGCAGTATCTTAAATTCGATCGGCATTGAATTGTCATCGAGAGTAGCGATGTACGCATTTACACCTCGAGAATAATCGTTCAGGGCGGTCCTTAGTTCTGGCGTTAAGTTGCCGAGGCTCTGATTTGCTATCTCAGCAAATCCAAATCGTCGCCATCTTTTGTCTTCTTCGAGGACGGCATTTCCAAATAATTCAGCCGTTTCGCCGCGCGCCAAACGTCTCAGCAGATCCATCTGCCACAGACGATCGCTGGCTGTCACGTAACCTTGTGCAAAGTAGAGATCGGCATCGTTCTTCGCCTCAATGTATGGAATTCCCCGCGAGTCCCTGCGAATAGTGACATCTGACTTGACGCCTGGGACAGTTACACGAGCTGTTGTGCCCTGCGGAAATATACTTGCGGCCAGGATCCATCCTAAAAACAAAATTCCTATACAATACTTTTTCATAATAACGGTTTGGACAACTCAGTCCTCAGATTGGTACTCGCTATGACCATAAGTTAAACTTTTCAAGAATTGTAATCAAACCGACCGGAGGCTTACCGATGAACTCGATCAAATTTTGTCTTTTTATTTTAACTGCGGCTCTATTTATAGCCGCCTGCAATCAGACCCCACAAACCCAAAACAAGATTACTGCGAACTCGGCTAATACGAACAAGACTGCCGAGGTGACACCTCCCCAACCCGCAGTCCCCGTAGAAGAACTCGCTATGGGCAAAGAACTATACGCTACAAACTGCATGATTTGTCACAAAGACACAGGTACCGGCGGCAAGGTAACCATTAAGGGTAAATCGTTAAATCCGGAAGACCTGACCAAAGACAAATTTAAGGTCGCGAGCGACGAGAAACTCATCGCTTATGTCAACGACGGCATCGAGGACGAAGGAATGCCCGCGTTTAAGGGGAAACTCACCGCTGAGGAAATCAACTCTGTTATCAAGCACGTTCGGACGCTGCAGAAATAACCGGTTTCGGCCGACCAAGGACCAATTTGCAAATAATTGGTTCAGAATCTAGAATTTTGTTAGCGTGCACCCGTAGCTCAGCTGGATAGAGTATCTGACTTCGAATCAGAGGGTCGCAAGTTCGAATCTTGCCGGGTGTACCAATCTTAAATGCAAATAGGAAAAGGCAAGCCATTTGGCTCGCCTTTTCATTCTTCCGTCGTGGGATCCTACCACGACGTCTGAAGGTTTGCGAGAAGTACGTTTCTTGGGGGACTGATGCTTTCAGCGAGTGTCTAACGCAGATAGTTTAGCTGCTTGATGAAAGCCTCTTGCAAAATGCGGACCGATTGATTCACGCTGACACTGTTGACCGCCGTTGATCTTCCGATGTTCGTGGTCGTCGCGTTCCGCGACAATGCGTTGGCAAGACCAAACGTTACCTTGTTAAGGATCCGGTCGCTCCTTTAACCGCATTTCGCTATGTTACGAAAAAGTTAATCGCAGGTTTCAGATCTTTGACAGTTTGACCTGCCGCACCGATAGTTATTATCAAAGCCGACCGTTGGGAGGCTTATTATTTCTGAAGGAGAAACAAGAAAATGGGAACTAGAACATTCTACTTTTTGGCATTGATGCTCACAACAGCGTTTACATTGGTCGGATGCAGTGGGCAAAAGATCGGAAACGCGACCGGCGACAGCTCGGGCGGTTCAGTTCGTCTGCAAGGATCGGGTTCGACGTTTGTTAAACCTGTTATGGATAAATGGATGAGCGAATATGGCAGGGCTCACCCGAATGTTAAGGCCGATTACCAATCGACCGGTTCCGGAGCCGGCATCAAGGCCATCCAGAGTCAGACGGCCGATTTCGGTGCAACAGACGCCGCAATGACCGAAGACGAGATGAAACAGTCGCCGGCCGAGATCGTCCATATTCCGGTCGTCTTGGGTGCGGTCGTGTTGACCTATAATCTTGAAGCCGTCAAGGAGCCGCTGAAGCTTGCACCGGACGTTATCGCAGATATTTATCTCGGCAAGATCAAGAAATGGGATGACCCTAGGATCAAAGCTGACAACCCGACTGCGGCCCTTCCGTCAACCGACATTACGCCGGTATATCGATCGGACGGCAGCGGAACGTCGGACGTATTCACCGATTTCCTGTCAAAGCTGAATCCTGAATGGAAAGAAAAAGTAGGTCGAACCAAGAACCCGCAATTACCGGCCGGGGTCGGAATGGGAGCAAAGGGTAATGAAGGTGTAATGGGCCAGGTCAAACAGACCCCGAATACGATCGGATACGTTGAGCTGACATTTGCCAAGGCTAATAATCTGCCTGCTGCGTTGGTCAAGAACTCGGCCGGAACATTTGTTGAACCCAGCCCTGAGACCGTTACGGCAGCAGCCTCCGGTATGCTCGCAAATGCTCCGGCTGACCTGCGAATGCAGATAACCAATGCGGGTGGTGCGAATTCATATCCGATCTCTGGTATCGTTTATACTCTGATCTATAAAGAGCAGAAAGATGCCGGCAAAGCCAAACCGATGGTAGACTTTCTCTGGTGGGCAACCCACGAGGGCCAGGCATTTACGAAGGATCTGCATTATTCGCCGATCCCCGCGGATCTGGTCAAAAAAGTCGAAGAGAAATTGCTTTCGATCACGGTCGGCGGCAAGCCGGTTAGACAGTAAGCACGAATAGAGAGGAAGCGGGGCGTGGCACAGGCAAGCGGCATAGGCGACAAATTGTTCCGGTCAGTGCTTTTCATCGCGGCTGCGGTGGTACTGATCATTGTCGGCGGCATGATCGCGATGATGTTCTACAATTCGCTTCCCTCTATTCAGCGTTTCGGCCTAAGTTTTTTGACGGGTTCCGAATGGAATCCGGCAATGGATAAATACGGTGCCCTGCCATTTGTGTACGGCACCGTTGTTTCGTCGCTGATGGCTCTCCTGATCTCCGTTCCCATTTCGCTCGGTGTGGCGGTTTACCTGACCGAACAGGCTCCGGGCCGCGTCGCCCGTCCTATCGCATTCCTTGTCGAATTATTGGCTGCAATTCCCTCAGTTGTTTACGGACTCTGGGGTATTTTTGTGTTGGCACCATTCATCCGAGAGTATCTCGGCGCATTCCTTCAGGAATACCTTGGCTTTCTGCCGTTCTTTCAGGGCCGGCTGACCGGGATCGGAATGTTGACGGGCGGCATCATTTTAGCGATCATGATCACGCCTATCATAACGGCCGTGGTTCGTGACGTTCTCGAAGCCGTGCCGACAACTCAACGTGAAGCGGCGTTGGCTTTGGGTGCGACCAAGTGGGAAACCACTCAGGTCGTTCTGGTAAATGCAGTTCCGGGTATTGCCGGAGCCGTGGTGCTCGGGCTCGGGCGGGCGATCGGCGAGACGATGGCCGTAACGATGGTCATTGGAAATACCCCTCAGATCTCGATGTCACTGTTTGAGCCCGCTTACACCATCGCGTCGGTACTTGCGAGCAATTTTGCGGATGCGACCGGTGGCGTGTATCTAGGTGCGTTGATCGAGATCGGATTGATCCTGTTCCTCGTTACCTTTGTGGTAAATGCTATCGCCAAGCTGCTCGTAATCGGCGTCAGAAGACGGGAGGGCACAGTCGGTGGATAGTATGGCAACTATTGATCAACACGGCACGGCCCCGAGTCCTGTCCGGAGCCCAGCGGTACTGAGCGGCCGCCGCAAGGCGACGAACCTGTTAATGACAGGGCTCACGGCCGCATGTACATTATTTACGATCGCCATCCTATTGATAATATTGGGATATATCGCGTTCCGCGGATTGTCTGCGATCAGCTTTCAATTTCTGATCGACACGCCCAAACCGGTTGGTGAGGGCGGCGGTATCGGTAATGCGATACTTGGCTCATTTTTGATGACCGGCCTTGCGAGTTTACTAGGGCTGCCGATCGGCATTGCGGCCGGAGTATATCTTGCCGAGTATGGCAAAAGCCGTTTTGGCCAGATAGTCCGGTTTGTCGCCGATACGATGACCGGCGTGCCGTCGATCATCGTGGGAATTTTCGTTTTTACGCTGTTCGTTCTCCCGATGGGCCGCCAGTCGGGATTAGCGGGCAGCATCGCCTTGGCGATCATTATGTTGCCGATCGTCGCAAGAACGACGGAGGAAATGATCCTGCTGGTGCCGAAAGCAATGCGCGAAGGAGCCCTTGCCCTTGGGGCGCCCGATTGGCGAGTGACCTGGGATATCGTGCTTCCGGCGGCGAAGACGGGCATCGCCACCGGAGCTATGCTGGCGATCGCACGCGTCTCGGGCGAAACGGCCCCGCTCCTCTTTACGGCACTAAATAGTCGTTTTTACAACGTCTATATGGATCAGCCTATGGCTTCGCTGACGGTCCAGATCTTTAATTATGCGACCGGGCCTTTTGAGGTCGAATGGCAGATGGCCTGGGCGGCAACCCTGATCCTGATGCTGCTGATCCTGATCATTAATGTTATCGTGCGGTTCCTGACAAGGAAGAACTACTAGGCTAATATGCTAGAAATGAATACTGACGAAAAAGTCGCGCCAAATCAAGATCAATTTGAAAGTGCTCCCGAGAAAGCGACTACGGGCCCTCTGCCCGAAGCGACGGTCAGCGTCCGCAACCTTAATTTTTATTACGGGAAGACGCATGCACTCCACGATATTTCGCTCGATATACCGCCGCGCGAGGTAATGGCGTTCATTGGCCCGTCGGGCTGCGGCAAATCGACGTTCTTGCGGACGCTTAACCGAATGAACGACACGATCCTCGGTACAAGGCTCGATGGGACCGTGCTGATCGACGGTCACGATATCTATTCGCCGGGCACCGATGTCGTTTCGCTCAGAAGAAAGGTCGGGATGGTGTTCCAGAAATCCAATCCGTTCCCGAAATCGATCTTTGAGAATGTCGCTTACGGAATACGGATCAACCGAATGGCGTCGGGTAATGCCGACCTACAGGAACGTGTCGAGCGGGCACTCAGAAACGCCGCCCTATGGGATGAGGTGAAGGACAGGCTCAAAGCGTCGGCTTTTGGACTTTCAGGCGGACAGCAGCAGCGGCTATGTATTGCGAGAGCATTGGCGGTGGAACCCGAGGTGGTCCTGATGGACGAACCGGCATCTGCTCTTGACCCAAGCGCCACCCAAAAGATCGAGGAGTTGATCGTCGAACTCAAGAAAGACTACACGATAGTGATAGTCACACATAACATGCAACAGGCAGCAAGAGTATCGGACCGAACTTCATTCTTCTTGCTGGGAAAGCTGATCGAGTCTAACCCGACGACCAAGATGTTCACGAGCCCTGTTGAAAAGATCACCGAGGACTACATTACGGGACGGTTCGGCTAGGACGCGAAATTGTCATAAACTAAGAATATGGAAGAGCATCGATTAATTGACAGACGGCTCGACGAACTTCGTACCATGATCATAAATATGGGCAACGAGGCCCGCGAGGCGGTTGATCGTGCAATGAAGTCAATAGTGGATCGGGACAGCGATCTTGCGGCTGAGGTGCTGGCTCACGACGCCGCGATAAATGATCTCGAGCTTGAGATGGACCGCGAGGTCATCGAGATATTTGCATTGCTGCAGCCTACGGCTCGCGATCTCAGGTTCGTGGTCGCGGTGGCGAAGATCACACCGATCCTTGAACGTATCGCTGACCACGCCGGCAACATAGCAAGTGCCGCGATCGAACTTAACAACGAGCCTCAACAGGACAAATATGTAGACCTACCGCGGATGGCGGAGCGGGCATCGGAAATGCTGGCGAAGGCTATCGATGCCTTCAATCAAGGCGACGCCGGCCTTGCGAGGCACATTATTGCCATGGATCAGGAGATCGATTCGATATACCACAAGATCGTCCGGGAACTGATGCACAATATGCGTTCCGAGCCGGCGACCTCAATACGTTTTATGCAGCTGTTGTTTGTTGCCAAGCATATCGAGCGTATAGGCGATTACGTCACAGACATCTGCGAGCTAACGGTATATATGATCGAGGCGGAATTCATCAAGCATCGATTCGATTCGACCCCTTAACCATAACGGGCTTCTCTGACTCGAGAATGACGTTCACCTGCTCTCGGGAATCTGCTACTCCCGACTGATCGCTGAACGGTCCAACTAGACCGCTTGGTGCAGCGGTTTAACGAATCCCCGCGCGGTCGGTGAATCCGTCCCTCCTTTACCAACGAATTACTTTTGTCGAATGATGAATCGGGTACGGAAGCAACATCTGCCGACTAAGACTTGCGAGAAGTGTTTACGACCGTTCACCTGGCGGCGGAAATGGCCGCGGGATTGGGAATGGTTTAGACACTGCAGCGACGCCTTTAAAAAGAAAAACAGATCGAAAAGAAACAAATGAGCAAAAGATACGCGATCATCGGAGCAAGCAAGGGAATCGGCCTCGAACTGGCAAAGCAACTGTCGGCTCAGGGAGACGAGGTACTCGCATTTAACCGAACTGCAAACGAACCGGGCGGCCTGGCTAAATTAAGCACATTCGAATTTGACGCAAAAGACGCCGGTTCATTCCCAGCCGTCGCGGGTCCGATCGACGGACTCGTGTATTGCCCGGGAACGATCAATCTCAAGCCATTTCATCGCCTAGCGGAAACGGACTTTGTTGAGGATTTCAACGTCAACGTGCTCGGTGCGGTACGAGCGATCCAAGGCCTACTGTCGAATCTGAAAGAATCGCAAAATGCATCCATTGTTCTATTCAGCACCGTGGCAGTTCAGATCGGGATGGGATTTCACGCGTCTATCGCAGCGGCCAAGGGTGCGGTCGAGGGACTTACACGATCGCTCGCTTCCGAGTTTGCGCCAAATATACGCGTAAACTGTATCGCGCCGTCTTTGACCGACACTCCACTTGCGGAACGTTTGTTAAACTCGCCCGAAAAACGTGAAGCCTCGGCGGCTCGCCATCCGTTGAAAAAGGTTGGTGAGCCCGGTGACATTGCGTCGATGGCCGCGTTTCTATTGTCGGACGAGGCGGGCTGGATGACCGGCCAGATTGTTCATATCGATGGCGGAATGAGCTCGATCCGATAGTTAGTTTACAAAGCGGGCACCCAGAATGTGCGACCCGAGTTTATTACCTGTTTAAGCCCCAGACCCGTCAATTCAGCCTCACTGACTCCAAGATAAGTGAAATGCGGCAGGTCCGATGCGACGGTCTGAAACCAACCGTGTTTGGCCAAAATCTCCCGAACTTTTGCGTTGTCGAACTGAGCAACATCGAGGGCGAGCATTGAGAGATGCTGGGACGTTCCGGGCGGCGCAACTGAGTAAATAATCGATTTCGAAAGGTCCTTGGCGAAGAAGATGCCGTCCCGTTCGAGTTTCAAAATCTCGGGCACCTGCTGATAGGGTGACAGGCCCTTGATGCGTTTTGCATCAGCTTTTGTTACTCGGCCCTTCCGGGTCCAATAGATCAAGCCAGGATTAACGCGACTCGCCCAAAGCGTCACGGTTTGTGCGTAACCGCGACGAGATGAGTCAGCCGCGCGTGGAGATATGGTCAGGCCGGAACCCCGAGCCTCAGTGACCGCATCTTTTAAAGCGGTCATCGCGGCCGTCTGCAATTCTACCTTGTATTCGCCTATCACCTCCGACGATCGTTCGAGAGACGATTGAAACTTCGAGACGTCGGCTTCGTCCTTAAATACAACCTTTTTCGGCGGAATCGCGCCGCTTCTCGCCAAAAACACTGCGCCGTATTCTCTAAGCAGCAATCGACCGGAATCGTCGGTCGGCTGCTCAAAATCCTTTGGGAGATTATCCATAAACCCTTTGCGCTGAGTCGATTGTGTCATGTTTGAATTGTCTGTCTCCGTGGCATTCAGCGACGGTTCAGCCTTCGAGCCCATTGAAAAGCATCCTGCTCCGACCAAAAGAGCGGCAGTGATAAAGAAAAACCTCTTCTTGTTCATATGGAGTTAATTCCCAATCGGAAACGTGCGAATGATAGCCCTAGCCGCCTCGATATGCACTTTCATATATTCGTCCTCTTCGATGAATGGGATCGCAACACGGATCGTCCCGTATAGTGTCCTGGTTCCGACACCCAATCGCTTTTCCGCGCCCAAAACCTTTTTGCGAAACTCAACGCCCTGTGCCGCGCAAAACGCTTCGAGCGACAAAATGGTTTCGAGATTATCGGCAACTTGTCTCAATTTAAGAGCTGCCGTGACTCCCATCGAGACGTGATCCTCGACATTTGCCGAGCTTGGGATCGTATCTACACTTGCCGGGTGAGCGAGTATCTTGTTCTCAGTACAAAGTGCCGCAGCTGTGTATTGTACGATCATAAAACCTGAATTTAAGCCTCCGCTCTCGGTCAGGAAAGGCGGCAAAATATGTGCATTCGACGCCTCATCGGTTAGACGCATGATTCGGCGTTCGGAGATGTTTCCAAGTTCGGTAAGAGCGATAGTCAGATAATCAAAGGCCAGTGCGAGCGGCTCGCCGTGGAAATTGCCGCCACTGATAACATCGATATTCCCGGTTTCGTCATCGATAAAGATCAGCGGATTATCGGTCACGGCGTTCAACTCAAGCTTTATCAGCCATTCTGCGTAAAGAACGGCGTCGCGGCAGGCACCGTGGACCTGTGGCATGCAGCGGAGCGTGTAAGCGTCCTGGACGTTTGCGGGGTCGAAATCGCGAACAAATTCGCTATCGGCGAGAATCTCGCGCAAATTTTTTGCACATTCGATCTGGCGCGGATGCGGCCGCAGGGCGTGGATCCGTTCGTCAAATGCCGATACAGTTCCGTGCAACGCCTCGAGGCTCAGACATCCGGTAATGTCTGCAATGCCAGCCAGATGCTTTGCCTTCCACGTTTCAAGCAGCCCGATGGCCGTCATCACCGTTGTGCCGTTAGTCAGCGCAATTCCCTCTTTCGCGGCAAGAGTAACCGGCGTAAGTTCGGCCCGATGGAGCGCCTCGGCACCCGTAAGTGTCTCGCCCCGAAACTCCGCCTCGCCCTCGCCGATAAGCACACAGGCAAAATGCGCTAAGGGGGCAAGATCACCGCTGGCACCGAGACTTCCCTTTTCAGGTATCACCGGGTGAACGCCCCGATTTAGAAACTCGAGAATCAATTCGAGAGTTTCGAGCCTGATGCCTGAGAATCCGCGTGCAAGTGTGTTGGCCCGAATCAACAAGATCGCCCTCACCGTAACCGTATCAAACGGATTCCCGACACCGACGGCGTGACTAAGTGCGACATTTCGTTGAAGCGTTTCGACCTCTTTGAGACTGATGATCTTGCCCTTAAAAGCACCGAATCCGGTCGTGATCCCGTACGCGATCTCACCGCGCTCCAGCAGCGTTTGAACGGCGGCTGCTGAGCGATTAACATTTGCTTTTGCGCCATCAGACAAACCAACGCGCGGTTCGCCGGGTGTTCCGTTGGCTACCGCAATCACTTGTTCAAATGTCAGGCTCTCGCCGTCGATTATTATTTCCGAGTTCATTTACAGACAAAGATTAACATAGAATTGGCCTGGTTTAAGGTGTTAGGCCGTATGGACGACTTCGCCCTGCTTGATGATCGTTTTAACAAGATTTCCGCCAAATTCGTAGGCAAGTTGACGATAATCGCGGGACTCAACGATCACCAGATCGGCTTGCTTCCCAGCTTCGATCGAACCGACTTTGTCGCCGAGACCGATCGCATATCCCGCATTAACCGTCGCTGCATTCATTGCCTCGGATGGTAGTAGTTTTTGATACCGACACGCGATCGCCATTGCCAACGGCTGTGACGGGCACGGTGCCGAACCCGGATTGTAATCAGTTGATAGTGCAACGGCACAACCCGAGTCGATCAAACCGCGGGCGTCGGCGAAATGTGAACAGCCAAAATTGAAATTCACGGTCGGGGTTACAATGCCGACCGTATTAGATTTTGCAAGAATTTCGATCTCCATATCTGAAATCGTGTCGAGATGATCGATCGATGTCGCACCCATTTCGATCGCAAGACGACTCCCACCGAGGTTTGTAAATTCATCGACGTGAGCTTTTAGCTTGAAACCGAGGCTTTTTGCCGTTTCCAGGATCTTCTTTGACTGCGTTAGCGTAAACGCGCCATTCTCACAAAATACATCGCAAAAAAACGGTACTCGGCCGTGAAACGACGAGCCGACAAACCACTTCCAAGCTGCCGAGAGCATCGTGTCACAAATCAGATTTACGTACTTTTCTGGGTTGTCCTTAGACTCTGGCGGGACGGCATGAGCGGCGAGGAGAGTTGGCACGACGTCGATGGCGTGTGTCCGGTCGAGTTCTTCGATTACAGAGAGCATCTTTAATTCGGTTTCAGTATCGAGGCCGTAACCTGTTTTTATTTCAACAGTTGTCGTACCGCACTTAAGCAATTTGTTTAGCCGCAAACTGCTTTGTGCGACAAGCTGTTCGACACTCGCTCCACGCGTATCTTTAACAGTCGAAATAATGCCGCCGCCATTTGCCAGAATCTCAAGGTAGTCCGCACCCTTGATCTTCAGCTCAAACTCATTCAGCCTGTCGCCCGCAAAAACAATATGAGTATGCGGATCGACGAATCCCGGGCAGACCACGCGACCCTCGGCGTCAATCAACTCATCCGCCTGAAAATTGCGTAGGATATCTATCGACGATCCGACACCGACGAACCTGCCGTCTGTAACGGCCAAGGCTCCATCCTCAATGATTCCAAGATTGAGCATCGCGGAGCCGCGTTTCGGCTTGCCGCTAGACGCACAAGTCACAAGCTGTTCGGCATTGTGGAGAATCAAGTCAGCTTTCATTAGATGTTTTCACGTCCGATGCCAAGCGCGTCCGCAACGCGGTTGATGTAGTTAAACCAAGAGGCTATCAGCGTGATCTGTAGAATCGCAGTATCATCAAATCCGACCGCCCGGAGCCGCTCGTGGTAAACGGGCGTGATCCGTACGGCATCTTTCGTCACCTGCACGACGTAATCGAGCATCGCTCGCTCCGCCTCGGTTATCGGTGCGGTTTTGTAATCAACCCTTAGGGCCTCGATCAACCCTTCATCCAAAGTGACGCGACGCAGAAACTCTGCGTGAGATTCCACTCAGTAAAAGCAGTCATTCGTTACCGAAACCATCGTCGCGATCATCTCATGTTGACGACGCCCGAGCGGCAAATCCGGCGACATTAGGGCGCTGTACGTTGAAAAAGCATGGAACAGCGCGTCCGGGATCAGGGTGTGCGAATCTATGATCGATTCGTTAATAGTGCTCGCCTGCGGAACCGGCGTCTCATATTCTTGCGGGTAACTCATCCGCAACTTCATCAGAATTTCCTGAAGGTCCGGTTGCGCGTCTTCAAATTTGATCGTTTTTATCCAAGCCATAATTTCCTTTGAAAGTGAAATGATAAACGGGAATGCCGAGCGACACAACACCGATCCCGATCAATGTTTGTAACGGATTTTGCATGCCAACGAAAACAAGTACTACAAATGTCAAAACGAGATAGATGAGAGCGGGCAACGGAAACCACGGCGTGTTGTATCCGGCGTATGGTGACTTGCGGATACGGAACAGGCCCGCGATCGTCACTCCGACAAACAGGATAACGACGAAAAAGAAATAGGCGAGGATTTGGGTGAAGCTGCCGGAAAGTACCAAGAGACACGCCAGTCCGATCTGGATCATCGTGGCTCGGAGCGGCGTCCCAAACCTACTACTAACCTCGCCAAAATATCTGAAGAACAAACCGTCGTTAGCCATCGCAAGATAGACTCTCGGCGACGCAAGCAGATACGCGAACAGCGTTCCCGCGACCGAGATCATTACGACTGCGGAAAACATACTGCCGCCGATCTCACGAAAGAGCGCCGTTCCGGCCAATGCCGCAAATGCTTCGTCATTTGTGACGCTCGCGATCGGCACAAGATACATAAAAACGGCGCTCGTCATGACATAGATCAGCGTCAGCCCGGTAACTCCAAGCACAAGTATTCGCGGAATATTACGTTCCGGGTTCTCGATCTCGCCTGCGATCCGCGTCACTTCCCACCAGCCCGCAAACGCAAAGAATGCGCCGACAAAACCGCCAGCGAGTGCCGCAAATACATCCGACGGCATCGAAAAGAAAGGCTGCAGATTCGCCCACTGTCCCTTTCCGCTTCCAAATCCAAAGAGAACAATGAAAACGAGGGTGCCGATCTTGATGAGGGTAAGAGTTTTAAGAAATCCTGCCCCAAGGCGCGTGCCGAGAATTGTGATGCCGCCGATGATCAGGATAGTACCGATTGCGACAAAGGACTGAACCGCGGCCGGTATATCAAACAAAAAACCTGCGTAAGACGCAAAGCCAACTCCGAAAATAGCCGTCAGGCCCGGATCCAGAACCAGCAAAACCATCCAGCCATAGAGAAAAGCAGTACCTCGACCAAACGCCTCTCTTAAGTAAACATAACTGCCGCCCGCTTCCGGATAACGCGAGGCCATTTCGGCATAACAGAGGGCTCCGCAAAGCGTCATTAAACCGACGACCAACCATATCGCAAACAACCAAACAGGTGAGCCGACCGACTTGGCCATTCCCGCAGGCACTAGAAAAATGCCGACGCCGATAACCTGCCCGATTATCACAGCGACCGCCGCCCATAGGCCGAACTGGCGGGATAGTTTCGTATCTGTTGGTTTCATTTAGGGGTTTGCCTTTGCGATCTTTTTGTGGATTTCGGGCGTCGCCATCAGCGAAGCCGAGCCATACCACAGCGTCATATCCGGGACCAATATCCCAGACTTGACGGCCGGATCGGTCTCGACGATCTGCTGAGCTTCTTCGATGGTCTTTGTATTGAAAATATACAGCCCGCGATAGCCTTTGTCGTTTTTCATGAACGGTCCCGCAACCGCAAGTTTACCGGCGTCGGCGAGTCGGCCGATATTCGCCATGTGGCCTGCAAAAATATCGTCGCGTTCCTTACCTTTAATTTCGGCGTCTCGGGGTCCAGTCTTGAGGATTACAAGGACGTACGTTTTCATCCCGCGCTCGTCGCCGCCGAGCTTTTTGGCGAGTTTAGCATCGTACTTGGGCTTTTCAGAGGACTTCCCCTGCTGTGCGTACGCTACAAAACTTAGCGCAAAGACAGAAATGATGGATAAAACAATCGCGTTAACTAATTTCATATCAGGGTTTCTCCTACTCGTAAATTGGTGAGAGTTTAACACATACGTATCGTCGCCGGAATTACATTCGCGCCGCAATTTATCGCCGTTCGAAATTCGGTTATCATAAGCGAAAGATACTATGTCCAGAATCATACACGCCCCTACCGGAACGGAACTGACCTGCAAGAACTGGCTCATCGAGGCCGCGTACCGGATGATACAAAACAATCTCGACCCGGACGTCGCGTTTGACCCGGACAATCTGATCGTCTATGGCGGGCGTGGCAAGGCGGCTCGGAACTGGCAATGTTTCGACGCGATTTTAGAATCCCTGAAGAATCTAGAGGAAGACGAAACTTTGCTCGTTCAATCGGGCAAACCTGTCGCAGTTTTCAAGTCGCACACGGACGCTCCGCGCGTCTTGATCGCCAACACCAACATCGTCCCGCATTGGGCGACGCAGGAGCAGTTTGACCACTACGAACGCGACGGTTTGATGATGTATGGACAAATGACCGCCGGCTCGTGGATATACATCGGCACACAAGGCATTTTGCAAGGCACGTACGAAACATTTGGCTCGCTTGCTCGGCAGCATGGTTGGGGAACGCTTGCCGGAAAATTCGTTTTGACAGCCGGACTTGGCGAAATGGGTGGAGCTCAGGCTCAGGCGATTACTTTTAACGGCGGTGTCGGTTTGCTGGTTGATGTTGATAAAGAGCGGATTGACAGACGATTGCAGTTCAAACAAGTTGACCTTGCCACCGAAGATTTAGACGAAGCATTGACTTGGGTGAAAGAATTTACCGACAAAAAAGAAGCCAAATCTATCGCACTTTTGGGCAACGCGGCTGATGTTCATTGGCAGCTTTTGGAACGCAATATTCTGCCCGATGTCGTTACCGATCAGACTTCCGCACACGATGTTTTATACGGTTATATTCCGCAAGGTTTATCAATCGAAGAGGCAAACGAACTTCGCAAATCCAATCAAACGGAATACGAAAAACGTGCTATGGATTCGATGTCGAGGCACGTTGAAGGGATGCTCGAATATCAAAAACGCGGGGCAATCGTCTTTGATTACGGCAATAATCTCCGTCAGCGTGCGAAGGATAACGGAGTCGAAAATGCGTTCGATTATCCGGGTTTTGTGCCTGCATATATACGTCCGCTCTTTTGCGAAGGCAAAGGTCCGTTTCGTTGGGTGGCACTTTCGGGCGACAAAGAGGACATCTACAAAACCGACCAGGCGATGATGGATTTGTTTCCCGACAACGATCATTTGTGCAAATGGCTGACGATGGCACAAGAACAAGTTGAATTTCAAGGTTTGCCCGCACGGATTTGCTGGCTCGGCTACGGCGACCGTGCGAAAGCAGGTTTGAAGCTGAACGAATTAGTCGCCAACGGAACGCTTAAAGCACCGATCGTGATTGGCAGAGACCATCTCGACTGCGGCTCGGTCGCCTCGCCCAACCGCGAAACCGAAGCGATGAAAGACGGCTCGGACGCCATCGCCGACTGGGTCTATCTCAACGCGATGATCAACGTCGCGGGCGGTGCGACGTGGGTCTCGCTCCACCACGGCGGAGGCGTCGGCATAGGCTATTCGCTCCACGCCGGACAGGTCATCGTCGCCGACGGCACACCCGAAGCCGCCCGTCGCATCGAACGCGTCCTAACCACCGACCCCGGCATGGGCGTCATCCGCCACGCCGACGCAGGTTATGAACAAGCTATTGATTTTGCTGAGAAGAATGATGTTAAAATCCCGATGCGGCCGTAGGATGGTGCCAGCCTCGGTGGTCTGGGCCGGCATTTTGCTATTAGTTTTTGGGAGCTTTCTCAGCTAGGAATTCCCAACCAGCTATTTTTGGAGCTCGAGCAACGATGTCGTTGATCAACTTCGTGCTCACCTTACCTTTGTAGTCGAGTATGAAGCCGGTGTTGATCGGATCGAGTCTTTCTCTATCGAATCTATAGGTGAGGTTCGGGTCGATCAATCGCAATAGAGCATTTAGCCGGTCCAGCCATTGATGGTACTCCGGCATTTTATAGGCCTGGAATTCTTCTGCGTTGAGTTGGAACCACCACCAAAATTCGTCGACACTTGTGTATGGACCTTTTCGCCGAATGTTAATCGTACGTGAGGATCCGTGCCAGTTGCACCGACGCCAATTTGCGAAATCCACACTTACTATCGCCCAGTTTTCCTTCACCGTAGAGGTGTCAAACCACGCCTTAGTTGTATCCGGACTGACCACCATATTGCCCGGTGGGTAAACGCGCCAGTCGAACTTCACTTCCTCAGGTTTAAGTGAGCCGCCAGTTGAAACAATATTAAGACTGATCCGGTCACCCGTTACCGCGACATCCAAAGATTGGAAAAGTTCGAAGCTTGGACAGCCTTCGGTTTCTACCTGGCCAAATGCGGAACCAGTTAAAAGACAGGCTGCTAATATCCCAATCGCCGAAATCATCGATAGACGGATGAATACTCTCACAACTGCATTATACGCCAATTGCAAAAAGGTCGCTTTCGCGATTTTTTTTTCCATGAGTTCCCTCCAAAACCCAGTCGCTATCGCTCACGGCTCCGACAAACCCCTACGATTTTGTCTTCTTGGTTGGTTTTTTGTATTCGCTCTTTTTCTTGAGACCGACGGCCTGGACTTGGTTTGAGTCGGGCCCGTATTACGCGACGACAACGTGGTAAAACGGCTGGCGGTGCAGTGAGACGCGTTACACGTCACAGTATTTCTCTGTGATCTGGCGGAAATGGTAGCCCATCGCGGCGAGGGTCAGGCCGTGGGCAAAGTCGCGGGCGTGAAACCTCAGCAATTTGTAAAAATAGCCCCAAAACTGGACGCGTGAGCGGTCGCGGATGCCGAGACGCGTGACGATCTTGTAAAAGGCCTTAAGGTCTTTTCGCAGAGTCGATTGCCGCGGTTCGATTCGGTTCTGGTGAAATCGCGAAAGGCAGTCGAGTGCACGCAGATAGTATTCCTTTGGACTGTAGATGTTTTTGAGAACGCTCTGAAATCCAGCGATCAGACGTTCACGGTTCATCACCGGAATAAAGTTGAGGGAACAGTCAGTGTTGTTTCCGGAGTGGTAACCCTCGAGCCTTCCCTCTTTCTCAAGCCGACGCCAAAGTTGGGTATCAGGCAAAGCCGATAACAGGCCGACCATCGCCAACGGTATCGCGCTCTCTCGGATAAAATCCATCTGTAGATCGAAAATATTGTCAGGGTCGGTGTCGAATCCGATGATAAAGCCAGCCATGACCTCCATACCATAGCTTTGTATCTTATGGATCGAATCGATCAGGCTGCGGCGCGTGTTTTGGCCTTTTTGGGCCTCCTTGAGGCTTTCTTCGACTGGCGTTTCGATGCCGAGAAAGACGCGACGAAATCCGGCGTCCTGCATCATCTGCAGCAGCGGCTCGTCCTCGGCAAGATTCACGCTGGCCTCGGTAATGAATGAGA
>DAIRVI010000002.1:0-82182 GCA_036802885.1 Pyrinomonadaceae bacterium
GGGCGGACACTTTATTGTTGCCATCAATGTCGAATGGATGATATATTTTAGGTTCGTGCATATGGGGGCGATAGTTCGCCAAACTTCGGGTAGTATTTTGTTCAAAGGAAAATTTTTATGAAAAATGTATTGGCGCTGAGAGGGAATATAGCCCTAATTGCTCTGTTTACGTTATTTTTGTCGGCCTCGGCCTTCTCGCAGGCCAAATTGCGCATAGCGATGGATACCGACGCCGATAATAAGGCGGATTTTACAGTATTTCGCCCCAGCAATAATGTCTGGTATATCGCCAAGAGCGGCGGCGGCTTCACTTTTACTCAATTCGGACTTGCGAGCGAAGATATTATGGCGCCGGGTGATTTCGATGGCGACGGAAAAGGTGATATCTCGGTTTGGCGTGACACGACTGGAGCATGGTACCGGTTCAACAGCTCAAACGGGACCTTTGTAGCAACTTCTTGGGGCTCATCGGGGGATGAACCGGTTGGTCGAGACTACGACGGTGATGGCAAAACGGATTTGGCAGTTGTCCGCCGAACCGGTGGTACTATGATTTGGTACGTATTGAGTAGTCTTAATGGCAGTTTTCAGGCTGCGCCATTTGGTTTATCCACTGATTATTCGGCGCCTGGCGATTATGACGGTGACGGTAAATTCGATCTTGCGGTACAACGGCCCGGTGCGACTTTAGCCAGCCAGTCCACGTTTTACGTGCAAAGGAGCACAGCGGGCTTGCTCGTCACAAATTGGGGGTTGGGTAACGATCTTGTTGTACCCGGCGATTATGACGGAGACGGAAAAACCGACGTCGCGGTGGTTCGGGAGGGCACGACGGCAACATCCAGCCTTGTCTGGTATATACAAAAAAGTACTGATGGCGGTCTGATCGCGGTTTCATTTGGTACTACCGGTACGGATCTGAATACACAAAATGATTATGATGGCGACGGCAAGACGGATATTTCGATTTGGCGCAACACCACTGGCCAGTTCTGGATATTACGTAGCACCGACGGTGTCATTCAAGCCACGTCATGGGGATCCTCAGACGATTATCCTGTCGCAAGTTACGATACCCATTAATTTCGCGTAATCATTGAAAAATGGAAATGGTTGAGGGCTTACAGTCTTCAACCATTTTTGTTTATCGAGCAGGTTTGTAGTAGTTTTTCATTATTGCGATGACTGACCTGAACAAAACGATCAAAACGGTATTTCCACAAAAGTCTGTTGTCATTATTGGTGATTTGGTCGCGGATCAGTTTTTAAATGGCACGATCTCGCGTGTGTCGCGCGAGGCGCCCGTTTTCATCCTTCGACACGATGCTACCGAGACGCTGCCGGGTGCCGCGGCTAACGCGGCCGTCAATGTGGCGTCGCTTGGTGGTAAACCGATTTTAATCGGTGTAACCGGCCAAGACCCCAACGGCGAACTTCTCATCGACAACCTTTCGGAACTCGGGGTCGATTGCGGCCGAGTTGTTTCCGACGCGGAATTTTCAACTACCACCAAGGTGCGCGTCCTCGCGGGCCAGCATTATGCGGCTAGGCAGCAAGTGATAAGGATCGATTACGAAAATTCTACAGCCATCTCCGCGATCTCAAAGGAGTCTTTGAGGCGAAATCTTGCCGACACGGCTGATTTTGCCGATGCGATAATAATTTCGGACTACAATTATGGTGTTGTATTTCCCGAGATCGTCGATGATGCACGTGCCATCTCACGCAGACGCGGCATACCGTTGGTAGTGGATTCGCGGTTCAGGCTTACTGAGCTGACCGACGCCACAACCGCCACGCCCAATCGTGAAGAGGTCGAACATATCCTCGGTAAGAATTTTAGTGCTGATGATTGTTCGCGGCTACGAGAAAAACAGGGTTATGAGGTGCTGCTGGTAACAAACGGCAATCAGGGAATGTTGCTTTTTGAGAGGGACCGGCCGCCGCTAAATATCAGTGCTATTGGCTCAACAGAGCCCGTGGACGTCACAGGCGCGGGTGACACGGTAATTGCTGCATATGCCTTGGGACTGGCGTCGGGACTCGCCTTCGCTGACGCAGCGGATATTGCAAATCACGCCGGCGGCATTGTCGTTATGAAGAAAGGAACGGCCTGCGTCTCCCCGGACGAGTTGATCGAGTCACTGAAAAATTCACCAATCTCGTTTGTTTCAAAACACGCTGAATAGACCACCTATGTCCGACAATCTTGCTCCAATAATCGATCGCTCGACGCTCATCCGCGAGGTTGCGCGTCACAGAGCGGCCGGAGCAAAGATCGTCCTTGCCAATGGCTGTTTCGACCTATTTCATGTCGGGCATGTCCGTTATCTTTCTGGAGCAAAAGCCCTCGGCGATATCCTGGTGGTCGGTATAAATTCAGACAGGCAGGCGCGGATGCTCAAAGGCGAAGGTCGACCTTTTATGCCGGAAAATGAACGAGCTGAGGTTGTGTCTGCAGTGCGTTGTGTCGATCTTGTCACAATATTTGATGAGCCGACGGTCGAGGACTTGATTCGAGCGATTCGTCCCGATTTCCATGCAAAAGGAACTGACTATACGACCGAGACTGTGCCAGAGCGAGACGTTGTTCGCGAATGCGGCGGTACTGTCGCCATTGTCGGGGACCCAAAAGATCATTCATCCACGGTTCTGATAAATTCAATCGGCCGCGGCGCAAGACTGTGAGCAGGCGTTTCGCCGAGTCTGAATCGTGATAACTATTCCATGTGGCTCGCACGCACAAAAAACGATCTGATCATCGAGGTTTGGGAAAAGCTCGATTGTGAGAATGTCGGAGCGTCCGAAATCGAATCGATCGAAACGGTCGTAGCCGACCAATACGGCAAATCGGCTGTCGATTCGCCCATGATTGTCGCTCGTCTGCTCGCGGATGAAGGGGCCGAACTTCGTCATTCCGAGATAATGGAGCTGTATGTTGAGCGTGCATCCGACCGGCCGTACGATGCCGCTTTGCGAAATGTGCTGCAGATGGACAATCTAAGCAGCACGGCGAAGTCGATAAAAAGTCTTGAAAACCTGCGGCGAAAATACCAGACTGATAATGACCGAGAAGGCATTCGGCTTGTTCGCGAGACTGCACTTCGCGGTAAGAAGATCGCGACGGAGATATCTGAGCGAACAAATGTCGATGCGGTGACGCGAAAGCTAAACGCTGAGATCGCGGAGTGGTTTACCATATGGCTGCAATCACCCGACGTCTTCGATAACTGGGTCGCCCTGCGGCAACAGTCGTCCGAATTCCTTGATACATTCGGACAAATTCGAAAGCCCTAAACACTCAAAATGCGACGCTTTTATGATCCTTCTATAAAATCTCCCGGCGAAACTGTTTCGTTAAATGCTGACGAAACAAGGCACCTGCGTGATGTTTTGCGGCTGCGAGTAGCCGACGAAGTGTCTGTCTTTGATGGCTGCGGCGGTGAATATCGATGTTCGATCGTCACAATTAACAAGAAGAGCGCGGATCTCGCCGTTATCGAAAAGACGATACCCGCGTCGCCGGAATCAACGCTTGAGATCACGGTCGCTTCGACGGTTCTAAATGGTGAAAAGTATGATCTGATCATTCAGAAAGCTGTCGAATTGGGCGTCTCAACCCTCGTCCCGCTTCATACGATTCGCTGTGACGTCCAGCTTAGAGATGCCGCAAAGCGCATGGAACGCTGGCAACGTATTGCTCTCGAGGCCACAAAACAATCTGGCCGGGCGCGGATCATGGAGATCGCCGAACCCGCCAAATTCGATAAATTCATTTTGAGCACGGAGAGTAGCAATACGGTATTGTTTTCAGAGAGAGACGGCGGCTCATTTTCGGATCTAAAAGCCGACAAAAAAATAACCGCCTTGTTCGGACCGAAGGGCGGTTGGGACGATTCTGAATTGGAAGCGGCCAGATCAAACGGCATTAATATCGTGACGCTCGGCGGCCGCATCTTGCGCGCCGAAACCGCGTCTATCGCTATCACGGCGATACTTCAGCACCGTTTTGGCGACCTCAACTGACTCTAAAATACCGGCGACGGCTTTGGCCGGTAATAGGCGTCGCCTCGCTGCTTCATCTTCGCTTTGGCTCCAAGTTTGTCAATAAACTTCAGAAGATTGTCCTTGTTATCGAACCTGAAACTCGCGGTACCCTTAGCCTCGATATCCGGATCGTCGAAAGTCATATTGGCGTATTTCGTGCTTTTATTCATCAGGCTCGCCAAACCAGCACCCGGCAGCGGAATGTGGCTGATCACCTTGCCCGACTGAGGTACGCTTTCCTTTGAGTCAGGATAGATCACGATCAGCGAGTCGTACGGGATCGAAAACATCTCTCGCCCGTCTTGGCGGTTAAATACAAGACGCGAATTAGCGTCATCAAATTTGAGCGTGCCTTTTTCCTTGCCGCTCGCCCCAAAAATGCCGCCTTCGTAACGCGCGGCATATGAATCAGGAGTGTTCGTAACCGTTGGCGTCCGGTCAACGGGCCGCGGCTGTGCGTAGATCATTCCCGCCTGAAGGCATGACGCAAAAGCAATAAATAATACCTTTTTCATAAATTTGTACAACGATTTCGTTAAATTAAATAATGGCTCGTCGGTGACTGATTAATAGACGTAAATAGCGGACGGAAGGTTGTCATTTTGCGGCTGACAAATTCTTTGTGCCTGACTGCTGCGAAAGACGCTCCTCGGCGATCCTCACATATTCCTCAGAAATTTCCGAACCTAACCATTGCCGCTCCAGAAGTTGCGCAACTTTCGCGGTCGTGCCGCTTCCCATAAAACAGTCATAAACCAGATCGCCCGGATCAGTCCAGGTTAGGATTTGATCCTCGACGAGTTTCTCGGGAAATATCGCCGGGTGCTTAAACGCGATCTTATCCTTCGACGACGATGTGCCAACGTTGTAAAAAAAGATATTGTTGACCTTACGCTCTTTCGGCGCGACGTGGTCGTGAGCAAGATCGTTGCGTCCGACCTTTGTAATGCGAAACGACTTGAACGCTTTCTCCTGTCGAATCGGCTGTGTGATCGGATTAAAAGTCGTCGGCTGGCCCTTACTGAAACAGAACATATACTCGAAACACTGCCGATATCGTTTACCGCAATCACTCGGTATCGGATTGTTTTTGGCGTAGATCATCGTGTCATGAACCTTGAATCCAGCCTCCTGAAACGTGATCGCGTGCCGAAAGCTCGTCAACGTTTCGTCGCCGTTCAATGTTCTGTCTCCAACGACCCAGATCACCACGCCGCCCGGTTTTGTCTTTTGATAAAGCATCGCCGCGATCTGTTCGACCGGAAAGTGGTAACCGTTGTAATCGCGCAGATCATCGTATGGCGGGCTCGTGATCGTCATATCAATGAGATCATCGGGCATTCGATCTAACGTGTCGATACAGTTTTCGTGGTATATTTTGCCGAATTGCATATCTACAGCGGCCATTTCTCTAAAAAGTCCGCGAGAAACGCTTTCTCCGGTTTTTCCATTTCGCTTTCGAGAAACTCGCGAAATTGTTCCTGTTCGCTAATGTAATCTTCTTCGCTTATCTGTCCGGCAAAATATACTACACGTAGCCATACGAGATAGGTATTAAGCGTGTCGATCTGGTTGTACTCGACGATCTTTGTCAGATCTCCGCCGAGCCACAGGTCGGTGACCTGGTCGCCTTTGACATCTATCTTACCCGGAAATCCACAGAGTTTCGCCAGTTCGTCGAGCTTGGGCATCATCGCCCCGCCCGAGAACCGTTTGATGAGATCCAAATGGGCCTCGCTATTGCGGGCGTCAAAGTAGTCTGGGCCTTCCCACGGCTTGTTTGGCCGCTGATTAAAGGCCGGTGCCGTGACCTCGTTTATGATGCCACGCTGGATCAAAACCTGCAGATCCGACTCGGCCGAATTATAGCCGACAAGTTGAGGCCGGCGGTCCCCAACAATATAAAGAAACCGTTCGATTATCGCCGCCTCGTCCACACTGTCAGATTCGAGCGGCAACTTGGGCAACGAGTTGAGCGAAAATTCGGTTACGCGTTCGCGGTCACGGTTAAAGTGTGATTTTCGAGACAAAAACGCAATCGACACGACCCGTGAAAACATGTATTTCAAGAATGGTCGAGGATTTTCAACTTCTTTATATTGCGGCGAGTGTTCCCACAATACCTGCATTGCCTCAAGCTCGGTTGTCTCGTCCGGAAGGTCGAAGAGGCGTTTGCCTCCCGCGGCATCAGGTACCCACTCAAGATCGTAAAAAAGCGAAAGTTCTGGGATCGGATTTTTAAGCATGAATCGGAGAATCCTGAAAGCTGAGTTTAACACAGAGAAAATGGATCATAAAAAGTCACGCAACCGGCTGATAAGAACTGCCTGATATAAGTTCTACATAATGTTAACTCTGCAGGGTTGATCCGGCCGTCTGACCAACCATACCGTTGATTAATGGCCGATTTCGTGTGGAAAATGGATTACAATCATCACCTCGGAGTATGTAAGTTGTTATCGAATAAAGGCTTGTTGTTTTATGGCACAGTGGTTGCTGGGTAGTATAGTGCAAAAACAAAACGGTCTAAACCGACAGTGGAGGGTTTTAGATCAATCTAAGGGGAGATTTTATATGTTAAAAAAATACTTTACGTCATTATTGATGGTCACAATGTTGGGAATTATGGTGCCTGTGGCATCGACGACAGCAATCGGACAAACACGATACTACAACAGTCGTACACGGACCTATACGACCTATAAGCGACCAAATGTCTATCGGCGTCACCGTAGGGCGTTCAACGTCGGTATCGGAACGGGTGTCGGAATGCTCGTTGGCGGTTTAGTCGGCGGTAAGAAAGGCTTGGTAATAGGCGGTTTAGCAGGTGCCGGCGGCGGAGCACTGTTTACGCATAAACAACGCCCGAAGAATTACACTCGCCGAACCGTCGTCAGACGTACTTACCGCAATTATTAATCTAATCGCGGATCAGTAAAATGATCAAAAGCCCCGCTCGCCTTAATGGCTTGCGGGGCTTTTTGATATCAGACAAACTGCAGATGCCTAAAAAACGTAGGTGTTTGCCTGGATCATCGTCTCCGCGATACGCTGGCGAGCGGCGATCGTATTGATGGGCGAATTGTTCTTGGTGAACCGTTTTAAAGCAACCAGCAAAGTGCGGCCCTCGTCACCCTCGGCAATCGCGGCGATGGTATTCTTAGCAGCAGAGTCGATTCGCTGGATAGCATCATTGCAATAAACCGAAGCCATATCAACATATCGTCCGGCCGCCTCATCGCCGTTCTTCTCGGCAATCTTTTTAGCACGCAGGATCGCCGTTTCCATCTGATATGCGTCCATAATGATGTCGGCGCAATTTATGAGAACCTCTTGCTGATCGGCGAGGCCCGTCATGTATTTCTGAGCCGCAGTTCCGAGTACCATAAGCGCTATCTTCTTTGCGTTTTGCGCTAATTTTGTTTCCGCAGCGAGTATGCCCGAGTCTTCGTCAAACGACATCTGCGGATTGAGAATCTCGTCCTGCAGAGCCTTTGCCGCCTGCAGTAGACCGAGCTTGCCCTTCATCGCCCGTTTCATCAACTGCCCGGGAATGAGCATTCGGTTGATCTCGTTCGTGCCCTCAAAGATACGGTTGATACGCGAATCGCGATACGCTCTTTCGGCCGGATAATCTGCCGAATAGCCGTAACCGCCGTAAATCTGCACCATTTCATCGACAACATAATCAAGCGACTCGCTGCAAGCGACCTTGTTGATCGACGATTCGACCGCGTATTCCTCAATCGATTGCAGTTTTGTCGCGCTGTCGGCTCCGTCGCCGATCAGGTGATCGATCATACCGACGGTGCGGTAGGTAATCGACTCGGAAACCCAAGTGCGGATCGCCATCTCGGCGAGTTTATGCTTTATGGCACCGAATGACGAGATCGGCTTATTAAACTGATGGCGTTCGTTCGCGTACCGTACGGCCTCATGAATCGCCAATTTTGCACCGCCCGTGACCGACGCACCGAGCTTAAAGCGGCCCACGTTGAGCACGTTAAATGCGATCTTTGCCCCGTCGCCGACATTGCCGATCAGATTGCCGACCGGTATCTTGCAATCGGACAGAATGACGGCCGTCGTCGACGACGATTTAATACCGAGCTTGTGCTCCTCGCCGCCGGGACGACAGTTTTCCGAGCGCGGAACGAGAAAGCAGGAGAACTTCTCTTTCTCGCCGTCGACCTTGGCAAAGACAAGAAACACATCGGCAAATCCGCCGTTTGTGATCCACATCTTTTCGCCGTTTAGGATGTAATGCTGGCCGTCGTCGCTAAGCTTTGCGACACATTTTGCACCGAGAGCGTCGGAGCCCGAGCTCGACTCGGTCAGGCAATACGCCGAAACGGCCTCGCCTGAAATGATCTTCGGTATCCATTCTTTCTTAAGCTCCTCAGAACCCCAATAGAGTATTGGAAGCAGCCCGATCGAAGTCTGGGCGCCGTAGGTCGAACCAAAACCACTTCCCCGCCCGACCATCTCGGCGATGATACAGCCCGAAACCTGATCGAGGCCGAGACCGCCGTATTCTTCAGGAATTGTCGCGCCAAGCAGGCCCAATTCGCCGGCCTTTTTTAGCAGATCGCGAGCGACCTCCCATGCGTGACTCTCGAGGGCGGGCAATTGCGGCGCGACCTCGTTGTCAATGTACTCGCGACAGGTCTCACCGATCATGCGGTGCTCGTCGGTAAAATCTTCCGGCGTAAACGTCTCAGCGACGCTCGAATCAGCGATCAAAAACTCGCCGCCTTTTACATATTCTTTTTCCATTTGTGCTTCCATTTTTCATTGCTCCTCTTTTCGAAACTATTTAGCGTGCTGTGAGATCGACAGCAGATTTCCATCAGGGTCCTTAAACCAGGCGACTTTAGTCCCGTCGGGGGCTGCCCAGATGCCTTGCTCGTCCTGCGTCATCCAGGGAAAGTCGTATATCTCGAATTTGACTCCCCGCGAAGTAAATTCCGTAGCGGATCCGACGATGTCATCGACTTCCCATCCAAGAACCGAGAACTCGTGCGGCGTAAACTCTTTGACCGGCGTCACTCTAAACATAATGCCACCCGTATCAAAAACCAGCGCAAATCCATCATCGGATTTGAAGGTAAGTCCGAGCGTGATCTCGTAGAATTTCTTTGCCTCGTCCTTTTTAACCGTCGGGATGAGAATTACCGGTTTGGCATTTGTCAACATATCCGTCGCCTCTATTTAGTCGATCCGTTCGAAGATCCCAGCGGCTCCCATTCCGCCGCCGACGCACATTGTGACCATACCGTAACGTGCGTTTCGACGCTTCAGCTCTTGTAATAAGGTCGCGGTCAATTTCGCTCCGGTGCATCCGAGCGGATGGCCGAGTGCGACCGCACCGCCGTTTACATTTACTTTCGACGGGTCCATTTCGAGCACCTTCATCACGGATAATCCCTGCGCGGCAAACGCTTCGTTCAGCTCGATTACATCGATCTGATCGAGAGTGAGACCCGCTAGTTTCAACGCCTTTGGAATTGCATAAACCGGCCCGATGCCCATTTCCTCGGGCAAGCAGCCGGCGGTTGCGAACGAGACAAAGCGTGCGAGCGGCTTAATGCCGAGTTCGGCCGCTTTATCTGCAGACATAACGACCGCGGCGGCCGCACCATCGGACATCTGCGACGAATTCCCGGCCGTCACAGTTCCGTTTGCGTGAAACACAGCACGAAGTTTCGCCAGGCCTTCGAGCGAAGTGTCGGCACGCGGGCCCTCGTCCTGAGCAAAGACGATCTCTTTGCGGCGAACACGTCCCGCCTCGTCAAATTCGTCGACAAAAACATTCATCGGAACGATCTCGTCTTTGAATTTGCCGTCACTAATCGCCGCGAGAGCCTTTCGGTGCGAATTGTATGAGAATTCGTCAGCCTGTTCGCGTGTGATCTCGTATTTCTTGGCGAGATTCTCAGCCGTCAATCCCATGTTCAAGTAGTAATCGGGATATGTATCCGCCAGCCGCGGATTCGGGCGAAACGTGTTACCGCCCATCGGAATAACGGTCATCGATTCCAGTCCGCCGGCGACGATAGCATCGGCACCGCCTGCCATAATGCGTTCTGCCGCTATAGCGATGGTCTGCAAACCCGACGAACAATATCGATTGACGGTCATCGCCGAGGCCTCGACCGGCAGCCCGGCGAGTATCGATGACGTCCGGGCGACATTCATTCCCTGCTCAGCCTCGGGAAACGCACAGCCCATGATGACGTCGTCGATAAGCGATACGTCAACGCCGGCACGAGCGACCGCCTCTTTGATCGCCGTCGCCCCCAGCTCGTCCGAACGCGTGTTCCTCAACGTGCCCTTCGGCGCCTTACCCACAGCCGTACGCACGGCCGATACAATTACTGCTTCTTTCATAAATTTTCTGTCGGAACCGCCTCCGTAAGGGGGCGGCCAGTTCGATGGTTGCAAAACTGGCCGCACGCTAACCCGAGTGGTTCTGACACTCCTTATACCTAAAACACGACACGAGATGATCGTTGACCATGCCGGTCGCCTGCATGTGCGCGTAGATGATAGTCGAGCCGACAAAACTGAAGCCGCGTTGCTTCATGTCTTTGCTTACGCGATCTGACACGTTGCTCGTCGCCGGTATCTGTGAAGACTCGGTCCATTTGTTCACTATCGGCACGCCGCCGACGAAATCCCAGATGTATTTGTCGAACGAGCCGAACTCGTCCTGCACTTTCAAAAAAGCTTTTGCGTTCGTGACGGCAGAATTTACTTTCAACCGGTTGCGAATAATGCCCTCATTTTGAAGAAGCTCGGCGATCTTAGTATCGCCGTATTTCGCGACCTTTGCCGCGTCGAAATTATCAAAGACCTTACGATACGCATCACGCTTTCTGAGTATCGTGTCCCAGCTCAAACCGGCCTGGGCGCCTTCCAAAACCAAGAATTCAAAGAGCCCACGGTCGTCATGCAGCGGCACGCCCCATTCGGCATCGTGATAGGCAATTGCCTGATCGTTCTTTGCCCAACTGCAACGCTCCATTAATTTCGCAGCGGCTTGCCGGTCTTGAGCATTGCCGCGATCCGTTCCTGCGTTTTTCGCTCACCGCAAAGCGAAACAAAAGCTTCGCGTTCGAGATCGAGCAGATACCGCTCGGATACAAACGCCTTGTGGTTCATATCGCCGCCGGTGAGGATCTTCGCAAGTTTCTTACCGATCAACTCGTCGTGATCCGAGATGAAGCCGCCCTGTTTCATCATATGCAGGGCCAGCTTTATCGCCGCTTGGGCCGATTCGCCGAGAACCATGATATCGGTCCGCTCGACGGGTGCCACGAAACCCGAAGCGTCCATGTTCAGAACTTCCTGTTTAGCGTCGGCTATCAGACGGTCGCCGTTCATCGATATGGCGTCGGTATCACGAAGGAATCCCCAGGAATGCGCTTCCTGCGCCGACGTCGCAACCTTGCCCATTCCGATCATTTCAAAAGTCTTCTTTAGGAACGCGAGCGGGTCGGCTTCGGGGGCATTCGCAGCGGCATCCATCGCACGCATTGTCATCTCCTTTGTGCCGCAGCCGGCTGGAATTACGCCGACACCGACCTCGACGAGGCCGATGTAAGTTTCGCCCGCCGCACGCGTCTTATTGCCGTGCAGAGCGATCTCGCAGCCGCCGCCAAGCGTCAATCCGTAAGGCGCCGTTACTACCGGTTTCGACGAATAGCGGAGACGCATCACGGCGTTTTGCAGGGAACGAACCATCAAATTGATGTCGTCCCACTCTTCCTCTTGAGCGGCGAGCAGGAGCATCATAATGTTGGCACCGGCCGAAAAATTGCCACCCTGATTGCCGACGACGAGCCCCTTGAAATTTTTCTCCACTTCGTCAAGAGCGAAATTCATCATCGCAACCGTGTCGCCGCCAATCGAATTCATCTTTGAGTGAAACTCGAGACAAGCAACGCCGTCGCCGATGTCGATTAGCGAAGCTCCGGGATTTGATTTGATAACGCCGGTTCTCTCTTTTATCGTTTTGAGAACCAGGACACCCGGACGGTCGGGCATCGGTTTATGTTCGCCCGCTACCAGGTCGTAAAACGAATAATTGCCGTTCTCGTTCTTATAGAAAGAGGTTGCGCCCGAGGCGAGCATCTTCTCGACGCTTGCCGGGATGGCCTGACCTTCTTTCCGCATACGCTCGACTGATTCGACAACGCCGATCGCGTCCCAAGCCTCAAAAACGCCGATCTCCCAGCCGAAGCCCCATTTGATCGCATTATCGATCTCAACGATCGTGTCCGCGATCTCGGGAATACGGTTGGCGGCGTATCGCGAAACACGCGAGGTCGTCTTCCAGAGGAATTCACCCACACGGTCGTCGCCCCAAACAAGAGTTTTGACCCGCTTTGCTTTGTCTTCGATAGCCTTTGCAGCGTCGAGCGAAGGGAATTTTGTCTTGGTCTGCGGCTTGTATTCAAGAGTCGCAAGATCAAGCTCGAGAATGACGCGTTTGCCTTCGGCATCCTTCGATTTCTTAAAAAATCCACCGTTAGTCTTGTCGCCGAGCAGTTTTTTGTCGAGCAACGTTTGGATCAACCCGGGAAGTACAAAAACGTCGCGATCTTCGTCATCAGGAACGGCTGGATAAAGGTTGTTTGTGACGTGGGCGGTCACATCGAGACCGACGAGATCAGACGTTCTGAACGTCGCAGACGAGGCATGGCCGATCGCCTTACCCGTCATCTGGTCTACCTCGGTCGGCGAAAATCCCATAGCGATCATCTCGTGGATCGTAGCCATCATGCCGAAAACACCGATGCGATTAGCGATAAAATTCGGCCGGTCCTTGGCCGGAACAACGCCCTTGCCGAGACGCTGATCGAGGAAGCCAGAAACCGCACATGCGATCTCGCCGCTCGTTTTCGAGCCCGGGATAACCTCGACTAGTTTCATATAGCGCGGCGGATTAAAGAAATGTATCCCGACAAAGTGTGCCTTGAAATCGTCCGAAAACGGCTCAGCGATCGAGTCGATCGGGATGCCGCTCGTGTTCGAGGCAATCACGGCACCGGGCTTTCGGTTCTTGTCGACCTCGGCAAAGAGCTTATGTTTGATATCAAGATTTTCGACAACGGCCTCGATGACAAAATCGCAATCCTTGAGTTTAACGAGATCGTCGGTAAAATTACCCGTCGTGATCATCTTGGCGTTGTCGCCGAGCATGAACGGAGCCGGCTTAAGCTTTTTAGCAGCGTCGAAAAGTGAATTGACGATACGGTTCCGAACCGCCGGCGACTCAAGCGTCAAACCGTTTTTCTCCTCGTCCGGCGTTAATTCCGATGGGGCAATGTCCAGAAGCAGCGTCGGTATCCCCGCGTTCGAAAGATGTGCGGCAATGCCCGCTCCCATCGTTCCCGCTCCCAAAACTGCGGCTTTGGCGATATTCATTTTCGTAGCGATTTTGTTCGGCTGTTGCTCGTCGCGAACTGCCGCATTTCCGGTATTTGTCATTTCCTGTTAGCCTCGTTTAGTTCAGCAATATTTACGTGGAATTATAACTGAATGAACATTCATTCATCAAGTCGACATCGTGACTCGCCTTGACATCTGTCGCAATTGAGGCAATACTGCTTCCCGAACTGAAAAGTCAATTGGTACCCTTTTTAGACGGCAGTCTCCCTAATTTCTGTGTTTCTCTGTCGAGAAGTGGCTCCCAAAATAAATTAAAACGGAGAATAAAAACAAATGAAAAAGATTTTCATGCTTCTACTAATGTCCCTGTCACTCACAGCTGCGTCGTATGCTCAGACCGATACAACGAGTAATACGCCCGCCGCAACAACCACGGAAAAGCCGAAGAGAGTAGTATTTCGGGCAACAAAAGACCAAGTAAAGGAAGCTCAGACCATATTTAAGGACAAGAACCTTTACACGGGCGAGGTGACGGGCAAATCTAATGCTGATTGGAAAGCTGCGGTCAAGAACTACCAAGGCGAAAACGGCCTTGCCAAAAGCGGATCGCTCAACCGTGCAACGCTCGAAAAAATGGGAATCGCACTTACAGATAAGCAAAAGCTGATCCCGGTTTCCGCCAGCTCGTTTGCGACCGTGAAAGCACCCAAAGAACCGAAACCTAAAACGGTCAAAACCACGTCTGTCTCGACGACTCCGGCCGCGGGTGCCACTGGTGACATGCCAAAAAGACCAGCACCGTTTCGTGCAAACGAGGAACAGATAAAGGCTGCTCAAAAGATGCTAAAGGACGGCAAAATGTACTCCGGCGAGGAGACCGGCAAGCTCGACGACGCGACTCGCGACGGAATTGGCAAATATCAGGAGGCAAACGGTTTGAAGGTCACAAAGACACTCAACGCCGTCACGCTCGAAAAAATGGGCATTGCATTGACGGATGCTCAAAAAGCAAATGTTGCCGCGATGGCCGCATATGAGGCCGCAAAAACCTCAAAGAACTAATTAAACAACTATTAATCTTGAATTGGCCGCGTTCGTAATGCGGCCTTTTTTTGTATTTTGGCGCGGGCGGCGTTATATTTATCGAGATTAAACGTTGGAAACGTTTTCACGCGCACAACTCAATATGAACCGAGCTTTTTCTATATCGATACTGTTACTAATGCTCTCGGCGACCACACTCGCCCAGCCTGACAAGGCATCGGCCGCGATCCGAAAGGTGATGGACGAGCAGGCCGCGGCGTGGAATCGCGGTGATCTCGAGGGCTTTATGTTTGGCTATTGGAAGTCCGACAAACTCATTTTCGTCTCCGGCGACCGCGTCACCCGCGGTTGGCAGCCGACGCTGGATAATTACAAGAAAACTTATGGCGCGAAAGGCCAAATGGGTGTGCTCACATTTTCTGACCTGGAGATTACAGTCCTCTCAAAAAACGCTGCCACGGTTCTCGGAAGCTGGTCATTAGCCCGCGAAAAGGACAATCCGAAAGGTAAATTCACGCTTTTGTTCCGCAAGTTCAAAGAAGGCTGGCGGATCGTGATGGATCATTCGTCCTGATATTTCATCTGTCTGAAAGCGAAATCTTTGCCCCTAAGGTGACTCTCGATGAAGGAAGATCCGCTCTGGCAATGCCCGAAATGCCGACGCCCGTTTGCCATACGAAATCAACCACACTCGTGCGGCGCATTTTCTGTCGCGGACTTTTTGAACGGTAAGCCTCCGAATGCGATTGCCATGTTCGAGCGATTTTGCGAACTCGTTGCGTCATGCGGGCCCTTTAGATTCGCCCCGGTAAAAACCCGAATCGGCTTTCAGGTACGCATGATCTTCGCCGCCGTCAATGCCTTGAACGAAACGAGTATGAAGTGTCACGTTGTTCTCGCCAGACGACTCGAGAATCAAAGGTTCGACAAGATCGAATCGTTTTCTCCGCGGAATCATCTACATTGCTTCAAAGTAAGTTCGATCGAGGAACTCGATGACGAGGTCGTAGAATGGATTCGAGAAGCGTACAAAGTGGGTAAACAGGACCATTTGCGTTAGACATGCATCTCTCCACAGGCTAAAAATGCCGGTATTTGCACACGCCTGGCGAAACCCGTTCCGATAATGCCGATGCCAACCTTTTCTTTCACAATAGAGTTTTTTTTCGTAAGACGGTGCACCTAACAAAAAAGCGTAAGGATATTTCCTTACGCTCCGTATTGATCAAAAAGTTTCAAAACTTAATCGATTCCCAGTTCAAGGCTGCCCGCGCGTTTCGCACCGCGATTGCCTTTTTTCAGAAATATTTCGTAGTTTTCCTTGTCAGAACCGGACAAACTCAGTATGTGAGCCCCGACCAAAAACCTATCACCCGCGGCGTCGGTCACAACCCTTTCATACCTGCGGCCGATCGCCCTCATATTGATCTTACCGGTGGGCAGATCGATCTCGATATTCAGATTTCTTTCGTGGCCGACGAGATATTTTTCTTTTACACGGATCGATGGCACGACGAATCCAATTCCTGTGCGGCTAATGTCGACGGTCTCACCCAAAATGCACGCCGCCCGAGCCGCCTCACGCGAACGCTCGGTGTTCAATTCCGGGTCGAACCAAACCTTGATCGGCGCTATATGCCGCCTGCGTGACGAAACCATACGCTCCGACAAACTTCGGTTCAATTTGGATATTAATTCACGGATCATTAAGTTTGGCCCTGATAAAACAACCGGACTCTAATTTATAAACCTATTTTCGAAAAATATCAACAACTTTTCCACAGCTTTGTTAAACACGCTTGTTATTTGCTCATCGGCTTCCCGACGTTGTCCTTGCTCGTGACGCGGGATATCCCTTTGCTGTCGAGCTTTAGCAGGAACGAAAATTTACCGCTTTTACCGTATACCGCGGGCGTTGCAGTTGCGAAATACCCTTTTTTATCGGCCGCGAGGTTTACCACATAGTTGTATCCGGTAGAGTCGCTTGATTTTACGTCGTCAGGCAGCAATCCGTCGGCGATCAATGTCTGCATATCTGTGTAAACGCCACCGTTTTGCAATGAATGGGCCAACTGCGCTTTTGATATACGTTCCAGCATCTTTTTCGCCTCATCCTCGTGCGTCTCGATCCTCAGGTTGTAAAAGTAATTCTTGCCGTCGCGCTTTATCCGTTTCGCAGCGTCGTCGTCGGCCGTCAGTATCACCCAATTCGAATTTTCCTTTCTGAGCTTGATCGTCTGAATCTCGTTTTTGTCACTGTCCTCACTAGGCAGATTAGCCGTTACGGTCGCACGGTCACCTGTAATGATCTCGCCATTTATCTCAACCTCCGCCGGTACCTGTCCGGCGATGGCCTCAAAATCAACCGAAAATTCCTTCAACTCGGTGTCGGTCAAACCCTCGATCGCAGGTCGCAGATTTGTCAGGAAGATAGCCTCGCGGAACTTCTTTTCGCGAAGGTATTTGTAGAATACTCTGACCGTATCGGCGGGGCCGTTGGGTTCGATATCGATAGTCGCACCCTTTGGCGGCACGGCTTCGGAATTTGTTGTCAGTGTTTTATCAGACGACACGACGGCATTAGCATTTATCGCGGTTTTTGGTTCGGCAACCGAGCACGACCAACCGAGAGCGCCCAATAATAGGAAAAAACGAAGTCCTTTCTTGACTCGAAACCGATGATTAAGGGTTGAAAAAATATTCATTTCAGAATCAATTGTTGTTTGAACTAACTTGCAGGAAAACTTAAGAAGAAAAAAGAGCGACACGCCTAATTTTCATTATACGTGCCGCAATCAAAAAGTTAAAACAAAATTTTACTTACCGGTTTACTCCTTGCTGCTCCCTTTCATCAACCGTTCACGGCCGACGAGATAAAGAACCACGCAGATCACAAGGAACGGAACCGCCCCGAGCCACCATGCGCTGTCGCCGCCAAAGAATGGATTGCTCGTCTTTGCCCAATCGGCCGAGGCATTCGAGATCGACGAGAGCGTGTCAGAAAACGCAAATATCGCGAACAAGATACCTGCGACCGCGGCTCCGGCGATATAGCCCGACGCCATGAGAACGCCATGCGATTTGTCAGTTTCGGCGACGATCTGTTCCTCTGTCAAGTTCTTTTCGGCGAGCTTTTTCTTTAGGTAAATATCGACGATCTTGCGAATAACGCCGCCGACGAATATCGGCGCGCTGGTCGCGATCGGCAGATACAGGCCGACGGCAAATGCCAGCGAGGGCACGCCGACGATCTCGAGCATTACAGCGATCATGGCGCCGATGAGCACTAAGCCCCACGGCAGATCCTGCCCCAAAACGCCCTTGATGATATAGCTCATCAGCGTCGCCTTTGGCGCGTCGTAACGAGTCAGTTTATTGCCGTTCTCGTCCTCTTTGACCACGCCGTTTATCGCGGGATCAACGAGATAGACGGGCTGGCCCTGATTGTTTACAAGGTATTTGCCGATCTGCCCGGATTTCGGGTCAGTGTTTTGCCAGACGCGATATTGCGTCGTGTCGGCAGCGTATGTGCCCGTATGAACGGTTTCGCTCTTGATCTTGCCGCCGTCACGAAACAGCTTGTCCTCGGTTACGGTAAAACCGGGCGCAAACTGCTTTGCATCAACCTTCTGGTAATAGGTGCCGCCGGTATTCAAATAGAGCAGCAACGGGCCGAGCACGAGCGCCGACGCCAGAGCACCGACGAGAATTGCGATCTGCTGCCGCCGCGGAGTTCCACCGACGAGGAAGCCCGTCTTCAGATCCTGCGAGGTTGTGCCGCCGTTCGATGCCGCGATACAAACGATACCGCCGATCGAGAGTGCCGTCACAAAATACGGATCAGGCGCCGTCCAACCGAGCGCCAAAAAGACGAGACACGTGAAAAGCAGCGTCGCGACCGTCATACCCGAGATCGGGTTTGACGACGAGCCGACCTCGCCCGTCAATCTCGACGACACGGTAACGAACAAAAATCCCAAGATAATGATCAAGATCGCGCCGAATACCGAAACAACCGGATGTTCGAATATGCTCAACCCAAGCTGCGGCGAAAGTAAAATCGCGGCAAGCAGGACGATCACGCCGACGATGACCCACTTCATCGACAGATCCTGATCTGTACGCGGCAGTTTCATGCCGTCCGCGTCAGTCCCGCCGCCGCGGAGATCGGCGAGGCCCGACTTAAGACCGTGCCAGATCGTCGGCATTGAACGCGCGAGCGAGATAATCCCGGCCGCCGTCACCGCACCGGCGCCGATGTACAAAATGTACTCGCCCCGTATGTTACCGGGCGACATAGCGGCGATATTTTTGCCTACTGCCGGAGCCAGCGGATTTGTCAGCGCCTCGCCAAAATATTTGATCAGCGGTATCAAGATCAGATACGACAAAACGCCGCCGCCGAGCATAATCGCCGATATATACGGCCCGATAATATAGCCTACGCCGAGCAGCGCAGGGTTGTTTTCGAGGTGAATCGAACCGCCCTTGAGCACATTGTCCGGGAGATCTTTGCCCGGCTCGGGGTTCCAAGCCGAGAATACGTCCATCAGCGATTTGTAGATAAAGCCGATGCCGAAACCCGCCGCGATGATCTTGCCGCGATGTAGAACTTCCTCGTCCGTCGAAGTTTCACCGCCGCCCTCGTGTGCAGCCTCGCGAGATTCCTTCGACGCACCGGCTATGAGAACCTGCGCGCAAGCCGTGCCCTCCGGGTATTTGAGCAAGCCATGCTGGTCCTTAATAAGTGCTCGTCTGAGCGGAATCATCATCAAAATGCCCAGCAGGCCGCCGAGCACCGCAACCAGCGTCACACGCCAGATCTCAAGATCGAAGCCCAAAATTAAGATCGCCGGCATTGTTACGCCAATACCGAACGCGATAGACTCGCCGGCGCTTCCGGCGGTTTGCATCATATTGGCTTCGAGAATCGTGGCGTCACGAACGCCGACCTTCGACATCAGGCGAAACAGCGTGATGGCAATAACCGCAACCGGTATCGACGCCGACACGGTCAGGCCTGTCTTGAGCACGAGATAGAGCGACGACGCGCCGAAGACGATGCCGAGCAGCGTGCCGACGATCAGCGGAAACGGTGTCAGTTCGCGTAATTTTGCTGCGTCTGGAATATAAGGACGGAAATTCTCTAAAAAAGGATTTTTCATGCCGTGTAAGGCCTCCTGATTGTCTTTTCTACTACCCTCAAGCGATAAGAGGGTTAAATCGGGGAAAGGATTTCGGAACTTGCGTTAATTTACCGTGCATTTGCAAAAAACGCAATGGCCGAAACCCGCTTGTAGGCTTTGTATTAAGTTGGTCAGAAACTTATTTCGCCTTTTTCCCTACGCCTGGCCGAAATAGGAAAACCAGCGGGATAGCGCAGATGACTACAAACATCATTACGTAAAACACGTCGATGAAGGCGAGCATTGCGCCTTGCCGGTGGATCTCCGCCGCCATCATCGCGTGCGCCTTGCTTGTGGCTTCGGCGGCGCTCAGGCCCGCATTTTGTAGCGATTGCGTTGTACGCTCCATCCATCCGACATAGTTGGGGTCATAAACCGAGGCCTGTGAGTTCAGGACTCCGACGTGATATTTGGTATAACGGGCAAGGAGCGTGGTCAGCAGCGCAATACCAAAACTGCCGCCGAGCCCGGCGCTCGTTGTGATCAGCGATGAGGCATTATCGGCCTTTCCCTCCGGCACGCCGCGAAAGGCTGCGGCCATCACAGGCGAAAAAAGAAACGCTCCGGCAAAGGTCTGCAGCACGCGTCTATAGGCCATATCCCAATAGCCGGCCTCTAGGTTTAGATTCGCCAGATTCCAGATGGCAAAGGCGGAAAATGACAGCCCCGCGACCGCCAAGTAACGGGCATCGATCCTCTTCATCATAAAGCCGGCGACCGGTATCATGATCACTGAAACGATCCCGCCGGCAGTGTTGATCATTCCGGAGTCCTGCGCCGAAAACCGCAGCATACGTTGGGCAAAAAGCGGTATCAATACAGAGGAACCGTATATTGTGATCGCGATGACAAACACGACGATCGCTCCCGAAGCGATACTCCTGTTGCCCAGCAGCTTTAGGTCGACTGCCGGGTCATCCTGTGTTAGTTCCCAGGTCACGCCGATGACCAATGCCAAAACTGCAATGATCGAGAAAGTGACGATAAAATTAGATTGAAACCAATCTTCGTGGTTTCCTTTGTCCAAAACGATGGTAATAGCTGCAATTCCGATGGTGATCAGCAGTATCCCGACCCAATCGATCCGCTTTCCGGATGCTCGCATCTGCTTTCGTTCCGCGATCGTCGATTCGGGCTCGGTCACGAACCTCGAAACCAGAAAAAGGGACAGGATCCCGATCGGCACATTAATAAAAAATACCCAGTGCCAGCTATATGTGTCGGTCAGCCAACCGCCAAGGGCGGGAGCAAAGATCGGGGCAGAAACAATGGTTGCGCCGTAGATCGAAAACGCCATACCGCGTTGCTCGGCAGGCACGCGGTCGACTATAAAAGCCTGTTCAAGCACGACTAAGTTGCCGCCGCCCAAACCCTGAATGACGCGAAAAAACACGAGCATTTCGAGGCTAGACGAAATGCCGCACATAAATGATGAGCCAATAAAAATCGCCACGCACGCGAGATAGAGACGTTTGCGCCCAAAGTAAGTTGAGAGCCAGCCGGTGATCGGCACGATCACGGTATTTGCGACGAGGTAAGAGCTGGTAACCATCGAAGCTTCTTCGGGCGTAACCGACAGATTTCCGGCTATATTTGGAAGTGCGACATTGGCGATTCCGGAATCCAGAATCTCCATAAAGCTCGCAATCGTCAGGATCGCAACCATCAGAAGCGGATGCGATCGAAAAAAAGATTTTTTTTCGGAGGGTGCTTCGAGGGCGATTTCTTCGGCGGACATATACGATTATTAGAGCGTAAATCGCGGGCGCGTCGTCCGCCGCCTAAAGCACGTGAACGCGGGATGAGACGCTCATTCCGGGCACGAGTAGGTGAACATCATCGGGCTTTTCTTCAAATAGGATCTTAACGGGTATTCGCTGGACGACTTTTACAAAATTTCCGCTCGCGTTTTCCGGCGGCAAGAGGCTGAACGCAGATCCCGTACCGGCCTGAAAGCTCTCGATGCGGCCGCGGAATGTCCGCCCGGGAAACGCGTCCACTTTTATGTCGACACTCTGGCCGATCTTCATTCTCTCAAGCTGCGTTTCCTTAAAATTCGCGACGACCCAAACCTCGGTCTGCGAAATTGCCATAAGCGAGGCGCCGGGCTGGACAAGTTGGCCCTCTTGCACATTTTTTCGGGTTACAAAACCGTCCTCCGGAGCGAAAATCTTTGTGTATGAGAGCTCAAGTTCGGCCTCTCGCACGGCGGCCTCGGCTTTTTCGATGCCGGCCTCGGCCGTGCCGATCTCCGATTGATCAACCGCGATCCGTTCGGGAGCAGCGTCTGCATCGCGAAGCCGTCCGATCGACTCATCGACTTCCGACTGGGTGCGATTGACGCGCGAAAGCGATTGTCTGTAATTGTTCTGCGCCGTTACGACCCGCGCTTGCGCTTCGCCGATGCGCGATTCGGCTGCCGTGACCTGGTTTTGGGCGGCTGTCAGCTCGGCCTTCGCACGTTGCAGCGCATTGTCGGCCAAATCGAGATTTTGTCGCGATACGGTGCCCGATTTAAATAGCGAGAGCGAGCGGTCATATTCCAATTGAGCCAGCCTAAGGTTTGATTCCGCATGTGGGACCTGCGCCTCAGCCAAAGTCCGATTTGCTTTTGCGGTCCTAACGGCCGACTCGGCCTGTTGTATCTCTGAGCGTTTTGCCTCCGCCGTCAGACCGGATTCGGCCACGTTATTCCTGGCGGTTTCCACATTTGAACGTGCCTGGATGGTCGATGCGTTTGTCACTTTTCGGGTAAGATTAGTTTGCGCCTGAAAGCGAATTCGTTCGGCCTCAGCGGCGTGAAGCTGCGATTTCGCATTTTCAAGCCGGGCAGTCAGCGCATCGGAATTGAGTTCAACCAGCGGATCGCCCTTTTTTACAAACTGATTTTCCTTTATATAGACCTTAGCGACGTAGGCCGAGATCTTCGGGCTTATCTGTACGATCTCGCCGTCAACAAACGCGTCATCGGTAAACTCAAACTGCCGTGCGTACAGCCAATAAACCAAACCGGCGATGGCGGCTACCAGCAAAACGGTACCGGCAATATAGAACGGTTTGCGGTTGCGTCGTTTTGTTTCGGCTTGAGCCGGCAATTCGGAAGCTTCGGTGTCAGGATTTGATTCGATCTCCACGTTAGTGTGGCCAGCTCCGTTGCTGTGCCCGTTGACGGACGACTCGGCGACCGGTGAAGTCTCTGCTCGTTCCGTTTCTTTGTTGAGAGTGTCGCTCATTGCCGCCAAATAGCTAAAAATCCTGTTGATGAATGTGGAACGAGACTGCAAACAATCTATCACAGTGGGTGCAAATATTACCAGCCTTTTTTGTGATGTGGGTTTAGCCTTGCATCAGTTTTCGGCTATTGTAGATATTGAAATTTCCACGGCATTTGAACGGTCTTTATTGACTTTCAGGGCTTTCTAAATCGGATGAATATGACTAAAAAGGTTTATCCCCGAACTCCAAAATATATGAAATGGCTTCCATTATCTTACAAGTCTCGCCCTTTATCGGCGTTGACTTTGCGGACGTTGTGCCTCTGGGGGTTATTCCTTTTGTTAGGCCTTGCGACATTTGCGCAGATTCCCGCTCCGAAAGACACGCTCGGCTTTACGCCCGGCGACGATCGCAAATTGGCAAGTTGGGCGAGCATCGTCGGTTATTTTAAGAAGCTCGATGCGGCAAGTGATCGAATGATCTTTGAGGAGATCGGGAAGACCACGATGGGAGCGCCGTTTGTTTACGCGACGATCAGCTCGCCGGAGAATTTGAAGAACCTTGCGAGATACAAAGAGATAAATGACAAGCTTGCCGATCCGAGAAAACTGACTGGACCGCAAGCGTCCCCGCTTGCCCGTGACGCGGCCGCAAAGAAGCTGATCGCCCAAGGCAAGACCATCGTCCTCATCACCTGCGGCGTGCATTCAACCGAGGTCGGCTCGACGCTCTCGTCTATGCTGATCGCGCACCGCCTTGCGAGCAGCAACGAACCTGACATAAAGAAGATCCTCGACAACACGATCATCCTTCTCGTACCGTCGCTCAACCCGGACGGCGTGGATATCGTAAAAAACTGGTACGACAAAACGCTCGGGACGCCGTACGAGGGCACTGAGCCGCCGGAGCTTTATCACAAGTACGTCGGCCACGACAACAACCGCGATTGGTACGCATTCACGCAGGTTGAGACGCAGCTCACTGTCGATAAAATTCACAATGTCTGGCACCCGCAGATCGTCCACGACATCCACCAGCAGGGTCAGAACGGTTCGCGGCTTTTCCTCCCGCCGTACATGCAGCCGGTCGAACCAAACGTGCCCAAACAGATCGTCGAGGGCTACACCGAGCTCGGTAATCACATAGCCGGCGAATTGCGTAAGAAAGGCCTTTCCGGGATCACAACCAACTCAACCTACGACGCGTGGACGCCCGCGCGTGCATATTCGCACTATCACGGCGGCGTGAGGATTTTGAGCGAGACCGCCTCGGCGCGGCTCGCGACACCGGTCAATATCAAATTTGAAAATCTGCGCGCAGGCTCCGACGACGGCTACGACCCAAAGGTCGAATCCCCAAACTTCGGCCCCGTCTGGCGCGGCGGCGAGTGGAAGCTTCGCAACATCACCGACACCATGACCGCCGTCGCATTCACACTGCTAAACCACGCCGCTGACAATCGTGAGCGGTGGCTGTCGCGATTCTACGAGATCGGAAAGGAAGCGGTGCGGCCGAGGAAGAATGGAGAACTGACCGCACTTGCAATAAAGGACGCGTATTTATTTGACGAACTGCCGGAAATACTCAAACGCGCCGGTGTCGAGCTGAAAGAAACAGCAATTACGAACTTCAAGAAAGATGGCGAAATCGTCGTTCTGGTCAATATGGCTCAGCCATATAGTGGATTTGCTAAGGCTCTTATGGAGAGACAAGTTTATCCTGACTTGAAAGACGAACACGGTACGCCAATAGCTCCGTACGATGTCACCGCCCACTCGGCATCACTGCTATTCCACCAAGATGTTGTTCCCCTTTACTCGAAAGTCCGTGAAACGGGCGGCTGGGGACGAAGTTTACCGAGTTATCCCGGTTGCGGGGGAACAAAAGAAGGACCCAAAGTTAATCATGTTCAAATTTATCGATCAGAAATACCGTCAATGGACGAAGGATGGACAAGACTTGTTCTTGGGGATAGTCGGCATTGGTTTAACTATGGTAGGCAATGCGAAAAGCTGAGTCCGACCACAATTCGAAACAATAGAATTCAGGACCTTAAATATGGGAGCGCACCGTCAACTATTCTCTTCCCCGACCAACCTCCCGCGCAGATCCTCAACGGCTACGCTAAGGGCACGATGCCGGACGAGTACACGGGCGGTGTTGGGAAGGAAGGAGTTGAAAATCTGAAAAAGTTTGTCGAGGCGGGCGGCACGCTCGTCTTTCTAAACCGCTCGACGGAGTTTGCGATAGAGCAATTCAACCTGCCGATCCGCAACGTGGTCAAAGGCCTCGACCGAAAGGCGTTTTACATACCCGGCTCGATCCTCCGCACCGAACTCGACACAACGCACCCGATCGCCAAGGGAATGCCGCAGCAATCGATCGCGTGGTTCGAGAACTCGCCCGCGTTTGAGATCGTCTCCGGTGTCAGTAGCCCGCACGTAAGTAAGGGCTCAACGTCGAGTGGAGATGTAGCTGGAGCCCTTACTAACGTGCGGGCTACGGACACGCCCGACATCCGGATCATCGCCCGCTACCCGTCCGACCCGTCGAAGATTTTACTCTCAGGTTGGGCTCTCGGAGCCGACAAGATCGCCGGCAAGGCCGCGCTCGTCGAGGTACGTATCGGCAAAGGCAAGATCATCCTGTTTGGCTTTCGCCCGCAATACCGCGGCCAGTCGTTAGCAACGTTTCCGCTGCTCTTCAACGCGATCTCGAATTGAGATTCACCGCAGAGTCGCTGAGACGCAGAGGAAATTAAACAGGATGCACAAGATATACAGGATCTAAGGAGCAATCACCTACAATCAGATCTAATTTATCTTGTCCATGCTGTCTATCCTGTTAATTTGTCTTCTCAGCGTCTCTGCGGTTCAAATTCCCCGTCCGGCGTGCTAGATTCTAAAGTTCGCCGATGAAAGAAAATATTCAAGAAACACGCCTCGATAAAGGCCTCACAATTCTCACCGACCGGATGCCTGGTGTGCGGAGCGCGACGCTCGGGTTCTTTTTCCGCGTCGGGTCGCGTCACGAACCCGCGGAACTAAACGGCATTTCACATTTTATCGAGCATACCGTTTTTAAAGGCACACAGAAACGCACCGCGCTCGACATCGCTATCGAGCAGGACCGCCTTGGCGGCAATCTTGACGCGTTTACCACGCACGAGGAAACGGGATTTGCGATCAAGGTCATCGACGACCAATTACCAAAGGCGTTCGACTTGATCGCCGACATGCTCATAAACCCTCGGTTTGACGATGCCGATCTGGAAAGCGAACAGCGTGTCATCATCGAGGAAATGAAGATGATCGAAGACTCGCCCGAGGAATTCTTAGGGGAAATATTCAGCGAGGCGTATTTTCCCGGCCATCCGCTCGGGCTAAACATCGCCGGCACGCCGAAAACGGTCAAGAGCTTTGACGCCGGCATCACACGCCGTTATCACCGCGAGGTCTATAACGCCGGCAATCTAGTCATCGCCGCGGCGGGAAATGTCGATCATGACGAGGTCGTCGCTTTGGCGAGTGCGGCCTTTGCTGGATCAGAGAACCACCCCGTCACCGAAGCGGTGACACCCCTCCTTCGTAAGGAGGGGAGCCCTGATCCGGTGGCTCCGATCATCGTCCGGCAAAATCCCAATCTCGAACAGGCTCACCTGATAATCGCCACGCCGCTAATTTCAGCAATCGATGAACGCCGGTACGCGGCCGACTTGCTCTCGAACATCATCGGCGGCGGAACGTCGAGCCGTCTGTGGCAAAAGATCCGTGAGGAGCGAGGCCTTGCTTATAGCGTCGGGGCGTCGTCGATTATGTATCAGGACTGCGGACTGTTTTCGATCTTTGCCGGAACCTCGCCCGAGCAGACGCTCGAGGTGGTCGATCTCGCCATCGCGGAGATGCGTGATGTCGCCCGAAACGGCGTGATCGCAAACGAACTCGAACTCGCCAAGCAGCAAACCGCCTCGTCTATCCTGCTCGGACTTGAGGATTCGGCTGGCCGCGCGGCATCGTTGGCTCAATCCGAGATGCTCCACGGACGCCAGATCTCGGTCGAAGAGTCGCTCGAAAAATATGCCGACGTGACGCTCGATGACATTCAAACACTAGCCACTGAACATTTTCGAACCGAAAACATGGCCTTCGCCGCGCTTGGCGATCTGAACGGCATTACCATAGACCGCGAACGCCTCGCGATCTAAACCTTTTACCGCCAAATAGATCTCTTGCATTCAGCGAAAATAGGTATATATTTGCGGTAGAATGAGCAACTTTAACCTCAAGAAATTTTTTCTCTACCTGCTGATAATCTCGGTCGGTATTAGCGCTCTGATCGGCATTGGCGTGATCCTGATTGGGAATTTTGGCGAACTTGAGACAAAGGTTCTATTGACGACATTGACCGTCACGGTGACGAGCATTCTCGGCCTTGCGTGCGGGGCATATCTCGAAACTCGTCGTGGCCGTCTACTGCCGATCACGGGCATCGCATGTGCGTTAGTCTCGGCGGTGATGTGGATGTTCATCATCTGGGCATGGCGCGATCAAAATGACACGTTCGTAAAAGTCCTGATGTCGTCAACACTCTTTGCTGCTTCGTGCTCGCACCTATCGCTGCTATCTCTCGCCCGGCTCGAAAAAAAGTTTATGTGGTCGCGTTATGCGGTGCACCTAGCCGTCTGGTCAATGACTGCGCTGGCCATGTTTCTGATCTGGAGCACGCTTTGGCACGACAACGATTTAGTCGGCCGGGTAATGGGCGTTCTCTCGATCGTGATCGGTGCTCTGACGGTGATCACGCCCGTGTTTCACAAGCTCAGCGGCACGGGACTCGAATCTACCGCAATTGATTCTGAGATAGAGCGATTGAGAATTCGGATCGGTGAACTTGAAGCTAAAAAAGCGGAAATTGCCGGCACGAAATTGCGCGCATCTGATTCGTAGATCAGTTTTTGTAGTGAATAGGGTCTTCGACCCCAGCCTGTTCAAATCCTCGCAGACGCAAGGCGCATGAGTCGCATGTGCCGCAAGCGATGTCGTTTGATCGATAACACGACCACGTAAGATGCAGCGGGGCATCTATCTCGATTCCCTTTCTTACGATCTCGGCCTTTGTAAGGTGAATGATCGGCGTGCGAATTTCGATCCGCGTGTCGGGTTTTGTCCCGGCGTCGATCGTCTTTTGAAATGCCTTGTAAAACTCCGGCCGGCAATCGGGATAGCCGCTCGAATCTTCGGCAACAGCGCCGATGTAGATCGCGTTAGCACCGATGACCTCGGCCCAACTCACGGCGATCGAGAGCATATTCGCATTGCGAAACGGAACGTAGCTTGTCGGAATTTCTTTCGAATCCAGATCGGCTTCTGATACCGCAATATTCGAATCCGTCAGCGACGAACCGCCGATCTTCGCGAGATGCTCGATCGAGATATCAAGTCGCGTTTCAACGCCAAAATGATCGGCGATGTCGTTGAAAGCCCTACGCTCACGGGCTTCGGTTCGCTGGCCGTAACTCACGTGCAAAAATCCGAGCTCGCCCTCCTCACGCGCCGCGATCGCCGCCGTTACGCACGAGTCCAACCCGCCGGAAACTAAAACTATCGCTCTAGACGCCACGTGCTTCTGCCCCCCAAATGAACTTATGCATTTGTAGATTTAGCCTAACTTTTAGTCCGCTCCGCGAAACAGCTTCGGCGATCTCCGTCAGGTTTTCAAGGCCAAAGACCGGCGAGATAAGTACTGCTTTTGCACGGTGTTCAAGATCGTATTTCGCGATGACCTCTTTCGCGAATTCCCAATCGCCCATGTCGGCGATAACGAATTTTACTTCGTCAAGGTCAGTGCGTAATCGCTCGAGATTTGGCCAATGGTTACGTTCAGCTTCACCGGACGACGGGCATTTTACGTCCAGAATGATCACAGCCCGCGGGTCCACCGGTTCAGTCGATACAAATCCGCCGGTTTCGATCAGGACCTCATAGCCTCGATCGCAAAGTTCAGTGATAAACGGAAACACACTTTTCTGTGCAAGTGGCTCGCCGCCGGTGACCTCGACTAGATTGCAGCCAAATTCGTCGAGTTTTGCAAAGATGTCATCGAAACCGACCTTCTCACCGCCGTAAAAAGTGTATTCGCTGTCGCACCAAACGCACCGCATCGGACAGCCCGTCAGACGCACGAATGAACACGGCCGCCCGGCGTGTGACGACTCACCTTGGATAGATAGAAAAATTTCGGTGACTTTTAATTCCACAAAAAAATTTAGCCACAGATTAACACAGATAGACACAGATAAGACGACACGCAAAATCCGATTATCTGTGTTCATGTGTCTTTATCTGTGGTTGATTTTCTTAATGGAACCGGCCCTCCGCTAACACAGGGGGTTCTGACTTTGTTAAACTCATAAAATATGCGAGCACAATTGAAAAAGTTTATGGCCGCGATGGACGAGAATTCGATCGCAATTATTCCGGCGGCGCACGAGGCGACCCGTAGTTACGACACCGAGTACAAATTCAGGCAAGATTCGGACTTTTGGTATTTGACTGGATTTCCTGAGCCGGACGCAATCGCCGTAATCGCGCCTGGTTCGAAAAAACCGTTTATGCTTTACGTAAGGCCGCGCGATCCGGTTATGGAAACGTGGTATGGGCGGCGTCAGGGTGTCGAAGGCGCAGTAAAAAACTTTGGTGCAGATCGGGCGTTTTCGATCGACCGTTTCGGGGCCGATCTCGCAAAGTTGCTAGACGGACACGACAAGCTTTATTACCGGTTCGCTCTTGACAGTGCTCTGGACCAACAGATCCTCAATTACCTGTCCAATCAACGCCAACGCCGCCTGAAAACGGCCTATCCGCCACATACGATCATTGATCCAACGCCGATCATTGGCGACATGCGTCTGCATAAGACGGACAAAGAAGTTGCTCTGATGCAAAAGGCCGCGACTATAGCCGGCGAGGCCCATATCCTCGCAATGAAGAAGGTAAAACCCGGCATGAACGAGGCTCAGGTTGAGTCGTTTATGGAAGCTTATATGCGAGACAAAGGTGCGAGCGGCGTTGCCTACAACTCGATCATCGGCGGGGGCGATAATGCTACGATCCTGCACTATGTCGAGAATAATATGCCGCTCAAGAACGGCGATCTCATCCTAATCGACGCCGGGGCCGAGTACGAAGGCTACGCGTCGGACATTACCCGTACTTTCCCGGTAAATGGCAAATATACCAAGGCTCAGCGTGAGATCTACGACGTCGTTCTCGACGTTCAGCTGCAGTGTATCGAATATACAAAGACCGGAAATACGGTGAAGGCGCGCCAAGAACTCTCGATCGAGCTTTTGAGCGAAGGTATGAAGAAACTTGGCCTGCTCAAGGGCAAAACAAAAGACATTATCAAGAAGAAATCGTACATGAAATATTACATGCACGGCGTGGGCCACTACCTCGGGCTCGATGTGCATGACGCGGGCCGTTATTTCGTCGATCAGACCGCCAAGCAGTCTCGACCGTTTGCGCCCGGAATGGTTTTAACGGTCGAACCAGGAATTTACGTGCCGCCCGATGACAAATCGGCACCGGCCAAATATCGTGGTATCGGTATCCGCATTGAGGACGACGTGCTTGTCACCAAAGACGGCAATCTCAATCTGACGTCCCTTGTCCCGAAGGACGCAGACGAGATCGAGGCGTTGATGAATGGCAAAAAGGCCAAACCACCGGTGCGAAAACCAGCAGCCAAGACGGCCGCGCGAAAGTAAAGGCGGTTTATGCATCTCGACGATATAGTCAAAAACCTACCGACTATCTTCAGCGCTCTGCTGGTGAGCATCCTTTTTATTCAATCCGGGTTGGATAAAGTTCTGGATTGGAAAGGAAACCTTGATTGGCTGACCGGCCATTTTTCTAAAACATTTTTGAGCGGAACCGTTCCGATGATGCTCGCGACGATCACCATGATGGAGTTGGCGACCGGCTTTCTTAGCGTGGCCGGAATCTTCTATTTCCTGGCCGCGGGTTCGACTATTCTGATTTTCTACGCTTCGGTTGTCGGCACCGCATCGCTTACGGCACTCTTCTTCGGACAACGGGTCGCCAAAGATTATGCGGGTGCCGCAATTCTGATCCCTTATTTTCTCTTGCTGATCGTCTTGATGTATCTGACTGATCCGTTTCTAAAGGCCTAAAAGGCGATAGTGATCGCCAACAAAAAAGCCCCGGATTTGTAATCCGAGGCTTTTTTTGACTAAAAATTCCGCTTACTCAGTCCCGCAATCGCTGATAGTTCAGCGCTGTATTCTGACAACGGTGAATCGAGCCCGGTAGTCCTTTGGCCTGATCGTCCTGCCGCTTCTGGGCATTGGCGTGAGCGATTCGAGGTTGATCGCCCAAAAATCGTATTGGTCGCCTCTTCGGCCAGTGGTCGTGTTCAACTCCATCATCTTGGGACCGCCGCTGAGGCCGCTGACCTGAACCTTAATTTTCGCATTACCGGCCCAGATGCAATCAACATCGATCGGGCAGCGTGAATCCTCGACAACGCTGATGAATTTGATCTTGATGCGAGAGCGCGACGTTGTTTTCTGCTGTCCCGGCTTTAGTGTAAGGGTATCGGTTGTCTGCGCCGCGACGAGTCCGCCGATACCGAGGATCATAACGAAAGTAAGGATAAGTGTTTTCATATTTGCCATCCGCTCAGGCCAAATTGGCCGTTCATTTGAGGATATCGACGGGCCGCAGGTTGCAAGAAAAATGGCGGCGGCCTATGCTGCAGTCGAAACTGCGGGCTGCATATTCTCAATTACGGCGTTGGCAAATTCAGCGGTTTTGGCCGTGCCGCCAAGGTCCTTGGTTCGCACTTTGCCCTCGGCAAATACCTTCATCATCGAATCTTCGACACGCGCGGCAGCATCTTTTTCTCCGATGTATCGGAGCATTACGATCGCTGACATCAGTATCGCCGTCGGGTTGGCGATTCCCTGGCCGGCGATGTCCGGCGCCGAGCCGTGAACAGCCTCAAAGACTGCTCCCTGTTCGCCGATATTTGCACCCGGAGCAAGGCCGAGACCGCCGATCAGGCCCGCGCAAAGGTCGGAGAGAATATCGCCGTAGAGATTTTCCATCACGAGCACGTCAAACTGCTCGGGCCGCATAACTAGCTGCATGCAGCAATTATCGATGATCTTATCGTCCGCGACGATGTCGGGAAAATCCTTTGATACATTGTAAAAGCACTCGAGAAAAAGCCCGTCCGACAACTTCATGATGTTGGCTTTATGAACGGCGGTCACTTTTTTACGGCCGTTGTCGCGGGCGTATTCAAACGCATAGCGGCAAATTCGTGTAGACGCTTTTTCGGTAATGATCTTAAGACTCTCAACGACACCCGGAACGACTATGTGTTCGAGGCCGGAGTAAAGACCCTCGGTATTTTCGCGAACTATGACCAGATCGAGTTCCGGATAACGGCACTCTATATTGGGCAGAGCCTTGATCGGACGGACGTTCGCGTAAAGATCGAGCGCCCTTCGCAGGCCAACATTGACAGACGTAAAACCCTTTCCAATCGGCGTCATGATCGGGCCTTTTAATGCGACTTTGTTGCGTCGCATCGACTCGATTGCCTCCTCGGGCAGCGTGCTGCCGTATTTCTCCAGTGCTTGTGCTCCGAGGATCTGGGTTTCCCAGGTAATATCGACGCCTGAGGCTTCGACGATCCGGACGGTCGCAGCGACGATCTCGGGCCCAATACCGTCGCCGGGAATTAGGGTAACAGTGTGTTTCATAACTTATATCCTATAATAAAATTTACAACGGACGGCGGATAAAGGACAAACACGATCAGTGATGGATCAGGATGTACTAATAATTGGCGGTGGCGTTATCGGCCTGAGCATTGCCCGCGAGTTGCACAAATCGGGTGTTCGGCGAATCACTCTGGTCGAAAAGGGCCAATGCGGCACCGAGGCATCGTGGGCAGCGGCCGGAATGCTCGGTCCCCAGGCCGAAGCGAACGAATCAGGCCCTTTCTTTGAACTTTGTTGCTCATCGCGTGATCTATATCCTGATCTGGCGGCCGAATTGCTAAATGAAACAGGCGTCGATATCGAACTTGATCGTAGCGGCACGTTGTATCTTGCTTTTACTGACGACGATGTAGCGGAGCTTCGCGAGCGATTTGAATGGCAGCGGAAGGCTGGCCTCGCGGTCGAACATTTGTCCGCGGCCGACATTCGCAAGCTCGAGCCGCTGGTTTCGCACGACATCCGCGTGGGGCTGTTTTTTCCGCACGACTGGCAGGTGGAAAATCGCAATTTACTCGTCGCGCTCAGACGTTATGCCGAATTAAACGCGGTTGAGATACGCGAAAATACAAAGATCGAACGGCTGCTGGTCGAAAACGGGCGTGTCGCTGGCGCCGAGACCGACGCGGGGCGAATTACCGCGGATCGAACGGTCCTTGCAACGGGTGCGTGGACGTCACTCATCAAACTTGGGCCGACGGATCTGCCATTTGAGGTCAAACCGGTGCGTGGACAAATGATAGCCTTTAGAAATGCGAAAAGGCTCTTTCAGAGAGTGATTTACTCGCGACGCGGTTACATCGTGCCGCGTAACGACGGCCGAATCCTAGCTGGCTCTACCACGGAGAATGTTGGGTTTGACAGATTAGTTACGGCAGAGGCGTCGATAATGCTGAGAGAATTGGCCTCCGAGATCAGTCCAGGTATCGGAAAGCTGAAAATCGCGGATCAATGGGCGGGGCTGCGGCCGCAGACCTTTGACGGGTTGCCTATAATTGGAGCGATCGACGGACTTGACGATTTATTTATAGCGACGGCCCATTACCGCAACGGCATCTTGCTTGCTCCGATTACAGCAAAGCTCGCGGCCGACAAAATGATTCGCGGGGATGACTCCGAACAACTTAGGATATTCGGGCCGGACCGTTTTGATCTTCTCAGTAAGGCCATCGGCAATTGACCAGAGATTTTTATGCGTTTTATTGGTTTATTCTTGATCATGTTCGCGACAGCCGGTGTGTTTGGCCAGTCCCGTCGCGTGGTCCCGACTAGCGTTCCGGCCACATCGGAAACGGCGGTCGCGAACTCAGAAATCACAGTCAAGCAGATGTTCGACGAGGCTAATGCTTATGCAAAGGCCAAATTTGCAGAATATATTGATAAAAAAATCCCATATACGGATGCGCTTCTGGCAAGAACAAAGCTCGAGGAACGCCAGCTCGCCGCAAAGTACGCCACAATGGCCGGCGGACGCAAGACGCTCGCGGGCGAAGACTTTTATTACCTTGGAATGCTGCATTGGATCGCAGAGAATCTGGACGGAACAGCCGAAAATCTTGGTAAATTCCTTGCTTCGGAGGTTCCCGCCAGCGACCGCCACCAGACTGCAAGATCCATCGTCGTTGTTGTTTTGGCGAAACAACGAAAACTTGACGAAGCCGAGACCACCCTTGCCACGTATATCAAGTCTGAGCCTACCAAATTAACCGAGCGTTCACGGATGGAGAGCGAGCTTGCACGCGCATATAAGGCCCAAAAAGACGTAGTTCGAATGGTGCCGCATGCTGAGGAATCGTACAAAGCGGCCAAAGAACTGCTTAAGGATGTCACGTCACGGTCCAGGGGCCTCGATGAGTTTTTTGATGCCGGTATGTTGGTTTTCGAGGGCTATCGTGACAGCGGTAAACCGAACATGGCCGAGGACTTGCTCGATGACGTCCGTTCCACTGCCGCGACAGTTCAGGCTCCGAACCTCTACTACTACGCGGTCGATCAAAAGATCAAGTATTTGATCGAAACGGGCCGCAAGCCACAGGCGATGGAATTCTACGCTACGTCGCTCGTCAGCGCCGGTAAGGATTTTATTAGGAACAACTCTTCGACGGATGTACTTACTCGCTTAAAGAAACGCGAAAAGCATTATAAATTGCTTGGACTTCCGGCTCCGGAACTACCATCGGCGGATGTTTGGTTCCCGGGTGAGCGCAAAAAGATCGCCGACCTAAAGGGCAAAGTCGTATTGCTCGATTTTTGGGCGACTTGGTGTGCGCCATGCTTTGACGCTTTTCCATCCCTGTCCGAATGGCACCAGGAATTCGCTCGTGACGGCTTTGAGATACTGGGTGTAACCCGTTATTACGGTCTGGTAAACCGCCGGCCTGTTGATAATCCGAGCGAGATCGAATATTTAAAACGATTTCGACAAAAGGAAAATCTGCCGTACGACATTGTCGTGGGAAAAGATCAGGCGATGCAGATGGCGTACGGAGCGACCGCCCTGCCAACAGCGGTTTTGATCGACAGAAAAGGCGTTATACGCTACATTGAATCGGGAACGAGTCCTGCTCGGCTCGAACAGATGCGTGAGATGATAGTCAAACTTTTGGCTGAACAGTGACCTGATGCCCAAGAACGTCCGCAACCCCAGGCAGAAAAACACCAAGACGCAAGGCCTGTACGATCGTATCGCCGATGTCCAAAATCTGGCGATGAAGATCAACGGATATCGCGCGTCCGTTGCAAAATACCTCAAATCTCTCGATCTCGATATTGGCCCCGACTCGCTCGTTTTGGACGCGGGCAGCGGAACCGGCATTGTGACGCTCGCGTTCCAGGACTCCGATTTTTCACCTCAGCGTATTGTCGCGCTCGATCTATCGTTCAATTCGCTGAATGTCGCTCGTGAGCAATTTAGAAAGCGTAGAAAATATGCCCGAAAAACGGACGCCGTGCAGGGTAACATCCTCCAACTGCCTTTTCCCGACGACTCATTCGACATCGTTTTGATGTGTGGCGTGCTCGAATATACGCCGCTCGACGACGGTTTGGGCGAGGCGGCCCGCGTCCTAAAACACGGCGCGCCGCTCGTCTTTTTGCCGGTCAAGCCGTCGATCGTTGGATCGGTTCTTGAGCTGCTTTACAATTTTAAGATCCATAAGCTGGACGACGTTCGAACGGCCGCCGCAAAATACTTCAATATCGTCGGCAATCACGAATTTCCTATTACCGAGCCGATCGCGTGGTCCAAAACCATCTTTCTGCTGGAAAAAAAATGACGCGTTCGCCACTTATCATCGGCCATCGCGGAGCGAGTGCTCATGCGCCGGAAAATACGCTTGCGGCGTTTCAAATGGCGATCGAGGCGAGTGCCGACGGCGTCGAGTTTGACGTACAGCTTGCGAAAGACGGCATTCCGGTTGTAATTCACGACGCGACGCTCGAACGCACGGCTTTGCGCCGCGAGCGAGTTTGCGATCTTACATCGCGGCAGCTAGGTCTTATCGACGTTGGGTCGTGGTTTAACACAAAAAACCCGAAATGTGCGGTGCTAGAATTTAACAAAGAAACGGTTCCAACGCTCGCACAGGTTCTGAAACTTTTGAAGAGTTTCGGTGGCCTTATCTACATAGAGCTAAAATGCGACGAATCGAATTGCGCACCGTTGGCTGCCGCTGTCTGCGATATCATCCGCGATTCGCCGCTGCTGCCGCAGATCATCGTTAAGAGTTTCAAGCTCGCCGCGATCCCCGAGGTTCGATGCCGACTTCCAGATGTAAAAACCGCTGCGCTTTTCGAGCCGAAGATCATGGATTTTCTCCGACGTCGCAAACATATCGTCGCGATCGCGCGCGAGTTTGGTGCCGATCAGGTCTCTCTGCATAGTTCGCTTGCAACGCGGAATTTGGTGTCGCTCGCGGCCGAGGCGCAAATGCCCGTAACCATCTGGACGGTCGATGATCCTGCCTGGATAAGACGCTGCCGCAAACTCGGAATCGGAGCTTTGATCACAAACGACCCGGGACGTTTGATCAACTCACGCGAGTTTTAGTCAACTTTCTGCACGTATTAGGCATCTATTTCCTAGGTTTGGTGGATAATGGTGAAACAATGAAAAGATCGCTCACATTCCTGTTTGTTATTCTCTGCGTCTCGGCAGTCACTTTTGGACAGCCGGAAGGCGTGGTCAAAAAGGATCTCAGCTCGGCTGAAATCGATCGAATAATCACGAAGGTTACCGAAAATGAGAGCGATTTTCGTGCTGCGCTGACTAATTATGTTTTCAACCGATTTGCGACGGTGAACATTATCGGTATGGGCGGCCAGATCGCCGGAACGTATCGCCGTGATTCGTATATGACCTTCAGTCAGGACGGCGGGCGTTTTGAAAAGATCTTATTTGCGCCCGTCGCGACGACGCCTCCGGGTTTTGTCACACCGGAGGATCTCGAGGATCTCGGCGGCGTTAATCCGTTTGCCCTCGAGCCCGCGTTTGTTCCGCAATACAAATTTTCGTACATCGGTGTTCAGAGGATCGACGAACTAAACCTGTATGTCTTTGACGTAACGCCAAAGATAATACCCGACCCTAAAAAGTCGAAGCAGCGGCTCTTTACCGGTCGAATCTGGGTCGACGTGGATGACCTGATGATCGTCAAATCAAAGGGAAAAGCCGTGCCCGAAACAAAAACCAACAAATTCCCGGTGGTCGAGACGACGCGAGAGCAAGTCGACGGTAAGTACTGGTTTCCGTCGGATGCACGATCGGACGACGAACTCGTTTTCGATAACGGCAACGTTACAAAGATCAGAATGCGCGTTAAGTATACCGGCTACAAAGTGGGCCGCAGCGAAGTGCGAATTCTCGAGGACGAAGAGCCGGCAAAGCCAACTCCAACGCCGACACCGAAAAAACCTCAATAGTTGTTAACGGTGAGTGATGAGTGGTGAATGAGAGAAACGGGTTTCGTCAATCACTCACCACCGACTTTCCTTAACTCGCTCGCGATTGCTTCCCGCGTTTTGGTTAGTAATTCCATAATGTCGTCTTCAGTTTTGCCGGCCGTCGATATCGGTGGCAGCAGCACTAATTCGATCTCGCCGGCATATGCAACACCCGTCCTTTTGCCCATCATCCAATCAGTATTTTTTATCGCTGCCGGCACAATAGGAGCTCCGGTCTGCAGGGCAAGGTGAAACGCTCCCTTCTTGAACGGAAGCAGCTCGCCGGGCATCGCACGGGTCCCTTCGACAAAAACACCAAACGAATATCCTTTATCCATTACCTGACGAGCTTTTTCCATCGAGCGTACGGCTCGCTCTTGATTTGAGCGGTCTATTGCGATGATATTCACGAAACTCATTCCCTGACCCAGGACCGGTACTTTCAAAAGCTCTCTCTTAGCGACTAAACCCATGCGTTTTCCGGCGTCGAAAAAGAGTGCGGCCGAGTCGATGTACGAGCGGTGATTGGCCGCAAAAACATAAGAGGTTTCGGGATCAACATTCTCGAGGCCGGTCACTTTTACCGTGGCCCCGCACGCTTTGAGCCAAGTTTTCGCGCCCCATTGAGCAAGCGGATAGAGCCAGATCCGGCGATTAATGAGCCACAAAACAATTAGGGCCGGTGTCGCCACAAATAGCAGCAGAGAACCGGCGACGATCCAGCTCCACCAATAGCGAAGTTTCCCGGCCAGCCGCGATTTGTTAGACTTTTGGACAGGAAAAGTCAGCTTTTTATTTTCGTCGGTGGCGATGTCTGCCATAGGTTTTTTCACCGCAGAAACGCGGAGCCGCAGAGATAAGAGTAGCTATGATTATGAACATTTCGCGACGTTTTCGAAAATCCAAATACTCAAATTTGCTGCCTGCCTTCTTCGCGTCTCTGCGTCTCTGCGGTTTGATTTTGATTGCGGCATTTGCCACCGTTGCCCAAGTTCCAAGCCCAAGATCGGTACTCGGGTTTACCCCGACCGACGACCGGACCATTGCCGATTGGCGGCAGATCACCGATTACTTTGCACGGCTCGACAAGGCGAGCAATAAGGTAACGGTCAAGGAAATAGGAAAGTCGACGCTTGGAAAACCTCTGATCGTTGCCTTCATATCGTCGAAAGACAACATAAAGAATCTCGAAAAATACAGGCAGATCAGTGCTAAACTTGCCGATCCTCGAACCGTAAAAAGCGAGTCCGAGCTTGCCGACCTCGTCAAAAAGGGCAAGACGGTCGTCTCGATCTCGTGTTCGATCCACTCGACAGAGATCGTAGCGTCGCAGATGTCGATGAATCTGGCGTACGAGCTTGCAACCGCGAACGACAGCGAAACCAAAGAGATCCTCGACAACACGATTCTACTGCTAATCCCATCGCCAAATCCCGACGGCATCGACATCGTCGCCAACTGGTATCGCAAAACGCTAGGCACAAAGAGCGAGGGCACGTCGCCGCCCGAACTTTATCATCATTACGCCGGTCACGACGACAACCGCGACTGGTTTATGTTAAACCTCGTCGAGACGCAGGTCGTTACAAAACTCTTTTGGCAGCAGTGGTTTCCGCAGATCGTCTATGACATTCATCAACAGGGGCCAAACGGTTCGCGCTTCATCATTCCGCCGTTCTTCGATCCGCCAAATCCACGGATCGCTCCGTCTATCCTTCGCGAGGTTGGTCTGATCGGCTACAAGATGGCTGCCGATCTGCAGGCGAAGGGCGTCGCCGGCGTGGCGACTGATTCGACGTATGACACGTGGTGGCACGGCGGATTTCGCTCCGCGCCGTATTATCACAACTCGATCGGAATTTTATCGGAGGCCGCCAGCGCTAGTCTGATGTCGCCCGTCACGATCACGCCGGACGATCTCAAGCGAAATCGCCCCGTTCGCGGGCTGTCATCGGTGCTCGAAACAGCAACCAACTTTCCCGACAAATGGAATGGTGGGTTATGGCGTCCAGCTGACATTGCGAATATCGAGATGATAGCTTCGCGAAGTCTGCTGCAGATGGCTGCGAAATTCAGGCCGCGGTATCTACGGCAGTTTTACGAGTATGGAAAGTCTAATCTTATCCAAAAGGCAGACGAACCAAAGGCGTTCATAATAGGGGCCGGACAGCCGAATCACGAGGCGGTCGCGCGATTTATCGAGATTTTGATGGCGCAGGGAATCGAAGTTTTCGAGATGACGCGCGAGCTCTGGGTAAAGATGGAACCGAAGGCGGATTTTCACGAAATGCCGCTCGGAGGTTATGTTGTTTTTGTCAACCAGCCGCAGAAAAACAACATCCTGAGCCTTTTTGAGCGTCAAGTATATCCCAACCGCTTACTACCAAATGGCGAGGCCGAGGTACCGTATGATGTCGCCGGTTGGACGCTTCCGCTACAGATGGGCGTCGAATATGACGCCGCGTGGGACATTCGCGATCTCGAAAAGGATAAAGCAACGCTGACGCTTGTACCTTTCGCTAATCGCGTCCGTGCGCTTCTCGGACTAGATCAATCGGGTACACCGTTTCTCGGAATGAAGTATCCGCTGAAGACCGTACCAAAGATCGCGCTTTACCGAGGCTCGACAAGCTCAATGGACGAAGGATGGACGCGGCTTGTTTTTGATACGTTTCGTCTCGTTTACCGGAGGCTTTCGGATGCCGACATGCGCAACGGAAATTTTATCTGCGAGCAACTCGTTGTGCCTGGCCCTTTCAAAAATTGTGATGCTGTTGTCCTGCCAGCGGACAATGAGAATACAATTGTAAAAGGCCTCAGTGCCGATCGATATCCGACAGAAGTCGCCGGCGGCATCGGCGAGACCGGCGTCGAGAATCTTAAGAAATACGTAGCGAATGGCGGCAAACTCATTTGTTTTGACGATTCCTGCCGGATGGTTATCAAGCGATTCAATCTGCCGATGAAAAATGTGCTCGCGGGTTTGGGACGAAATGAATTTTACAATCCCGGCTCGATCGTCCAACTCAATGTCGACCCGCGGGCACCATTGGCGCGCGGCCTTCGCGAGGATACCGCCGCTTACTTTACAGATAGCTCGGCCTTTGAGATCTTGTCAGAATCACCTGCCGTAGCGAGTGGTTTAACCCGGCCCAGGGACATAAAAACGATCGCACGCTATGCATCAAAGAATGCTCTTCTTTCCGGCTGGATGCTTGGCGAAAAATATCTCAATGGCAAAGCCGCTCTCGTCGAAGCAACCTACGGAAAGGGCAAAATAGTCCTCTTCGCCTTTCGCCCGCAACACCGCGGCCAAACGTGGGCGACGTTTCCGTTCATATTCAACGCTTTGGAAAAATAATCGGCGTTAGGGGATCGATTTGGTATTATTTACGTATGAATTTGCGTTCTACCTCATTCATTCTCGCGATTATTCTATTCTCACTCTTTCCGGTTTCGGCTAAGGACAACTACGTTTATTTCTATCTGGCGCAAGAGCCGCTCATACGCATCGGTTTATCAACAAATGCTGGTTCGGTGTCGATCGCGACGAGCGATTCGTCGCTTGTCGCCGTGAGTCCGGATGAGCCGAGCAAGTTGCTCGCGACGACGCGGGTATCTGTTTCGGCCCGCACATACCGACCGCCGGAGATCGAGAATTTTCGCATCGAATTTCAAAATCTGCCCACGCAGACTGATGCTGCGACGCTCGCGAAAGATATTCGCGATGCGACGGGCGAAACTGCGTTAGCGAGTATCGATACGACGACGAACCTATGGAAAGTGTGGGTTGGTTCTGTAAAGGACACGAGCATCGATGCGGACGAGCTAAAGGCAAAGCTTGCAGAAAAGGGCTTTGAGGACGCGGTGGTTGTGATTGAAAAGAAAACCGTGATTTCCGCAGATGCAGTTGCACTCTCGCAGCAGCTAAAAACGTCGGGCCCGAGCGAGGTCCGCAGCCTTATAAAACCGACGGGTTCGAGGTCGGCGAATGTAACGGATACCATCGACCCTAACCTTCGCGAAGTAAACGTCAACGCACCGATTGCTGCGGGCAGTTTCTCTTCGCTCAAGCCGATTGCTTTCGGCTCGCTGAATGAGCGTGCAAATCCTGTAAAACTAAACGGCAAAGCGTATCGCGGCAAGATCGAGGTGTTTGTAAATTCACGCGGCTCGCTCACTGTCGTCAACGTCGTGCCGCTCGAAGATTATCTGCTCGGCGTCGTGCCAAGCGAACTCGGTCTGCCACAGCTCGAGGCGCAAAAGGCGCAGGCCGTCGCCGCCCGGACCTACGCGATCGCCAATATCGGCGGTTACGGCCAACAGGGTTTTGATATGGTGCCAACGATGGCGTCGCAGGTCTATAAAGGCGTCTCGATCGAGACCCGGATGGGTACGCAGGCCGTCCAGCAGACTCGCGGCATTGTGGCGACGTATCACGGCGTGCCGATAACTGCCTATTACACATCAACGTGCGGCGGCCGCACGGAGGATGGCGAAAACATTTTTGGCAAGCCGGAGCCTTATCTTCGTGGTGTCGAATGCTCGCTTGAGGGCCGACGCCATTTTGAGCCTTTTTTCATTAAGACTTCGCGCCAGCCCGCAAAAGTCCGCGACGAGGGCAATCTCGAACTCGTTCGCCTAATGTCGATATTTGCGTCCAACGGTTTTCAGCTGTCAACGTCACAGATGACCGACGAATGGTTTGAGGGCACTCCGACGCAGAGCGAGATGTCGAATTGGCTTAATCAACTAGCGACAAGATTTGGCAAATCGTTTCCGAATGTAAACAGCGATACCACCAAGCCGGTCGAGCTCGCCCGGATTCTGACAGGCTTCATCTATACTGAAAACTATGCGGATACACTGCTGAGCGAATCGGATGTCAATTACCACCTCTCATTTGACGATGCGGCAGAGATTCCGAAGGATCGCCGCGCTGACATCGCGGTTCTGCTTCGGGACGGATACTTCGCCATCTATCCTGACCTGACGCTAAAACCGAATAGGCCATTTACGCGGGCAAGAATGCTGCGACTAATTCGCCAGATCTACGATAAGAAAAAATGGATGCCTGAGCTTTTGAACGGTACCGCAAAGCCAACGTCTGACGGCAAACTCGTTCTGAAAACGGGAAAGTCTGAAAGGCAGATAACGGTCCGCCCCGATGTTTTCCTATTCCGAGAATTCGGTGATCGCGTCTATCCCGTTCGAGAGGCGGCTCTCGTTGGTGGCGAAGAGGTGAAATATCAGGTCGACGCTCTCGGCGCCGTCAAATACCTCGAGATCAAGCCGACCGAACTGACGACAACCGCCGAGAATATGTCGCCGTGGGAGCTTTGGAATAAATCACTGTCGCCGGGCGAGGTGCAGTCCCGTCTCTCGCGATACGTCCGCGGCATCGGCACACTTTACGACGTCACCGTTAAAAAAGTCGGGTCATCGCGGCGGCCGATTGAACTCGAGATCGTCGGGTCGAACGGAGTCAAAACCCTAAAAGGCGGCAAGATACGCTCGGCACTACGACTGCCCGAACAGCTTTTTGTAATGAATAAACGATACTCAGGCTCGACCGCTGTCGGCTACACATTTACCGGCAGAGGCCTTGGCCACGGCGTCGGGATGTGTCAATACGGTGCCTTCGGGCTCGCCAAAATGGGCGTCAAGTACGACGAGATCATCAAGCACTATTACACCGGCGTTGAGCTGACGAGGGCATATTGAAGCTCGCAAGGTTGCTAGTCCGCGTTTTCTTACTGGTCGCGCTGACGGCCGGATACACTATTGCCCAGGCACCGCAAACTGCAAAGGTCGAGCTTGGTTCGAGCACCGCGAAGAACGGATTTAAGAACGAAGACGAAATTCGCGATAAATTTAATAATTGGAAACTGGACGAGGATGCAAGGGTCTGGCTCGCGGCAATGAACTATAAGGTGGCCGAGATCGAATCGGTTATAGCGACAAAGCCGCACGGCAAGAAGGCAGATGTCGAGGTTGTTATCAAAACCAGATCTGGCGAAAAAAAGGAAGGCATCTCGATCAAACTTGTCAGTAGCCCAAACGGCTTTAACCAGATCGACAAACGGTGGCTGTCGCACTACGTCAAGATGTGGAAAGTACCGGTGGATGTTGAGTCCGCTCTCAAATTATTTGTAGGTGAAGTGCCGCCAAATAAGCCATCGCGTGATGCGAACCGGATGTTTCTCAACGAACTCGACCCGCAAACTCAAAAAGCTGTGATCGATTTTTTCACCACACACAAAACCGATATCGTGTCAGATTTGTTTTCCGGTGACGGAGCGCACGCCGCAGGCTGGGTAATGGTGGCACTAAAATCAGTGGACAAACCACGTTGGGTGTTGCGGACAGACGTGGACACTATTAAATTCTTTAGCGAGGGCAAGGTGGAATTGACTCGAAACGGCAACCTCAAGATCGGCCGCATAACGATGCAGCGCAAAGGCGGCGACGCCGGCCGCGACACCGCAAAAATGCTTCAATTCAAGATAAATCCCGCTTTACTCTTTGACGCAAAGTAACACATCCGATCGTACAAGACTGCCATCTTTATCATCGGCATCGCCAGACGGCCCGAATAGCGAACCGCGTAGATCAATCTACGACTACTTCTTATGACACGCCCAACACTCGGTCGCATTAGGAACCTTTGACCCAACGCGATTGAACGAGACCTGGAAATGACACACGTCGCAAGCCTGATGGAAAGCCATCTGATTAGTGAGCTTAGTGATCGTCGTACTTCCCGGATCCTTCAACATCGGTATCTCTGGTATAAGCTTTGGCGTTTCGCCCACCCGAGCGTGACAATCGCGGCAGGCAGCGACGCCGGCGGCCTTCGGGTCTTTGGCATACAGTTCGGGCGTAAGTGTCGTCGTACGACCTACGGGCCATGAAGTTTTCAACGGTGGATATTTAGCAAGTTCGGACGCCGGTTGCGCCGTGTGGTGGCATTCGATACAGGCGATCGGCCCGCCGATACTATACACGCCGCTGTTGTGCTTGACGTGGTTAAATGTGACCTTTCCCTGCTTTCCGTCCTTTGCAAGAATGATTACCTCGGGAATCTTCTTTTCCTGATCGGCTTGCGGTTTGGGCAAAATCTGCGCATTTGAGCGATTGTTATCAAAGTAGAAGTAACCGATCGCTAACAATGCGATCACGATTAATGAACCACTATATCTTTTCATTTTCACACCTCCTCTGATCGATGCTTCAGAATTCCTGCTTACCGCTATTATTATCCAAAATATCGTTGTCCGAAGTGACAGCGGTCACAAATCGGTTAATTCCTGTTCGACCGAACTTCTGGCTTATTCACCGACATGAAATCCATTTGCGTCTTAAATTATTCAAATCGAATTGGCAGCCGCGACTAAATGGGAGTGCTAGAATATCGAAAGCAGCCTTTTTTCTTGTCCTTTAGTACGCAATGAGATTTTCACGCCAACAGATCATCGGCTCGATCATCGTGCTTGTAGTAATAATCGGGTTCGGTCTGGTCCGTATGTATTTAGCAGCAGAATGACGCTGATGACCAGAGCTTCGTCGTCAAAATGTTGTGCAGCTCCGTTATTATGCGGTTACTTTTCGTTGCTGCATACATGCTGGCTCGTACTCCGCGCAGACACCGATCCGTGATAATCTTTGACCATCTGTGGTTTCAATCGTCTCTAGAAAGCCGATATTCGCTATCGCTGGGCCAACCGCGTCGGCTAAGACGGCGCTCGCCGTTGAGCTCGCGCTAAGAGTTGGCGGCGAGGTTGTGAATTTTGATTCGGTGCAGATCTACGGCGGGATCGAGATTGCGACGGCTAAGCCAACTGCGGAAGAAAAACGCGGGGTGCCGCATCATCTCATCGATTACATTGACCCTAACGTAAATTACACGTCGGCTGATTGGGCTCGCGATGCGGCGGAAAAAATTACTGAGATCGAGTCGCGCGGAAAAGTACCGATACTGGTCGGCGGAACCGGATTTTACCTTCGAACGCTAAGGCAGCCCCTGTTTGACAGTCCGAAGACCGACGAGAATTTGCGCGAGCGTCTGCGCGAGCTACAAAACCGACACGGAGCAGAGCATCTTCACGCGATGCTGCTCCGTGTTGATAAAGAAGCGGCGTCAAAGCTTGAACCGCGTGATTACGTCCGCGTGATACGCGCTCTCGAGGTCTATTTTCAGACAGGTGCACAAATCAGCAAAAAGCAGCCGCACCGAGCCGAGCCGCCGGAATTTGCTGAGCGAATACGGCTTTTTGTATTGAATCCGCCCCGCGACGAGCTTTACGAAAAGATCAACGCACGGACGGAACAGCATTTTGCAAACGGTCTCGTCGATGAAGTGAAACAGTTGCGTGCAAGCGATGTAAAAGATAACACCAACGCCCTTGGTGCTCATGCCTATCGGCGCGTGTGCGAATATCTTCGCGGCGAGCGTTCCCTCGAATCGGCGATCGAGCAGTCGAAACAGGACGTTCGCAACTACGCAAAACGTCAACTGACCTGGTTTCGTCGCGAGAAGAACGCAACCTGGCTGGACGGTTTTGGCGATACCGATGAGGTCCGCGACCGGCTTTGGACGGCCATAAGCGACGGCTGAAGTAAAATCGTTGTCGCTCGGCGCAAATCTGGTATAATCGGGTTACGGCGAAAAAAGTAAATTTTGTTCGAACCGAGGAATCGTTATGGAAAAGCAGGCTGCCCAGAATATCCAGGATGCCTTTTTGAACTCTGCTCGACGCGAACGGATCACGGTTGTGATCCACCTGTTGCAGGGAGCAACGGTGTCGGGTCGTATTAAGAGTTTTGATAAATTTTCGGTGCTGCTCGATGTTGGCGGCCCTGAGGTTTTAATATTTAAGCACGCAGTTTCCTCGATCTCACAGGAGCGTCGGCCAGAGCCCCCACTGCCATCTTGAAGGGAAAATTCATCACTTTTGAAGGCATCGACGGAAGCGGCAAATCTACACAGTTACGAATGCTCGCCGGTCATCTGCGCACCCGCGGCGTCGATGTGATCACCACATGCGAACCGGGCGGCACGCCATTGGGGCGTCATTTACGCGAAGCATTTCTCGAGACCGAGGAAACGGTCGCTCCGATGGCCGAGCTTCTGGCTTTTGCCGCTGATCGCGCACAACACGTCGAATTTCTCATTAAACCCGCGATAGCCGAGGGACGTATCGTTATATCCGATCGCTATGCTGATGCGACGTTCGCATATCAGGGCGCCGGACGCGGATTTCCGGAAGCGAAAGTGCTGCAGGTGATCGAGCTTGCGACTGGCGGCCTGAAACCCGATCTGACACTCTTTTTCGACATTTCGGTCCACGAGGCGCTAAGACGCATGATCGACCGGGATCACACCCACGCAAAGAAAAACCGCATGGACGACGAAACTGCGGAATTTTACACTCGCGTACGCAAGGCCTATTTAGGCATCGCAAAACGCGAACCTAAACGTTTCCGGGTGATAGACGCATCGGGCTCGATCGAAGAGATCCACCTTGATGTAGTCGAGGCTGTTTCGGCGATTCTTAAGTAAATGTTTAGCAAGCTAGTCGGGAATGAGAACATAAAACTGACGCTTCGGCGGCTGTTGTCAAAGGGGCGAGTGCCCAATTCGCTGCTTTTTGCGGGCGATGACGGCGTGGGCAAACGTCAATTTGCGATTGAACTGGCGATGGCGTTTATCTGCAAAGAACCAATCGAGAACGAAGCTTGCGGCGTGTGTGCGGCGTGCAGCCGTGTCGACACATTCGTAATTCCGGAAACGACAGACAAGAATAAAGACGAATTCAAAAAGGTTTTTTTTGGCGGGCACAGCGACGTCGGCAAGGTCGTCACCTATAAACGGACGATACTCGTCGACGCGATCCGGGATCTGGAAAAAAACGCTAATTTTCGTCCGTTTGAGGCAAAAAGCCGTTTCTTCATCATCGACGACGCCGATAATATGAATGACGAGGCGTCTAACGCCCTGCTGAAAACACTTGAGGAACCGCCTTCGACATCTCACATTTTCCTGATAACATCGCGTCCAGATTCCCTGCTTGCAACGATCCGTTCGCGGTGCCAGGTACTGCGATTTGCGCCGGTCGGGACGCACGAGATCGAGAAATTCCTGATCGACGAACGCGCCTTTTCACACGACGAAGCCAAGCTTGCGGCCCGGCTTTCGCGCGGCAGTGTCGGCCGAGCTGTTTCGATCAAGGTCGACAAATTTAGGGTTCAGCGTGAAAGAATGCTCGGCGTCATTACAAATGTTATCCAAACCGGCGACCTAGCCGCTCTGCTACGCATCGCCGAGGAAATGAACGATGCCAAGAACAAAGACCATTTCGAGGATAATCTGGACATTTTACAATCGCTTATCCACGACGTTTGGACCGTCAGCGTGAGCGGGGATACGACACGCGTGGTAAACACCGATCTGGCGGACAAGCTAACGGGCCTGGCGGAACAATCGAGCAGCGCCGATATGCCCAGGTGGCTCGCTGAGATCGATACGATACGTGAAAACCTTGCGGTCAATATCAACCGCAAGATCGCGGCTGATGCGTTATTCGTGTCGATGGCGGGTATTTAAACTGCACGTAACGGACTATAATTGAACGATATGCAAGCCGAACAGCAATTTAACAGCCTTGCCATTTCGCCAACCGTCGAGCGTTTGACGGCTGCCGCCGGAGGTGCTGTAGTCATCGGAGCGTCGGGCGCCGTTGCGTATTTTGATCCGGCGAAGGCAAACTTCTTTCCTGTTTGTCCGCTCTTTGCGTTGACTGGATTTGCATGTCCGGGCTGTGGGCTGACGCGCGGCTTTCACTCGCTGTTTCACGGCGATATTATCTCGGCAATCGATTTTAATGCATTGATACCGGTTTGGGCGATGATCTTTGCTTACGTTTTTGTGTCTCTGGTTTTGCTCGCGGTTCGCGGGAGAGGATTGCCGATGTGGCCGACATGGCCGCGGTTTTTGTGGACGTTTATGATCGTACTTCTCGTTTTCGGCGTCCTGCGTAACCTGCCCGTTTATCCTTTCACGATCCTATTTCCGTAGAATTCATCCTATTTTAGGTGATCTGGACGAGTTTGCTGCTTTCTACGAGCGATTTGGCGGCCGAGCCTTCTTTGCGGAGCAATTCTACTTCTTTGACGAATTCCTCAACGATATCTTCGCCTGCAACGCGCCGCATAGGCACGCCGTCCTTAAATATCATCCCGACGTTGCGCCCAAACGTGACGCCAAGTTGCGAATCGTGCGCTTCGCCCGGTCCGTTAACCGCACAGCCCATGATCGATAAATGCAAAGGTTCCTCGACGTGAGCTAGACGGCGCTCGACCTCGGTGACAATCTCAACAAAATTATCAATATCGAGGCGTCCGCACGTCGGGCAAGCGACGACGGTCACACCGCGTTTGCGTAATTCGAGCGATTTGAGCACTTCCCAGCCAACACGGACCTCTTCGTGCGGCTCGGCCGCCAAGGACACGCGTATCGTGTCACCGATTCCTTCGTGAAGCAGGATTCCGAGTCCGATCGCCGATTTGATGGTCCCGCCAAACGGCGTTCCCGCCTCGGTCACGCCAAGGTGCAGCGGATAATCGACCTTTGCGGCCATCAAGCGATATGCCTCGACCATCCGGTTTACATCGGACGCTTTTAAGGAAATGACCGTGTTGCTAAAGCCAAGATCCTCGAGAATTCGAATATGCCGCATACCGCTCTCGACCATAGCCTCGGGCGTCGCGGTGCCGTATTTTTTTAATAGATCTTTTTCAAGCGAACCACCGTTAACGCCAATTCGGATCGGAACTTTTTGGGCCTCAGCCGCACGGACGACCTCACGAACACGGTCGATATGCCCGATATTGCCCGGGTTAATGCGAAGCTTGTCGATGCCGGCGTCGAGAGCCTTGAGCGCAAGTTTGTAGTGAAAATGGATATCGGCGACTATGGGCACATTTGTACGCTTTCGGATCTCGTACATCGCGGCGGCCGCGTCGTCATCAGGCACGGCAATACGGACGATCTCACATCCGGCCGCGACCATTTCCTCGATTTGGCGTATCGTCGCGTCAACATCGGTCGTGTCTGTTTTGGTCATCGACTGTACGACAACGGGCGCACCGCCGCCGATCTGCACATCGCGAACCATTACCGCTTTGGTAACTCTTGCCATAAAAACTATTTAGAAATTAGCCGTGAAACGTCAAAAAAGATCACGGTCACCATCAGCAAAAGCACGATAGCGAGGCCCGTCATCTGAATCCGCTCTTTGGCAACCATCGACAGTGTCCTGCCAAACCACGACATTACCTTCTCGATACCGAGTACCATGATCTGCCCCCCATCGAGCATCGGTATCGGCAGCAGATTCATAACGCCAAGGCTGAGGCTGATCGCCATCAGTACAGAGAGCAGACCGATAAATCCGCTTGCGAAAACGGTTGTTACGATGATCTGCCCGATGCCTATCGGACCCGAAACGGTATCGCGTGCTGAGCGTTCGCCGGTGCCGACCTGGCCGAGAGCCTTACCGGTAAGTCTCAGAATTCGCAGATTTTGATCGACCGCTGCCGAAAATGCACCCGCGATGCTGACCGGTTCGCGATCGTTGAGCAGCATCGTGTCAAACGAGATACCGACACGCCAATCGTTATCTTTTAGAACTGCGGTGGTCGCAAGTTCGAGACGTTGGCCGTTGCGATTGACGGCTAGCTTTATCGGTTGGTCCTTCGCTTCACCGACCAAGATCTTCATCTCCTGGGTGTTGCGGATCGCCTTATCATTAACGGACATTATCCAGTCGCCTTTTTGCAGGCCCGAGGTAGCCGCCGGCATTGTGGGGTCAATGCTGCCAACAACCACCGGTTCGACTCCGGCATCGGGCGCCATGTCGAGAAATCCGCCGGATTGTCCTTTTTCCGTGACCTTGGTAGGAACGATCTTGAGGTTTGTTCGCTGACCATTGCGCTCAGCTATCACCGGAACTTCTTTTTCCGGAATCAGCAACGCATCGTCCTGAATTCGATCCCACGACGGATTTTCGATCCCGTCAAAACTAACTATTCGGTCACCGACCTTCAAACCCGCTTTGTCCGCTGCGCCCTCAGCTTTTACAAAACCCACGATCGGCGCCGGATTTGCCGGAACACCATAAATGAGGGCCATTGTGAAAGGGATGGCGAGCGCCAGAACGATGTTCATAAACGGCCCGCCAACCATTACGAGAAACTTTTGCCACCGCGGACGCAGTTCGTAAAGCTCCGACGCGGGAACCGGATCGGTCGTATCGTCTTTGCCCTCGAGACCAACGTTCGATTCGTCGCCGTAGAGTTTGACGTAGGCCCCAAGCGGTATCGCAGACACGCGATAGTCCGTGTGGCCAACTTTAAACCCGAACAACCTAGGCCCCAACCCGAAAAACGAATATGCCTCGACCCGCATTCCAAAGATCTTGGCGATAATAAAATGGCCAAATTCGTGGATGTTGATAGCAACACCGAGAACAAAAAGAATAGCTAAAACTGCGACTACAATATCTGGCATCTATATAATTCCCTCAACTAAACACTTGCACTTAGAAACAAATTCCACCTAGGTGGTTGTCATTAAAAGTGTATGACCCCGTGCACAAGCGAGTCAAACTAATTCGAGATCGCCGCTGAGCTCACATTTGCGGACAAAAGTTTGCTCGCCGACGCACGCGCGTCACGGTCGACGGTTAATATCGTCTCGAGATCCGCGCCGTATTGGGTCTCGTGTTCGTTCATCACACCCTCATTGATCTGAGCGATCTCTGACAATTTGATCTTTCCATCGAGAAACGCCTGAACCGCCGTTTCGTTTGCCGCATTTAAGACCGCCGGCATCGTGCCGCCGGCTTTTAACGCCCTATAGGCAAGGTCGAGACACGGGAAACGGTCAAGGTCGGGTTCTTCGAATGTAAGCTGTTTGAGCTGTGACAGATCGAGCGTCGGCGTGCAATTCTCTCTGCGCACGGGGTAGGTCAGAGCGTATTGAATGGCGTGTCTCATATCGGTCACCCCCATCTGAGCGATGATCGATGCGTCCACCATTTCGACCATCGAGTGGACAATCGATTGCGGATGTACGATCACCGAGATATGGTCGGCATCAAACCCGAAAAGCCATTTAGCCTCAATGACCTCGAGGCCCTTGTTCATCAGCGTCGCCGAATCGATCGAGATCTTGTCGCCCATTTTCCAGTTGGGGTGATCGAGAGCTTCTTCCAGGGTTGCGTTCTCAATTTCTTCCTTTGATTTTGCGCGAAACGGCCCGCCGGACGCTGTTAGGATCAGTCGGCTGACTTCGGCCCGCCGCTCGCCTCTTAAACATTGATGAATGGCGTTGTGTTCGCTGTCGACGGGAAGTATCTCAGCGCCTGACTTTTCGGCGGCTGCGGTCATCAATTCCCCCGCCATAACGAGCGTTTCTTTATTGGCCAGAGCGACCCGTTTCCCTGCCTCGATCGCCCTCAGGGTCGGTACAAATCCGACCGCTCCGACAGTCGCCGACATCACAATTTCCGCCTCGGGATGTGTCGCAACCTCGACCAATCCATTAGAATTTAACTCGATTCGCGGTGTTTTAGCGCCCAGCGCGCTGAGCTCGCCTTCCAAAATCTCCGCGCACGTTTCATCGTCGCAAGACACAAGCTCAGGTTGAAATTCGGCAATCTGCCTTGCAAATCTCGACATGTTACGCCCCGCGGCCATAGCGACCACGCGAAAGTCCTGCAAGTGTTCGATAACTTTTAAGGTGTTGCAGCCGATCGAGCCGGTGGAACCGAGGATGGAGATGGCTTTCATAAGAGCAATCCACAGGTTAACACAGATAAACACGGATACAAATCATCTGGTTCGGGTCTATCCGCGTGAATTCGTGGCTAGTCTCTTGGTTTTATGCTTTTTGAGAGATCGCTCCGAGTGACCTGTTTCTGCGCGCCGGTTTTCATATTCTTGAGCGTCACTTTTCCATCGGCAAGCTCGCTCTCTCCTAGAACGCATACAAGCGGCACTTTGATCGTGTCGGCATATTTGAACTGCTTGCCGAGCTTGTCGGCTACGGGATAGACCGTAACGCGGAGGCCTTGTTTTCTGATCTCGGCGGCCAATTTGAGCGATTCGGCAATCGTTTCTTCGCTCCAGATCGTTACCATAACATCAGCCGGCGTCGAATCGGCGATCTCCGGCGGAAACATCCCGCGTTCCTCCATCACGACCAAAATGCGTTCGAGGCCAAGCGAAAAACCGCACGCCGGAATTTGTTCCTTCCCAAACATTCCGATCAAACCATCGTATCGCCCGCCACCGCCTAAACTTCCGGCAAGGTCAGGGACGTTGATCTCCATTATCGCTCCGGTATAATACGAAAGTCCTCGCGCAAGGCTCGGGTCGATCAGTATCGGGGCCTTGTTGGCGAATTTGAGTATCTGACCGAGTTCAGTTAGCGTCTCGTTGCTGACGATGTTGATCAGATTAGCGACAATGGTGCGATTAATGTCTTTCTCTTGATTAAGGATCTCCTGCGTTTTTTCAAAGATCCCCAGCAGCATTGTCGACGCCTCGTCCGAAATACCTCGCTCACTAAGCTCTTGAGCAACGCCGTCGGCACCAATTTTGTCAAATTTATCGATCGCGATCAGGGCGTCCGTGTGCAGCTCCTCGGGAACACCCGCGGTGTCGAGGATGTCGGTCAGAACCTGACGATGATTGAGCCTAATGGTGTAGTCTTTGAAACCAAGCCGGGTCATGATCTCGCTCACGGCCGTTAATATTTCAGCCTCAACGACCATCGAATTTGAGCCTATGGCATCGACGTCACATTGATAAAACTCACGAAAACGCCCACGGGCTGGACGATCAGCACGCCATACCGGTTGTATTTGATAACGTTTGAAAAACTTTGGCAGATCGTTCTTATTATTAGCGACGACCCGGGCAAGCGGCACGGTCAGGTCATATCTGAGAGCCAAGTCGCTCAATGATTGCGGATTGCGGATTACGGATTGCGGATTGTCAGCGGCAAAAGCTTCTTCTAATTTTTCGCCTCTCTTTAAAATCTTATAAATAAGCTGATTGCCCTCTTCGCCGTATTTGCCCATCAGCGTTTCGATATTCTCGACGGCAGGCGTCTCAAGCGGCTCAAAGCCGTAAGATTCGTATACGGACTTGATGACGCCGATGACGTATTCGCGTTTGCGAACGTCTGCTGGCAAAAAGTCGCGCATGCCGCGGGCTGGATTGGTTTTAGACATAAAAGGTTAGTTTACCGCAGAGACGCGGAGACGCAGAGAGGAAAAAAGAAAAATTAACCGCAGATGAACACAGATGAACGCTTGTATAACAAAATTACTGCCGATAAAAATTCTTATCTGTGTAAATCTGCGTCCATCTGCGGCAAAATATCTTACTCTGCCCCTCGGCGTCGCTGCGGTTCAAGTATAGAGATTTTTGAGTTCGACGTAGTTTCGCCATGATTTGTCGAGATAGGCAAGTTCGTCGTCGGTGAGTTCGCGTTTTACCTTTGCGGGCGAGCCCAACACGAGTGACCGCGGCGGTATCTGCGTGCCGGGCGTCAACAGAGAGCCGGCACCGACGAGCGAATTAGCACCGACGCGAACGCCGTCCATCAGGACCGCGCCGATCCCGATCAGGCAACCACGTTCGACATAACATCCGTGCAGCGTAACGCGATGTCCGACGGTAATTTCGTCTTCGAGAAAAGTCGAATGCGTTTTTGAGCTGACGTGAATGATCGTGCCATCCTGAATATTTGTCCGCGCGCCGATGCGAATAAAATTCACATCACCGCGGATTATTGAGCCATACCAGACGCTTGCGTTCTCGCCGATCTCAACGTCCCCTATCACGATGGCGTCGTCCGCTATAAAAGCGGTCTCCCTGATCTTCGGATAGATGGAATTGAATGGTTTGATCATCGCGCCAGTTTTCGTCGCAGCATTCCGTAAAGTTTTTCCAGTTCCGTGACTCGCATCAGCTTCGCCGCGATCACAAACGCAATGCCGCCGAGTGCGATCGGCACGAAAGCCTCGGCTAATCTGATTGTAAAAGATGCAGCCCCGAATCGGTTTAACAGAAAATGATAGGTCGCATAACTTACGATCGACAGTATTGCGGAGGCGGCAGCGATCTTCGTAAACGAAAAGATAATGTCGCGGCCGTTCAGCCTCTTGATCCGCCGCCGCATCAGCAACGCGAGCGCAAAAAAGTTCACTAGGGCCACGATTGACGTAGCCAGAGCGACGCCGACATGCCCATAACCGTGTGGTGTCTCAGGAGTGACGCCATATTGAGACAGCCATTCGCGCAAAAAATAACTTCCGGCAAAATTCACCCCGATCGACGCAATCGAGATCATCATTGGCGTTTTTGCGTCGTCAAGCGCGTAAAACGCGGGCGATAGTATCTTGATCGCGGCATAACCGGTGAGGCCAATCGAATAGCCCGCGAGAGCTATCGCCGTCATACTGGTCGCCGTAGCGTCGAACTTCCCACGTTCGTAGATCAGCCGGACGATCGGTTCGCCAAGCACTATCAGGCCGCAGGCCGAAGGCAGGGTCATAAGAAACACGAGATTCATCGATGAAGAAACAGTGTCCCGAAAATCCTTTATCTTTCCCTCGCTTGCGAGGCGCGACAGCACGGGGATCGCTGCGGTGCCGACCGCGACGCCGAAAAGCCCGATCGGGAATTGCATCAGGCGAAAGGCGTAACTTAGCCAACCCTGCGCCCCTTCAATGCCCGAGACGAAGTACGTGTTTGTCAATACGTTGATCTGGACGGCCGATGTACCGAGGATCGCGGGCGTCATAAGGGCGATCACTTTCTTAACGCCGGGATCCGTAAAACTCAGGATTGCGGAAAAGCGAAACCCGACATTGAACAACGCTGGTATTTGCATCAGGAACTGCGCAGCTCCGCCGATCAGGGTGCCGATCGCCATCCCGATGATCGCCCATTGAGACGGAAAATCCGGGATCGCATTCTTGTCACCCGAATTGAGCCACCCGCCGCCGCTTAAGTAGTAAGCTAGACCGAGGCCAAAGATGATCGAGACGATGTTAAAAACTGTGGACGCTGACGCCGGAATGCCGAAAACGCCCTTTGTATTGAGCACGCCCATCGCTACGGCCGCGAGAGCAACAAGCAGGATGAACGGAAACATTATCTGCGTAAGCGTGGTCGCAAGTGCGGCTTTTTCCGGTGAGAATCCGTCCGCGACGAGATTGACGAATTGCCGCGAAAAAATAATGCCCACGATACAGATAACGCTCATTACGACGGCGAGCGCATTAAGAACCAGGCTCGCGAGGCGCCACGCGGCCTTTTCGCCTTTGTTAATCTGATAATCGGTAAAAACCTTGACGAACGCGACCGACAGAGCACCTTCGGCAAAAAGATCGCGGAGGACGTTTGGAATTCGAAAGGCAACTACGTAAGCGTCGTAAAGAAATCCGGCGCCGAAAAACCGGGCGAAGATCATCTCACGCACAAGGCCGAGGACGCGCGAAAACATAACCGCGATCGAGACTATGCCAGCTGAACGCGCAACGCTGGTTTGCTTCGTTTTCGGTATTTCTATCGCGGGTTCGGCAAGTGATTCCGGCGTCTCTTGTATCGGTTGGTTTTGTTCGTTTTCACTCATCGATCAAACGCGAATTATCTCACGCGGAATCCAAAAAAGAAAAAAGGAAGCAATTTACCTGCTTCCTAGCTCTTCAAAACAAAAATTCTATTGAGATCATTCGTTGCCGTAGGCTCGGCTGTTCGGATTGCTTATCCGCGTGCGGGCCAGCCGCGTTTCAAGCGGCGTCGCGTCATAGACCATCGGCACCGCGCCGCCAAACTGTCCCTGGACGAGCGAAACAAAGTAATTTTGAAATGCACGGAATCTCGCGACGTTTCCGCGTTGATTGAATATAACGAAGAGTAGCTTGCCGTTCCGCGTACTAACCTCACCGGCGAGGGCGCTTACGCCGCCGTCTGTATTGCCAAGCGTGCCGGTTTTGCCGACCACACTGCCGCGTGAGAAATCGGCATCGAATCTGCCTTCGAGTGTGCCTTTATCAACACCAGCGACGGGCATAATATCGGCGAAGGTTAGTTTGTATCTTGCGAGATCGGACCTCAGGGCACGCAGAAGCCGCATCATTGCATTTGGCGTTACGCGGTTGTACCCAAGCCCGCTCGAGGTCTGGATCGAAAATTCCTGTGGCTGAATTCCTGCGTTTAGCTGAACGACTCGCGAAACAGCGTACGGCCCGCCAAGCATGTCACCGAGGCGCTCAGACAGAAAGTTGTTTGAATAGCAAAGTGTTGCTTTCAAGATTTCGCGTATCTGCGTCGATTCGTGTGTGAACAATAAATGCAGGCTACTCGGTATCGGCTGGACGTAAACCGTTCCCGTAAACGATACGCCCGGAATTCCGTTGGCCTGGTTGAACTTACCTGAATAAGAAACATGATTTAACCAAGCCCTGGTCGCGGCCGCACTTCGCTGGGTCGAATCCAGAGTTGCAAGCAGCGATTGTCCGGAACCGAGCGGCGAACCTGAATAATTCATAACAAAATTATCCGTTACGATAAGGTCGCCGGAAACCGACCGAATCCCCATCTTATTTAATTCATTTGCGAGGGCAACGCCATGCTGGTACAGGAATATTGGGTCTTTACCGGCAACGTAAACATTGCCGTTGAGCGTACCCGTTGTGCGATCGATCGCACCGTCAGTGTAGACGCTCGTCATAAACCGGTATTCGGGGCCAAACGTCTTAAGAACGGCGTAGGCGGTCGCGACTTTTACGTTTGACGCCGGGTTAAAGGCCGCGGATGAATTGCTTTCGAGTACGACATTTCCGTCTATAGATTCGACTAAAACCCCTGAATAACCGGGAATCGATACTTCGCCGAGTACCGGAAAAAGCGTTCTAATTTGATTCTGCGAGACGGGCGCCGGCGTTACACTTCCGGTCTTGGTAACAAGTGGCGTCGCTTTCGGTTTAGCGGGATAACTTTCCGACTTGACCTGTATGTCCTGGAAAAGCGGAGAGCGTGTGTCTTGTCCGATGCTGATCCCTGCCATCGATATCGAAATCGTGGCAAAGAAAAACCAATTGGCTGCTTTTTGGGTAAATCGTGTCATTAATATTCGGTCGTTTGATCTGATCAACAGGCAGGCTTTCGCGGCACTAGAAAGCAACGCTGGTATAAAATATACCATAATTCACTCAAAGATTTCAATTTTCGGGTATTCCTTAACATCATCTTTCCATACATCCGTTACTTAGGATGATATCCACCGACAAAGAGATGTTATCAATTAAGCGTTGCTTATGGCAACGATTGATTTTAGTTATACAGCAAGTATCAGGAAAATGGAAGATTTTTTTGAGGTATCGAAAGATTAAATTAAACGTTTGATTTTTTAAGAGGCGGCTTACTTGGCTGACTTTGCCGGACTAAGATATTTAACCATCGTGATTCGGGTGCCGTCATCGGTTTGCTCAAACTTCACTTCGTCCATAAGGCCCTGAATTAGCTTGAGCCCCCAACCGCGGCGGCCCTCGTCCCTAGCGTCGTCTTGAGCATTTTTGTCGATCAGCCGCAGGCCTCGATTCGAAATCGTGATCGTTATCTTATCGGCGTCAACCGCGAATTTCTGATGGATCCTGCGGTCAGGGCTCATTGAGTGTTCGGCGGCATTAATGCAGGCTTCGACAAGGGCGGTCTTTATTTGATTGATGGCTTTTGCAGGAATATTATGGCGCTTTGCGATCTCCTCAAACGTGTGGGTGGCGATCATCTCGGTATCCTCGCCCATCGGAACGTCGATCTCGTATTCGTTGACGGCCTTTTTCGTCAACGAAGATACCTCTGCATTTAGAACTTCGGCCATCAATTCAATTTGTTTACGGCTAGATCCATAGGCGTTTCGTTCCCGCAAAACCTCGATCGCATCGGGCGTAAATCCTTCGGGTGCGATCAGCCACAGGCGGAAATTTTCGAAGTTGCAGTTTGCGGCCGTCATTTCGAGTCTGTCACACCAAAAATCGGCAAGTTCGCGTCCGGCTTCGAGCTTCGAGTCGATCTCGATCGCAAGCCAGGCGGTTTCTTGTTTTTCACCTACATCGACGAAACCTAGGGCCACGGCCGAGCGTTCGATGTCGCAGAATTCGCTCAGCCGCGAGTAGAACGATGCTGTGTGCGCCGTATAGACAATCCGCGGCAGGCTGATCTTTTCGTTATCCTCGCGCAACGCTTTTAATATTTTGTCGTCTCCGGCACCTTTGAATTGGCTCTTAAACCTGTCGTAGTCGATCAACGCCGGCGAAATCTGGCGACCGTCAAATGAGAGCATTAGCTCACGCAACCCAATGGACCGGTTTCGTCGGTAGAATCGCGCCATTAGCTCGGGTGCGCGTTTGACGTTCTCCGAGACTGATTCGCCCACCGCCATAGCCCTCGGAACACCTTCGATCGCAAGCGTTACCCGTCCACGAATATAGTCACAGAGCACGATGTTTTCGGTATCAATCTGGACGTAGCCTGAATCCAAACTAACAATTTCGTAGTTGTTGAGCTCACAGATCGCGGCATCGAATTCCGCGTTAGCGAGCCCTGAATGTTTCCGCCAATATGTAATGGGAGTTCTGCCTTCATTGGCCGCCATATTTTCGGACATAAGCTTAAGGACACTCGTTTGCGTCGCGTCATCCGACAAGACACGGTTGAATATTGAGTCAAAGCATAATGAGATTCGTCCCCCGAATATCTCGTCCGTATAGATTTGCTCAACTAGTTCGAAGCTATTGAGATCATTGCCGTTAGCCGATGCCGCCGCAAAAAGAGACGCGATGAGACCAGTGTTCGCCCCAAGCTGGACGGCCATCAGATCGCGCGTTTGATCGTTTATTACAACTCCGGTCTTCGCCGAGACTCTTTCCACAAATTTGCCAGCGCTCGTAAATGAAAGAGCTTCGACCGGCATCGTTTCAAACTTCGTTCTGCCAAAGAGAAAACGACGGAGGCCCGAAAAAACAAATTCGACCGTCGAGCGCGTATAAATATCGATAATCTCGTCAAACAGCGAGGTGCCGCCTTCAAGTTGGGACGTTACATGGAGGTCGTCGATCATTACGAACGGACGAGCGCCGTGAGCAGCGGCTCTGAGCGGCGAGCTCAGGCAGTTTCGGATAAATGACCTGTCATCATTCAGGTGGCTGTCGCTATGGCACCTCTCCACAAGCCGATCGATCCAGTAACCGTCGGCCGGAACCGCCAATTCCGTGATCTCGCAGATCTCGGGTGAGGCTGCAATAATGCCGGCGTCACGTCGTCGGAACGCTACGGTTTGCAAGAGGAACTCGTGCAAAAAGCGGAGCGCGGCATTACGGGCGGTAACGTCACTCGCTTTGATTTCAAAATAGAATGGAATCGTCTCTTCCTGATCGAGAAACAATCGGTCAAATGTCTGCCTTAGGAGTTCCGAGGCTCCGGCGGACGGGGTCGCAAGCAAGACGAGCCCTTTCGGACCGCTTTCGCGTTTCGCGTGATCCATCAGACGATTGAATTCGCCGGTCCGACCGACAAAGTCCGCCGGTTCGTTTTGCGAAAATACTCGCTTTTTCGATGGCCGTTTCATTCTTTTAATCGTTGCGCCCGGTTTTTAGATTTTCGAAAGAAATTACGCGATTACGCCCCTTGCGCTTTGCCTCATATAGAGCTTTATCCGCCGCAGAGATCAAGTCCCCGGACACGCAAAGCTCCGCCGAACAACTTGCTATCCCGATACTCATCGTCACGCGGCGATGTGGAAAGTCCGCATGTTCGATATTGATCCGTATGCGTTCGGCAATCGCCGCGGCCTCGTCGCTAGTCGTTTGCGGCAGCAAAATGCAAAATTCCTCGCCGCCAAAACGTGCCGCTACATCGGCTGCGCGTAAGGTTTCGCGGATCACGTAACCAACGATCTTGAGGGCCACGTCACCGGCCGGATGTCCGAACGAATCGTTGTAAGATTTAAAATCATCGACGTCGAGCATCATAAAGCTCATCGGAAATCCATGACGATTTGACCGCTTTACCTCTTCTAACAAACGCTCTTCAATATAGCGCCGGTTTAACAACCCGGTCAGAGCGTCGGTAACCGACAGCTGCTCGAATTCGCCGGCCCTATCCTTTAGCGTCGCCCTATCGATCGCAATTGCAAGCTGGGGTGCGATCGCCTGAAACAGCTCTAACGAATCTCTGTCAAAAGCGTTTCCACAAGCTCGGTCGGTAAAATTCATAACCCCGATAGCGCGACCGCTAATCGAGATTGGGCAGCTCAAAAAGGAATTTGTCTTATACAACCTTTCAGGCGGAGCCGGCGATAATCCGGTTTTTGATACATCCGAAACTGCGACCGCCTCATTTTTGGCAAAGACGATCTGCGCCACCCGTCCGCCCGTTTCTTCGCCGATTGCCGGGTCGTTTTTCGCTCCGATCAAAGCCTTAACCTCAAGCTCTCCCTTTTTTTCGTCAAAGATCATCAGCGATGCTCGTTCGGCTCGCAACATTTCGGCCGCGATTTGCGTTACGTTTAGCCAAAAATCCTCGGCGTCAATCCTTTTGAGACTTTCGCTAAAACTACGAACCGCCCGTGAAATTGTTCCACCTTGCTCGACCTTTCCGCGAAGCCTCAAAAGCTCGAGTTGGGGTGCGATCGAACGACATATTCGGCTGATCTGTTTTTTTGTAGCGGTATCCCTGATCTCGTCGAGAATGGCGATTGCGGCCAATACGTTTTCTTCGACGCAGATCGGGAAGAGATTCATCGTTCGAGCGTCCTTTTTCGGCGGCGTCTTCGATCGTTCGCCGAGTTCGAGCGGCATTTCTGCCTGTGCAACCTCGATCAGACGCGGGTCGTTAGCCGACAAGCCGAGACGAACCTTTCGGTTTTTCATCTCGCCAAGGGTCGCAGTATTTTCGAGCCGATCGTCCTTATTATCAAGCCAGATCAAAGCGGCAAAGCCGTACTGACGAGAAAGAAATTCGAGAATTGAATCGACGGCTTTTGGGTAGTCGGATTTCACCAGCGAACCAAAAAACGACCGCCACGCGCTGGTTTCGGCTGCGCGTTTTGCGCTTGGGTTTCGTTTGGCCGGGACCACCGGTTTGGGTTTGGGCTCAGGATTGACCGCATCAAGTTCAAGGCCGATCTCGCGGTTAAACCGCTCGACAATGTTAGGGACGTCTTCCGTCGGTTTAGTTGCGGGTCGAGCTTCTGATCTCTGTGTTGATTTGGCGGGCTTTTTGGATTCTGTTTCGACGCTTGTCACCAGCTTGTCCCCGACAAGGTTCTTGAATCGTTCGACGGTTTTTCCCAGGATTTCGGCAGAAGCGACGAGTAAAATGTTTTCGAAAAACGTCGAGGGCGGAAATTTGCTCCAGTCGCCTGAGATCGCTCTCGCGGTCGCCTTTCGATAATTTTCGACTTTCACAAAGGCCCGTCCGACTATCGCGACCATCATGCCATTACGATCTCTCACAGGGACGGCGCGGCACTCGAGACCTGCGTGGCACTCAAAGCCGATAACCTGCCCAGCCTCTGCTGCCTTTTCCAGTGCCCGACCGCAGAACTCTGCGCAGGCAGGCGAAAATTCATTCGACGGATTTAAGTTGCGGCATATCGAATTATTATTCGAGACATAAGCTTCGCGCTTTTCTTCCTGGAGAATTGCTATCGCCAAGCCGCTTTCATTGGCCAGGCTGTCCAGCACATTTTTGTCGGGTATCTCGCTCAAAACGCCCATCGAATCTACCAAATAATCGAATACTAACCCGCCGCGCCGGAGTTAGCGGCTATCAGCTGCGATTTTTATTTACCTTATTAAACGCTGAATTAGCCCGAATTTTCAATAAAAAGGCGTAGGAGCGAACCATTTGAGAGCCTTACGGGCGCACATCTGTCAAACCCCGATCGCACCCATTTCAGCCTTCACATTTTCTTCGATATTTGGATGCTCGAGGTTGATGCGAATGCAGGCCGCAAAGTGGCGTGGTTTGATCTCGACGAGCTGCGGCGTGATGCTCTTGCAGCCGTCAATCGCGTAAGAACAGCGTGTGTGAAAGTGGCAGCCCGATGGCGGGTTGATCGCTGATGGAACGTCGCCCTTTAGGATAATTCGTTCGCGTTTTGCCTCTATCTCAGGGTCGGGAACCGGCACGGCCGATATCAGCGCCTTGGTGTACGGCATTAACGGATCGCTATAAATTTCCTTACCGTCCGCAAGTTCAACTATCTTACCCAGATACATCACCGCGACACGATCAGAAAGATGCCGCACAGCCCGCAGATCGTGCGAGATAAACAGATACGTGAGATTCTTTTCCGCCTGCAAACGCTCCATCAGATTCATTATCTGAGCCTGGATCGAGACGTCGAGTGCAGAGATCGGTTCGTCGGCGACGATGAATTCGGGTTCCACCGCAAGGGCTCGAGCGATACCAATGCGCTGCCGCTGGCCGCCTGAGAACTCGTGCGGATAGCGCTTGATAAAGCGGCGGCTTAGTCCAACTGTCTCCATCAGATCCTGAACGCGTGATTCGACCGAGCTTCCGTTTGTAAGGCCAAATGAGCGAATCGGTTCGCCAATGATCTGACCAACCGTCATTCGCGGGTTGAGCGAAGCATACGGATCCTGAAAGATCATCTGTAAGTGCTTGCGCTGTTCCCTCATCGCTCCTTTCGGGATATGAGCGAGGTCCTTACCGTCATACAAAACCTTTCCGCCCGTGGGTTCTGTCAATCGTAAGATCGCCTTGCCGAGCGTCGATTTACCGCAGCCGGATTCGCCAACAAGCCCCAAGGTCTCGCCTTTCCGGATGTCAAGCGAAACGCCGTCCACCGCTTTGACAATTTTTGCGGCTCGGAATAGGCCGCCACCGGATCGGTAGTACACCTTCAAATCCTGCAGAGAGATAATGTTGGTTTCGTTATTTTCAGGCATTATTTCGAATCTCGCTCTGCTTGTGATTCCGAGTAGACATCCGCCGCAAAATGACAAAGCGAATGATGGTTCTCGTTTATCTGCACATACGGCGGAAACTCCCGACGGCAAATGTCCTCGGCACGTTCGCATCGCTCGGCAAACGGGCAACCGGGCGGCAAATGTGCGACATCCGGCGGCAAGCCCGGTATTTGGTAGAGTTCTTTGCCTTGTTCGTGAGCGGGGTCGGGAACGCTCTTTAGCAATCCCTTTGTGTATGGATTTGCCGGCGTCGCAAAAAGCTCGCGCGTCGGAGCCTGCTCAAAAACCTTTCCGGCATACATTACAATGATGTTGTCCGTCATCCCAGCGACGACGCCGAGGTCGTGCGTAATGAGGATAACGCTAGTGCCCATTCGCGATTTCAGGTCCTTGATCAGTTCGAGAATCTGCGCCTGGATCGTTACGTCGAGTGCGGTCGTTGGTTCGTCTGCGATGAGTAATTCCGGATCACAGCTGAGCGCCATCGCGATCATCACGCGTTGGCGCATTCCGCCCGAAAACTCGTGCGGATAACCATCGAGCCTTTCTTCCGCGTCCGAAATGCCGACCATCTTCAACATTTTGATCGCATGCTCGCGAGCCTGCTGTTTTGTGTGGCCAAGGTGAAGCTGTGTGACCTCCGTCAGCTGCCTCGAGATCGTCATAAACGGGTTGAGCGAGGTCATCGGGTCCTGAAAGATCATTGCGATCCGCCGACCGCGAATTTTTCGAACCTCATTGATCGGCAATCCGAGCACATCTATGCCGTCGAAAATGATCTTGCCGCCTGCGATCTGCCCCGGCGGTTCTGGGATGAGACGCATTACAGACAAATTGGTGACCGATTTTCCCGACCCCGACTCACCGACAATACCGAGCGTTTCACCCTTTTTTAACTTAAACGAAACGTCGTCGACGGCCTTTACAAGTCCGTCTTCCGTCCGGAAATACGTCTTGAGTCCATCGATCGATAATATGTTTCCGTTTGAATTACTCATTTCTTCTCGCCACACTGTCTGATGCCTGAGTTTTCGACGACGTCGATTTCGGTGATGAGATTTCTGCGGCCATATTTGTTGTAGTAAAAATGCACGCCTTTGTACTTAAACCCGTCCGGTGACTTACCGTAGATCTTTTCCGTCTCTTCCTTTGTTGATCGACCAAGCACGACGCCACGACTTGTCCGGCCCATGAAAGGCGCTTTGATCTCGATCAAAAAAACTTCGTCGCGTATATCATTTTGGCAGAAATAAAACGAGAGACCGGCCCGATCATAGGTCAGTTGATAAGAGTATTTCTTGTTGATTTCGCGACGAAACGACTTGCCATATTTCTTGATGACGTCTGCCGAAGTTGATTTTCCTACGCGTATTCCGCCGACCCCGACGCCTTCTTTAATTGCCCGAAGTGGTTGTCGTGATTGGCCGTAAACCCCAAAACACATCGCTAATATCACGACAAAAACAAATGTTATCCTTAGCACAAATAAGAGATCTCCTAGAATTTCCGAGTCTGCGGATCCAACGCGTCGCGCAATCCGTCGCCCAAAAAATTGAGTGAAAACAATGTCAGAGCCATCGTTAGCCCCGGAAACAGCAACTGCCACGGGAATATCGCGATATTCTTTACGCCATCCGCGGCGAGGCTGCCCCAAGAAGCAAACGGTGCCTGTACGCCGAGGCCCAGATAGGACAAAAACGCCTCGGTAAGCATCACGCTCGGAACCGTAAGTGTCGCATAAACGATCACCGGTCCGAGCGCATTTGGCACCAAATGACGAAAGATGATGGCAAACGTGGAGACTCCCGTCGCTTTTGCTGCCATCACGAATTCCTGGTTCTTAAGCGAAAGGATCTGTCCGCGAACAACGCGCGCCATCGTCAGCCACGACACGAGGCCAAGTGCGAAAAACAATAAAAATATCTGGCTCAGCCCTTGATTACCTGCCCCGCCAAGCGTTGCCGACAGCCATTTTATCCAATCGGGCGTGCTCGGTCCGCCAAAGACAGAGAGCAAAACAATTACGATCAGGATATATGGGATCGAATAAAATATATCCACTATTCGCATCATCAAATTATCTATTCGGCCACCTAAATATCCCGCAGTCGCACCGTAAGACACACCGATTATCAACGAAACAGTTGTTGAGATAATCCCAACCATCAGCGAGATACGGCCGCCCTGAAGCACTCGAGCGAGTATGTCACGACCCGCGTCGTCTGTTCCCATCAAATGCCTGAAAGACGGCCCCATTGCCTTTACCAATTCTTTTTGTTCAGGAATAGAATCGTAGGTATAGCCGGTCGTCCACGCAATGATCGCCGGGCCGATGATGACCGCTACGATCATTAAACCGAGCACTATCATGCCAAAAACCGCCAGCTTGTTACGCAAGAGCCGTTTCCAGGCATCGCGCCCTAACGAGGCGCCTTTGATAATTTCGACATTCTCCGTCATAGAAACCTACTCGTAACGAATCCGAGGATCCAAAAATCCGTAACTGATATCGACGATCAGATTAAAGACCATGATCAAAATCGACAAAAATGCCACGATTCCGAGTATCAATGGCTCGTCACGATTGAGAACCGACTGTATAAAAATATTGCCGAGGCCCGGAATTGCAAAGACCTTTTCGACGACGACCGTTCCCGCGAGCAGTGCCGCAAGTGCCGGGCCAGTGAACGAAACCACCGGAATTATACCGCCGCGGATCGCATGGCGAAGCAAGACGCTCCTTTCATCAAGGCCTTTGGCACGTGCGGTTCGAATATAGTCGGAGCGCATAACCTCAAGCATTCCGGCCCGCGTCAGACGCGCAATGTATGCCGTATAGATCGCGGCAAGCGTGACAACCGGCAGGATCAAAGACAACGGCCCTCCCAAACGCGCCGACGGGAGCAGGTACAGCCAGAACGAAAAAATAAGGACGAGGATCGGGCCAAGAACGAAATTCGGCACAGAAAGCCCGAACATCGCGAGCGACATCGAGCCGTAATCGAACCAGGAATTTTGCCGTAGGGCTGCGATCGTTCCAGCGGTCAAGCCCAATGTGAGGGCTAGCAGATAGCCGAGAATACCGATCGTTGCTGAATATGGCAGATGCCGCCGGATGATCTCGTTGACCGATTGGCCCTGATACTTTAGCGAATCACCAAAATCGCCGCGAACAATATTCGACATCATCATGCCGTATTGCGTGTACCACGGCTGGTCCAGTCCGTATTTTTTGCGAATCGTCGCTTCGACCCCGGCCGGCAGCTTCTTTTCACCTGAGTAAAAATTTCCGGGAGCAATGCGGACCAGTCCCCACGTCAATGTCACGACGACCAAAGCCATCGGGATGATCATAAGCAATCTGCGGAGAATGAAGCTAAACATCGTTTCTGTTGGTTACTTCGTGACCGCCTTTTGAGTTGCGGTGAGCTCGTTCAGCTGTCTTTCGAACTGCGGATCACTGTCGGCCATTATGTTCTCGACATCGTGATCCCATTTTGCAGGATCGCTCTCAATGTATACAAATTTCCAAGCAAAAAGCGTACCGGGATTTGGATACATTCCTTTAACATAAGGCTTTTTCATCCAGTTCGTCGCGTTGATGGTCAGCGGCACCGATGGCTGCTGCTCCATCACGTAAAACTCCGCCCGCGCAAGCATTTCGTATCGCTTGGTCGGGTCCAGTTCAGCGTTGGCATCGTCGAGCATCTTGTTGTATTTCGGATCGTTAAAGCCAGCATCACCGTTATTCGGATAGCCGTAATGGAGCCCTAAAAACGTATACGGGTCCATATAATCACCCGACCACAGGCTCTGGGCAAATCCGACATACTGTACATCGTGCCGGTCCTTTAGAAACGTCTTAAACTCCTGACTCTTAAGCGGGACGGTGATGCCTAAATTCTGTTTCCATTGAGCCTGTACAAACTCGGCAATGCCGCGATTGTTCTCATTCGTATTAAAAGTTATCGAAACGGCGTCCGTCGGGAAGTTTGGGCACGAATATGTATCGCCGTTCTTTTTTACTGGAAAGCCGGCTTCGGTAAGTATTTTTCGCGCTTCTTCGGGATCGAATTTGCGGTAATTTGCCCAAACCTCTGGTGCGATACCTCGTTCCTTCCGAATCTCCTCGCTAACCTTCTCGCGGGCTTTGTCATATTCAGGGAAGATCCCAGACGGCGTCAGATCGTACAAGGGCTTTGTGACCTTTCGATAATTTGAAAGCGACACCCGGTCGGTGGCAAGCGCAAAAGCCTTGCGCAGCCTCAGATCATTGAACGGCGGCTTCGTTACATTCATGCTGTAATAAGCCGTCGACGCCTCGGGAAAATTCAGGTACTCGTCCTTGTACAAGCGAACCTCTTCGGTCCACGAGGTAAGCACGGAGTGATTCAGAAATGCATCGATCGCGCCCGCCTTGTAAAGATTTAGGATTGTCGAATTCTCTTCGAGCGGATAAAACTCCAATCGATCGAGATGAACATTCGCCGCGTCCCAATAGTTCGGGCTCTTTTCAAGAACCAACGCGTCGTAGGGGCGGTAGTCCTTGATTCGGAATGGTCCATTCGTTACGATATGTTCCTTTCGGATCCAGTCCTTTCCCCAGGTTCTGATAGCGTGCTGTGGTACGGGCCGAAAAAACTGGTGAGCCAGAAGTCCAACAAAAAATGGTGCGCTCTGCCGAAGGGTTATCCGGAGCGTGTAATCATCAATGGCTTCGATCCCTATATCCTCAGCCTTAACAGGTACAAATTCCGCGCCATTCACGGCCGCTTTAAGTTTCGGGTCGGCCTCGATCTGCTTGGCGCGAGCTTTTTCGTCCCCCTCCAGCGTAAGGCGAGCGGGTTCGTGGATAAATTTATTAAAATCGGTCTCCGGGCCGAATGCCACGTGCGGTTTTGGTTCGTCTCCGCCAAAGTCCTTGGAAAGCAGAAATGCATCGCCGTTCTTTACAAATACCTGTTCGGTTTTGAATGCCTCGGCGTATTGTATGAAGAACCCAAGTTCCGCAGATGACGAGAGGATTTCGGGCGAAAACGCGCGGCGAAAGCTGTAGACAAAGTCATTAGCCGTGATTGGCGTACCGTCGTTCCATTTTGCGTTATCGCGGAGATGAAAGATAAACTCGTCAACATTCGGGCTGATTTCCCAGCTTTTTGCAAGTGCAGGAATTGGCTGTTGGTCCTTGGGGCCGTATTCGACAAGGCCCTCGAAAAGAGCCATGTAAATGCGGGCTTCGGGCTGGCCCGACGATATATGCGGATCAAGCGTTTCAGGTTCCGAGCCTGTTACATACCGAAGCACATTGTCCGTCGGCGCAACCGTTTTGCCAAAATATTTGCCTCGAGCGGAAGACGAACATCCTGAGATCAAAACGCTCAAGATAAGAGCGGCGACCGCGATCAGGAAATAACTAGATCTTTTTTTCAGCATATAAAAGACCGGGAATGTCAGGGCAATGAACTTTATCGAGTTTATCATTGCCGCGCGAAACTTACGATTCGCCACGGGTTGATTTTGGGGGCCAGTCAGTGCGGATCGTCACAGCTTTAAGCGACGGAGCGTCCAGCCCGTTAATATCAAAGCCCTGAACATACGGCTTTAAAAGCGAATAAGAAGTCGGAAAATAGAGTGGTATCGCTGTCAGTTCATAGAGCGCATCTTGCTCGGTGAATGTCGCTTCGGGCGGCGATACCGGTCCCTGATTTTCCGGCTGCCGAACAAACGGGTCCTTTAACAGCTCGTTATCCTGCTTTTCTCCGTACAGCAGCGTGGGTACCGAAGTTTCAGTTTTGCTCGATTCTGCGCGAGAAAGCTGCGGATCACCGTCCGTGAGCGTCTTGCCGCTGCCAAAGATCGCCGTCAGGCATACCGCTTCATCCGTCGTCGGAAGAACTATGCCGCGGCGTAGCAGGTCAAAGTCGCCTGTGGCACGCACCGATTCGATCTCGACCGGATCGGTTACAATTATATCGGTATCGACGTTGAGATTTTGCTTCCACATACGCGCAACCGACCGCGCTACACGCTGCTGTGTGTCGTTTCGATTAATGACAAGCCGAATCGGCCGAATTGTCTGTCCATCGGTGTAGCCGGCCTTTTCAAACAGTTTCTTTGCCTTTTCGACATCAAATGAAAGAGGTTCGCCCTTAAGATTTCCGAGCGGAATGAACTTGTTTGCCGGCTGCGTCGTGCCTTCCATATCTACCTTCGATAGCTTGTCGCGATCGATCGCCAACGTAAGCGCCTCGCGGATACGGCGGTCGTCGAATGGCGGACGCGCCGTATTGAATTCGTAATAGTTCAAAGCGCTGTGAGCCGTGTGGCGAAAGTCTTCGTATGGCGACAAGAGCTTTACCGCTAGCGGCTCAAACGTTGCGTTTGTGACTACATCAACCGCGCCCGATCTATATGCCTCGAGGGCCGACTCCGCGGTGTTTGACGTAACGAATCGAACGCTCTCTAAGGCGACTGATCGTCTATCCCAATAATTGTCTGAGCGTTCTAATGTGATGCTGGTATCATCGATCTGCGAGATTCGAAATGCTCCATTCGTGACTATGTTCTGGTCAATAAGTGTCTTTTCGAAATTGGTGCCGTCGCTATAAACCGGAAGGAACGCGGGGCTCGACACAAGTTTGGGGAAGTCCTTATCAGGTTTCTGAAGAGTCACTTTTAGCGTCAGGTCATCTATCGCTTCGACGCCGAATTTCGGAGTTTGCGGTTTCGGCTCGTCCGGCTTGCGAGGGCCGGGCCTTGCCGGAATCGGATTTTGAGAACCTGATAAATGCTCAGAATCGAGGCGTGAAAGAGTATTGGCGCGCTCGGTTTCAGTTTGCAACTGACCCGAATAGTCATTTGGTTCCGCTAGGGGTTTTTCCTGCGGCGGCTCTTTGGCCTTTAATCCGACTATATTTTCGAAGAGAAATCTGTTCGCCGCCTTTTCGCCAAGATCGCCGAGGCGTTTCCACGAACGCACAAAATCCTCGGCTGTAATGCTCTCACCGTTCGACCACCGAGCTTCCTTCCGTAGGTGAAACATCCAAATGCGGAGATCGCCGTTCGCTTCCCATTTTTTGGCAACCGCGGGAACCTCATTCAGCGTTTTGCCGTCCAGAGTTGTGAGGCCCTCGTATATCGCTCGAACCACATCCGTTTCAGGAGCGGCTGCGGCACGAGCCGGATCGAGGGATCCAGGCATTTTGCCGTTGCTCCACCTAAGTTCCTGCTTCGCGGGCGGTTCGGTTAGAGCGTAATACGGCTCAACCTTTGGCCGCTCGAGTTGGTTGCAGCCTGCAAGCAGAGCAATCGAGAAAGCCAGTGCCGACCACGCGCTCGCTGACAGGGCGGATCGCAAAAATGCTTTTCTGAATAAAGTTGTGAGCGCCGGTCTCATCATCGCTCTAGAGGGCGGGAAGACTGAGTTTCTTAAATACTGCTTTGGTCCGATTCTGCGTCTCAGCGAATCCATCCGAAGTATCGATCAGATAATCGGCGAACCGCTTTTTCTCTTCCTGCGGCATCTGGGCCTCGATACGTCTTAACGCGTCGTCCTTTGTCAAATTATCACGCGTCATCAAGCGTTCCAATTGTATCGCAGGTTCGCACCACACGACAATCAGTTTGTCGAAGCGTTTATAGCCGCCTGATTCGATCATCAATGCGGCATCAACGATCGCAATGCCGTGCGGATCGTTTATTTCAAGCTCTTCTATCCAGCGATCCTGAGCCGCGATTACGAGCGGATGAACGATCGAATTGAGGTTGATTCGCTTTGCCTCGTCAGCAAAGACGATGGCGCCAAGTTTCCTGCGATCAATCCGACCGCTGGGCAACACTACGTCGCTGCCAAACTCGGCTACAATTTGTCGAAACCCTTCCGTGCCCCGCTCGACAACTGCTCGGGCAGTGTCATCAGCATCGAGCACGTGGCAACCGAGCTCGCGAAAGACATCGCAAACATACGATTTACCGACGGCAATCGAGCCCGTGAGTCCGACCGTTAACATCAAGCTACTCGATTATGTCGTTTTGCTAGTTTTTGAACGTTGAATTCGGCGATTTCAGTTAAGGTCAAACCAAGCTCGTCCGCGCAAGCCGAAATGTACCATAGAACATCGCCTAGTTCGTCCTTTAATTTGCCGCGTATCTCGTCATTGATCACGCCGCCGTGATCCCGCTGGATCTTCTTCACGATATTTGCGACCTCGCCCGCTTCGCCCGCTAAACCGAGCGTTGGATACTCGACGTTGGACATTCGCCTTGGGTAAAGAGCCGTTTGGCTCGCTTCGGATTGATATTCTTCGAATTTCATAAGATTTTTCACCACAGAGTTCACATAGAACACTGAGATAACAAAAGCAGATTTAATCTAACTCTGTGCCCTCTGTGTTCTGTGTGGTCAAATTCTTCGTCGGAGTTTCGCGGCGGTCACAGTGTTTTTCATCAACATCGCTACCGTCAACAAACCGACGCCGCCCGGAACTGGCGTGAAGTCTGCAGCCTTTTCCATCGCCTCCTTTGGATTAACATCACCGACGAGCGTAAAACCGCGATTCTCAATGGCCCTTAAGCGTTTTTCTAGTTCCTCGCCGTCAAAGAAAGTCGCCGCAATTTCGGCGTCCGAAACATTATTTATACCAACATCGATCACCGTAGCACCTTCGCCGATTTGATCGCCGCTGATAAAGCCAGCGCGGCCTATGGCTGCGACCAGGATGTCAGCTTGCTTTGTAATTTCACCAAGATCTGCGGTTCTCGAATGGCATATAGTTACCGTCGCATTTTCCCTAAGCAATAGAATGGCCATGGGCTTGCCGACAATGTTGCTGCGACCGACGATCACAGCGTGTTTGCCGGCGATTTCGATATCCGAACGTTTTAGAATCTCGATCACGCCTGCCGGCGTACACGGAGCGAGAGCCGGATAACCTTGCATCAAGCGGCCCGCGTTTATCGGATGAAAGCCGTCGACGTCCTTTGTCGGATCAATACGTTCGAGTATCTCGCGTTCATCGATGTGTTTGGGCAGAGGCAGTTGAACCAGGATTCCATCAATGTCGTTGCGGCCGTTTAGCTTCTCGACAACGGCGATTATCTCGTCCTGCGAGGTTTCGGCCGGAAAGTGCAGATGCTCCGACTTGATTCCGATTTCTTCGGCAGTCCTAACTTTACTGCCGACATATACCGCCGATGCCGCATCTTCGCCAACCCGAACGACCGTGAGCCCGGGTGAAAAGCCGTGCACCTCACGCAGATCGGCAACCTCGGCCGTGATTTCGGCTTTGATCGCGTCAGCAATGGATTTTCCACTTAGAATTCTTGCTGCCATCTCTTCTTTACCCAGATTTTACAGGAAAGTCCAAAACTTTGCTAAAATCCGGTTAATGAAACGTTTAGTCGTCCTGCTCGTAATTGTCCTTTTCGCATTTTTCAGCACGACGCCACAAATTCTCCCCGATACTCACACTAAGATAAGGCACTCAATCGCGGCTCGCGACTACGCTGCGGCCATTGCCGAATTGCAAGCCCTGAAAACCAGAAACCCGGAATCGTTTGTCGCCAACAACTACGATTATCTACTCGCTCGAATGGCTGAGTCTGATGGGCAGTTATCGGTTGCGATGTCCACTTATCAAGCCGTTGCTAATCGCAACTCGGTTTTGCAAGCATACGCGCTCAAACACCTGTCGCAGATAGCTCGCTCGACCGGAAATCTCTTGCTCGAACGTATTTATTTGACAGATCTTCTGCTGAATTCGCCAGATAGTTTGCTCGCGAGTAGCGCTCGTTTGAGACTCGCTCACAATGGCTTCGAGAGCGGAAACTACGGAGAAACGATTCGAATTCTGAACAGCCGTGTTCGCACTATTCCCGACAATTCATTCATGAAAACCAACAAGAACGGTTATTTCCGAGACAACTACGCATTGCTTGGTGAAAGTTTTTTGCGTAGCGGCCAGATCGCACGAGCCCGCGAGATATTTACGGAGTTGCTCGACAAAATGCCGAATTCTCTGCAGCCGGACGATGCTGCCCTGACAGCGGCAAAGGGCCTTGACCTCTTGGAAGTGGGTGGCGAGAATTTTGGTAAAAAGGTTCCTGAACTGACGGAAACGGAGCATCTTCGGCGAGCGGGTATTTATCAATTCAACCGCGAGCTTACAAATGCGAAGCTGCATTTCGAGGCGATGATAGCCCGTTTTCCGAATAGTTCAAACGCTGCCGAAGCCATCTTTCAGATCGGGCGCGGCTACACACAGCAAGGCGAGTTTGTCGAGGCGTTGAAATGGTACGAGCGCGTCCACGAACAGTATCCCGAAAGCGCCTCTGCGAGCGAGTCTTTACTACAAGCGGCGTCCGCCTACGGCCGTGTCAGTAAGCAAAAAGAAGCTATTTCGCGTTACCAGTCTTTTATTGAAAAATATCCGGCGGACGAAAAACTTGACCGCGCGTACCTTAATATCGTGGACGTTTTACGAGACCACGGTGACGACACGGATGCGTTGAAATGGTGCGCAAAGACGCAAGACGCATTTAGGGGCAAACCGCCCGAGGCGATCGCACTGTTTGCCGAGGCTCGAATATACTTCACACGCGACGATTGGCCCCGTGCGCTTGACGCGTTAGAACGCTTAAGGCAATTGCCGAACCTTGGTGGCTCGACCGTCCCCGGCGGCACGAACGATGTGGAAGTTTCGTTTTTAAGGGCGTTCGTTCTCGAACAACTCAAACGATATGCCGAAGCAATAGATGCATATCTTTCGATTCCCGACGGTCGCAGCGAGTATTACGGTTGGCGGGCGACCGAGAGGCTGAAAATGCTTTCGGCCGACGAAACCGCAGGGTCGTTTGTCGCGCAAAAAAGCGGTGCTTTGGCCGCAGCGATGAAGGCAAAGGACGGCGACGTGAGGCGAAAGGCTGCATCGGCAATTTTGCGAATGGAAGTTGCACCCGACATGCGCGAAAGGGCTCTTGGCGTCTTGAAAAATACTATCGCGACGTTGCCTAAGTATCAGGGAATCAAGGCCTTTAAACTGGACAACCAAGATCTAAAAGAGAGCATATCGCAGAAAACTATTGCACGCGGGTTACTCTTTCTCGGTCTCTACGATGAAGCGGCATTAGAGCTCGAGGCCGCTATGCCCAATGCAACTCAAGTGGCTGACGACCAAGCATTTACATTGGCAACATATTACACCCGAGGTGATCGGGCTGATCGAGGGTTGGCGTTTATCGAACCGATCTGGAAAAAGATCCCGGCGGACTATCCAACGGATTTAATTCCGCACGACCAACTCGAGTTGCTTTATCCGACACCTTACGCCGACGCCCTGTTGAAATCTACCTCGAAGGGCGCCGTCGATCCTCGGCTGATCCTTGCGATAATGCGTCAGGAATCGCGCTTTCAGCCTGACGCTTTGTCGAGCGCCGGAGCCCGCGGTTTGATGCAATTTATCTCGACGACTTCGAAACAGGTCGCCGGCGAGACGGGCCGTGATAATTTCCGTCAAGCGGATCTCTACTATCCGCCAAATGCAATATTCTTCGGAGCACAGTATCTCGCCGATCTTTTTGAGGCCTTTCCAGGTCAGCCCGACGCCGTCGTGGCCAGCTATAATGGCGGTGCTGACAATATGAAACGCTGGTTGGCAAGGTCACAATCTAGTTTGCCTGAGCGGTATGTGCCAGAGATCGTTTATTCACAGTCGAAGGATTACGTATACAAAGTAATGACAAATTACCGGATGTATCAGTATCTCTACGACGAGAAACTGCAGCCGAGATGACTTTTTGCGAAGGTTGTAACATCATTTAAATATATGCGTGTAATTTTATTATTTTTGCTGGTGATCGTCGCCTTATCAGGCTGTAAGAACGACGCAAGTTCTGCCAACGGCAGCTCCACTGCCAAGCGTTACCAACTAAAGGGAAAAGTCGTTTCAGTTGATCGTACAGCAAAGAAAGCAACGATCGATCACGAGGCAATACCCGATATGCCCATGCCCGCCATGACGATGCCATTTGCTATTCATGCGGATTGGGTCTGGGACGACCTCGTTCCGGGGTCGGAGATAAGAGCCGAGCTTGTCGTTGACAGTACGGCCAAGGACCCGTATTTTCTCGAAAACATCGGCATCGTAGCCGCTCCTGACCCAAATAAGCCGCCAGTCCCGATCAACGATAACTTTGCCCAGATCGGCAAAGAGGTGCCGAATTTTACTCTTACAAACCAGGATGGAAAACGAATCTCGCTTGATGATTTTCGAGGAAAAGCTCTCGCGATAACATTTATTTATGCGAGATGCCCGCTGCCTGATGCCTGCATCCGGATGTCGACAAATTTCAGCGACACGGCTAATCAGATTGCTACAAAACCCGAACTGCGCGACAAGATCAGGCTACTGAGCATATCTTTCGATCCCGCAAACGACACGCCTGAAAAACTTCGAGCCTACGGGATTGGCTACATGGGGAACGACCCGAAGACGAAGTTCGACGTCTGGCAGCTGGCCGTCGGCAAAGACGCCGAGGTGCGGAAGATCGCGGACTTTTTCGGGCTACGGTACGAGGTTGATCAAACCGATAAGACACAGATCAATCACAGCCTCCGGACAGCGGTGATCGCTCCTGACGGAAAGGTTACGAAAATACTTGCCGGAAATGAATGGACGCCCGCCACGCTGTTGAAAGAAATGGAGGAAGCGTTGGCGAAATAATTTTCTATTCTCGACAGTAGACCGCGTTGCCGGCAACCATCGTCATCACAACATCTCTCGCATTTGACGCAAAAACAAGCGCTGTATGGATATCGTTGACAGGCCGCTGCGCGGCATGGGTCAATGAAACGACGGTAATATCCGCCTGCTTGCCGGTCTCAAGCGTACCGACCTTATCTTGAAGTCCGAGAGCGGTTGCGCCCCCAAGCGTTGCTGCCCTAAGCATCTCCTCAGCCGTTATGAATCGCCGACTGCCGACGCGATTTCGAGCAGTGAGTGAGGCAAAACGCGATTCTTCCAACAAGTCACACACGTTGTTGCTTGCAACGGAATCGCTGCCGAGTCCAACGCCGATCCCGCTGTTTAGAAAGGCCTCGAAAGGCGCGTAGCCGTGGCCAAATTTTGCATTAGATTTTGGGCAATGTGCGATCGTAGAGCCGCTATCTGCGATCAGACTAATGTCGCTCTCTGAAACGGTTACGCAATGGGCGAGCAATGGCGTTGCGTTAAGTACGCCGAGCCGATCGAGATACTCAACGGGTGAGCAATGCGGAGCGGACCATTCGAACCCGTATTTCTTAAAGATGCCGGCAAAAAACCCGGTTCCACTCATTAGAAATTCATTTTCATCTGTCGATTCCGCAGTGTGGATCGTAAGTTTTACTTTTTCTTTGGCGGCGAAATCGGCGATCAATTTGAAGAGTTTTGGGCCGACCGTGTACGGCGAATGCGGCGACAGACCGACCTCAACCAAATCAGTGGCGGATGATCGCAGATGCCCGAATTTCCCGATCAGTGCATTAAAATCGTTTTCCGCGGTTCTGTCGTCCGGTGAAAATTCCGTTTCCTGAAATAAAACGCCGCGTAAACCCACCGCTTTTAAAGCCTCGAGACCTGCAGCGCCGAAACGGCCAATATCGCCAAAACACGTAACGCCTGCCTGTGCGCCTTCGGTCGCGCCCGCAATCGCGGCAGCTCTGATACCATCGTCGGTAATACCTGTGCGTAGGTCATTAAGTTTTATCAGCCACGCTGAAAAGTCGTGCTCGACGTCATCGAGGCCGCCGCGCATTGATGTGATCTCGAGATGCGAGTGGCAATTTACAAAGCCCGGCAGGATTGCGGCGTCGCCAAAATCCTGGACGTTTGCGGTCGGAAATTGGCCAATAATGTCTTCACGATTCCCGACGCCGGCTATTTCACTCCCGTCGACGGCAACCGCACCTTGTTCGATCGGTGGCCCTGAGACCGGCAATAAATGGGTCGCCGTTAGGATCTTCATTCTAATTTTGAATTTGCACGGAACGATATCGGGCAAGGATGGATCTAACGTAATTCTTCGTCGATGCGATACCGATACGCTCAATAAAATCTGCTTCGCTGAGCGACGAGGCGTCGGCGTTTTTCGTCCACTCTTCGACACGACTCGGGCCCGCGTTGTATGCGGCGAGCGTCATCGCTGTCTCGGCGGGGCGTCCGCGATATTGCTCGCGCAGTTTTTCTAGGTACCAGCAGCCTGCCTGAATATTTCGCTCGGGGTCGGCGAGAAAAGCGTTCACGTCCTCGGCCGTTTGTTTTTCAAATTCCTTAAATCCGGTCTCTTTCGCCCATTCGCGCGCGACCGTCGGCGTAACCTGCATCAAGCCTACCTCCTCGTTGGCGCCCAGCTTCCACGCTCGGAAATACGTTTCCTCGTAGATCAAACTCCAAACGACTTTTTCGTCCAAACGGTAGACGCGTGATTGCCTTTCAATTAGCTCGTCGTATCGATGAACCCAATACGACGGAAAAAAATAGCTCGCAGCCAGCGCGAACACAACGACGATTATCAGGCACGAAATTAAATACCGGAACATTGGACAACGTGTAAGGCTATTTTTTGCGTGTTCGCTCCAATTTTGCGACGCTTCCTTCGTCGTGAACCAAACGCACCTCGGTCTGTAGATTAATGTTCTTCGCCTTCGACGATCGAATTCCCGACCGCGCGATCTCCGCAAAAAGATCGACGTCATAATCGGCTTCGAGCGCCATTTCACGACGAACCTCGAGCAGTACTTCTAAAAATTTGGGCCGCCGATACATAGTTCCTAGGAACAATTGTTTACCGGACGCACGTATTCGTCAACCACGACGATTATTGAAAGTGTTTAAATGGGGGTTTATTGGATCAGGGTGAGTGTCGAGATGTCTTCGAATTGATCGGGCGAAATTACTATAACATCGTCCCTGGACAATATACCGGTAAGGCTTTCAAAGCTCATCGGCTCGGCAAAGAGGTAACCCTGGCCGCTTTCACAGCCTAGCAATTTGAGCAATTCCAACTGAGTACTCGTCTCGATTCCCTCACCAATGACTTTCAGGCCAAGGTTACGAGCCAAGGTTATGATCGCTCGAACGATCTCGTCGTTTTTACCCTCGGCATCGATTATCGAAATGAATGAACGGTCGATCTTAAGCGCGGAGATCGGCAGCATTTTCAGGTAGCCAAGATTTGAGTAACCTGTCCCAAAATCGTCGATGTTGATTTCGATGCCGCTTTCCCGAAGCTGGTTGAGCATAACGATCGCACGATCCTGGTGTTCAAAGAAAACTGATTCGGTGATCTCCAGCTTTAGATTACTTGGCAGAAATCCGGTGTCGACCAATACGGTTCGGATGTCATGAACGAGCGTGTTCTGGCCGAACTGGCGGCACGATAGATTTACGCTTAGTGAGTACCTTTGGTCGTTCGATTCGTTCCTGCGGAGCGAGCCGATCTCTCTGCAAGCCCGGCGAAGCACTTGTTCGCACAACCGATCGATCAGTCCTATTTCCTCAGCAAGAGTAATAAATTTGTCCGGTGCAACAAATCCGAGTTCGGGATGTTCCCAGCGGGCGAGCGCCTCAAAACACTCAATTTCTTCGGTCTTTAGATCGTAAATTGGCTGATAAAATACTCCGATCTCCTCGCGTTCAACCGCTCGGCGGAGGTCAGTTTCGAGCCGGAGTATTTCCTTCGCGGCACTGTGCATCTTTTCGTCAAAGACCTCGTGACGTGCTTTGCCAGCTCGCTTTGCCTGATACATTGCCGTGTCGGCGTCACGCATTACGTCCTCAGAAGACTTGTGCTTATCCGATGCATTGAGAATACCGATACTCGCCGAGCTATATACTTCGTGGCCCTGCAGGTCAAAGGCAACGCCGAATTTTCGCTGAATACGGTTGGCTATTCTCATCACCTCGCGGTCGTCATATTTTCCTTCGATAAGTACCGTAAACTCGTCACCACCAAGCCGGGCGACCACATCTGACGGCCGCATACAGTCGCGTAGACGCGCGGAGATTTCCCTTAACAATTCGTCGCCGATAAGATGGCCGAGACTGTCGTTAACGTATTTGAACCGATCGAGATCGATAAATAGCACGCTGACCTTATAGCCTTCGATTGTGCGAGTTTTTTCGAGAGCCTCGCCAAGGCGCCCCATAAAGAACGGCCGGTTCGGCAGGCCCGTCAACGCGTCATGAGTCGCTTCGTGCTGGAGTTTGGCCTCGGCATTTTTTTTCTCCGTAATGTCCTGGATCTGAAAAATAAGGTTGGGTTGTTTCGATTTCGCGTCGCTTGCTGCCGATACGCTCCACGATGTCCAAACCATGCCGCCGTTCTTGTGGATGTATCGCTGCTCCATCTGATAATTGGCGAGCTTGCCGCCGACCAATTCGCGAATCTTTGTCATTGTGCGCCCGAGGTCCTCTGGCAGAATTATGGATTGATAATCGGTCGCAAGAAATTCCTTCTCGGTATAGCCAAGTATCTCGGTCAGGGCAAGATTGACCTTAAGCCACTCGCCTGAGGGCGCCACAAGGCCGATCCCGATCGGTGCATAGTCGAATGCACTTCGAAAACGCTCCTCGGATTCGCGCAGCGCCACCGACTGGGTTTCCAGTACCTTTGCGTACTTCTCGGCCTGCTCTGCTTGCTGCATCGAGATCTCAACGTTTTTCAAGTACATCCGGTACGAAAGATAAACGAAGAATATTACCGGGAAAGCCGCGAGCATTATTCCGAGGCCCCAGACGCGCGAGATCTGTACAATTATTCCCGCACTTGCGGCACCAATCAGATAGGACAAGAATGTCCAGATATATTTGCTCTTCCAGGTTTCCCACAGCGGCATGTCATCTCTCAAGGATCCCTGGATTGCGGCGAGTGTCGTGTTGACGAAAAACTGTGTAAGTGCAACGAGCGAGAGCGTGATTATGAATATCTGTATGTTGTCAGCGTATCCGTAGACGAATGGTTTATCGAATATAAACCTGAGCGCGTCGATCACCAAAACGACGGCTCCCGTCGAAACCGCCATTGTCGCCGCATTAAAGAAGACAGTGATTTTCCGGTTGCAAAATCGCCAGGCCGACGCGGTCGCCTCGATCGCAGCGAGGATAACCGCAAATTCACCACCGTATAAGATCAGAACCAGGAAAATGAATGTGTCGGAAACCGATACGTGCGATTTAAATCGCGGGATCTGAACTGAGATGCGTGACCCGACGGCTATCGTAAAGACACTCAGCAATACCAGATAAACATCCGCTTGCCTCAGATCGACGTTTACGAGCGCAGCCAGAACGCACAACGCCCCGGCGGCGATCACCGTCACCATAAATCGATCTGATATCTTGGCCTTGTCCATTTGATAAACACCCTTTCAAACGGCGTTTTTGAGCAAACGATTGCTCAAATTAAAACAATCTACGTTTGAAATTTGTTGTGGTGCAACTGAAATCTGGGAAGGTCCTCTTCGAAACGCGAAAAGAAGGCCGAGTTCCGGCCTTCTCTATTATCACGTATAACAACGCTTTTGTCCATTGTTTTCTTCGGTTAAACAAATAATGTCGTGCAGTGATCCGTATTCATAAAACCGGCTTTTTGAAAGCTCTTGTGGGCGCCTTCAAACTCGACATTGCTTAGCATGCAGATATGCTCCACACGGTTCAATAACTCAAGCGACAAAGATGCCAAACATTTCGAACCGATTCCACGCCCGCGAAACTCCTCGCTGACGTAAACGCCTTCGAGATAAATGACATCGTCGGTCTCGGCGATGATGTCCGCCTTAAAAACCAGTTTGTCGTTTTCGAACACCGTGAAGACACGTCCCTGTTCGATCCGGCGGGCGACACGCTTGAGAAAGCCCTCGCGGTCATTAACCAGCGGATCGACGCCGCACTCGATGAACGCAACCTCGGCCTGCGCCTCAGCGACCTGCAGCAACTGCTCCATTTTTGCTTTCTCGATGCTCCATTCACTGTGCTGGACGGCGAACGGGAACGAGATCTCGAAAAGAGCTTCGGTACATGTCAGCCTAGGTGCTCGGGATGCACCGCTGACATAATTCCAAAAATCTTCGGCCGAATTACCACTCGACATTATCAGGTGAATTGGCGTTTCGGACGTTCTCGCTACAAACGCAAGGGCCTTTAACGCTTCATCTGTGCGGGCCTCAACTAGAGTTGAATGGCCGATCAAAGCGACGCCGTCGAGGGTGCCCGCCGAATTGCGGTAACCGTAGAATTTGCCGCGGTTAAGCTCGCTTTCGATACCGTTGTCCTGGATGAAGCTTTTCATCACCACGGTGTGGACCGGTCTGACCGAAAGGAAAGCCTGTACTTCTGCCGTGTTCTCATCCCTCAACTGGCGGACCTTTGACATGTCCGGCGAGAGCATGATAAACGGTGCAATGTCGTATTGCGGTGTTCGTTGTCTG
>DAIRVI010000003.1:0-10657 GCA_036802885.1 Pyrinomonadaceae bacterium
GTCCATCACTGCTTCTCGAATACCACCACTCACCGACCGACGGACGGAAGATCGATACGTCAGTCTTCCCATCGCCGTCGAAGTCGCTTGACGGTGTACCGGCTAGAGTGTTCTTTGACGTCGTGTAAATATAATCTCCGGATGGGCCGCCGCTGCTGTCTGAACCGTTGCCAGACGCATAAAAACTTACTTTACCGACGAGTTGTGGCGGAGCAGTCCAAGTGAAAGTCCAGGAATTTGACCCCGAAACTCCGGTGGTAAAGAGTCCGTCGACCGTGTGTTCGACATATTGCCGCGGGTTGCCGCCGACAATTCCGCTTATTATTTGAGTTTTCGGAGGATTCTGAACCGGGAGTGTAAAAGTGCCAGCTCTACGTCCCAAACTGTCGATTGCCGTGAGCTGAAACCCGTAAATAATAGCATCCAACTGGCTGGTTGTTGCAGTGATCGCGATTTGTTGCCCGGGACGATATGAAACGGGCAGGCCGGAAATCTGAATACTTCCAGTTCCGCTATTCACGGGAAACTCCGAATGGCACGACGTACAATTATCTTCGCCCGGAGCGTTTGTGTGCGAGGCCGATGGTCCTGAGGCAGAAGCGTCAGCGTTTTGTCTATGGGCGAAAAGGCTGAAGGCTCCAAAGAAAGCGGCGAATGCTATTACTATCGTCAATTTTACAATTGTCTGCCTGCCGTTACGGTTTCTCATAAATGACAACTATATTTTACTAGATTTCGTTGGTACTTTATTTTGACGACCTATATCGCAAAAAAGTCTGGGAAATTGGTCTAGGTAAAAAATAGTCGTTGGAGCAGGAAATGTCAACGAGGATTAAACGGAGTTTAACCGGAAAAGGCGGTCGGTTCTGACCTTAGTTCGTTTTTACAGTAAATGTCCGGGCAATCGAGTCGGTTTGGTTACGGATCGATCGAAGCGAGTCTTTCTGACCTGAGAACCGAAGAATATAGACCGTTGTGTCATTTGCTCGTAAAAAATAGTAACGGCCCGCCATGCTCCGACCCGCACTGACGTATTCGAAATTAAAGATCGCACCCTTGAGTCGGCCAAGAAAATTCTCCTCTCGGCCAGCTACGTAACCCGGCAGAAACTGGCGTTTCTGTTCGTCGTTCTCAACGACATCGGTCAGGATCGCATCCCTTGCGACCGATACTCGTCGAACGTCGAGGTGACCGTCAAAACGATCGCCATAGACATATTCAACATTGGGGCTCGTCGCCGACGGTTTAACGGTCATTTTCCATTTTGCGTCTGGTAGGGTGAAGCTATAATCGACGTTTGGATCGCTAAATGACTCGCCCTGGGCAAACATAGAGACCGCCGTCAGAATTACAACGGCCGTTGACAAGATAATCGAAAATTTATTTGACTTCATTTTTCCCCTGCTCTAGCAATACCTGACACATTCTAGCCTAATATCCACTAAATATCGACAGATTAGATGAGGCCCGGGGGTCGATTGTTGTCCGATCATATCTATGCATTGGCATTATTATCAGGTTAATCCTTCGCCCTTTTCCGGTCGCGGGGCGTCTAACGTGGCAGGAAGATTTTAAGATTTTTTAATATCCAGGGTAATAAGCAATGAAAACTAAAATGTTTCTTATACAAAAATTGACGGCGATCGCAGCCATTTTTACTCTACTGGCTCCGACGTTAATAGTTCACGCCAACGGGCGGGCCGCGAGAAAGCCGCTAACGGAGGAGCAGAAGATACTGCACGTTCTTAACAGGTTGGGTTTTGGCGCCCGGCCCGGCGACGTCGAAAAGGTCAAGAAGATAGGGCTGCAAAAATACGTCGATCAGCAGATAAATTCTGCATCGATCGATGATTCGGTAGCCGAGAATAGGGTAACGAATCTCGATATCTTTGATATGACGACGGCCGAGCTTTTCGCAAAGTATCCTAATCCGGGAGCCTTGCTGCAACAGCTTGAGGGCCGCAATCGTAATAACCCCACAAACGCTCAAAGTAATGCCAATACACCGCCCCGACAAGATCCCAATGCGATGACGCAGGCTGAGCAGCGGGAACGCCGCAAGAAAATTACGGAGCTCTACCGAAAGTACGACCTCAAACCGGCTGGGCAGATCGTGCCTCAAATCGTAGCCAATCGTGTGCTGCGGGCCGTTTACTCCGAACGCCAGTTGCAGGAGGTAATGGTCGATTTTTGGCAAAATCACTTTAATGTTTTTGCCGGTAAGGCGGCTGTCCGCTGGTATATACCGAGCTACGAGCGTGACGTTCTCCGTAAAAATGCTCTCGGCAATTTCAAAGATCTGGTTATCGGAACTGCTCAACATCCGGCTATGCTCTTTTATCTCGACAATTTCGAATCCGTCTCGCCAAATGCTCAAACTACGGCCAACAATCCGAGTGCCCAACGCCTGCAGCGATTGATGCGAAACGGCGGCCAGATAACACCGCAAATGCGCGAAAGGATACGTCAGCAAACCGGTGCGACCGATGCCCAGATCGATCAGCGTATCAACGATATGCGCGCCAATCCGCAGACCGGCCAGCAGCGGCAACGACGTGGAATTAATGAGAATTATGCGCGCGAATTGATGGAGCTGCATACGCTCGGCGTTGACGGCGGATATACTCAAAAAGATATTATCGAGGTCGCAAAATGCTTTACCGGTTGGACCATTGCCGACCCGCGTGGTTACCGTCGTGCTGCCGCTGCGACGATTAAAGGAACCGAGGATCGCCGGTTCGACCGGCTGCAAAGACAGCTCGGGGTGCCCGAGGACGTTGAAAGTGGTGAGTTTTACTTTAACAGTCGCTTTCACGAGGTCGGTGCAAAGACCGTGCTCGGTCAAAAAATTGACGAAGGCGGCGTGAAAGACGGCTTAAAGGTCATCGACATACTTGTCGATCAACCGGCAACCGCCAGATACATCGCACGAAAGCTCGCCGTCAAATTCGTCAACGACAATCCAAGCGAGGCTCTTGTCGGACGCGTCGCGGACGCTTTTCGTAAATCTAGAGGTGACATCAAAATTACCTTAAAAGCTCTCTTTGGTGACAAAGAGTTCTTTGCGCCGGAAAACTATCGTGCAAAGATCAAATCACCGTTCGAATTGGCTGTAAGCTCGATCCGCACGCTGGGTGCGGAAACAAATGCAAGTCCGTCGCTTCTCGCGATGCTAAATAAACTGGGCGAGGTTCCATATGGTTATCAGGCTCCGACCGGTTATCCCGACACGGCCGAAGATTGGGTAAACACGGGTGCTCTGCTCGAGAGATTGAATTTTGCGGTGGCTATCGCAAGCAATCGTATTCCAGGTACGCGCGTCGATCTGAAGGGTTATGAGGGCAAGGACAAAACTCAGATGCTGGATCGGGCAGTTGCCGAGATACTTGACGGCGAAATTACGGCGACGACGAAAGCAAACCTCGTCAAGCAACTTGAACAGCCTTTGCCGACGGTTAAGGCCGGAAACGAGTTGGGCGACGAAGGCATGGAAGTACCAAATATGCGTGACGCGGGCCAGCAGGGCGGAGGTCAATTCCGTCAGGCGCGGCTTCTCAGTCCTTCGGGAAACCCCGAGGTCTTTAAGGTCGTGAGTCTGGTGATCGGTTCGCCCGAATTTCAGCGTCAGTAGTTTGTTTTTAACGATTTTATGCCGGTGGTCAGCCTTTTGATCGCCGGCATTTTCGTGCCAAATCTACGCTTAATTAACCCGTAGTCAGAGATTAATTGCATAAGCGTCTAATTTGTTTTAACTTTTTGTGAATGAAGAAGATCCTGATCGCCTCCTACTATTTTCCGCCGTGCAATGTTGTATCAGCACCCCGTGTGAAGTCATTTGCCGAAAATTTTAAGGAGCATGGCTTGTATCCGATTGTCGTTACCCGGCACTGGAAGGGCGATGAGATCTCAACCGAGGGCTACGAGGGCGAAAATCTGGCTCCACCCACCGTTACTAAATACGACAATTTTACACTAATTCAATTGCCATATCGGGCTCAACTAAACAGAATTTATCATCGTCCGTTCTTTGCAACTAAAGCGTCAAAACTGCTTCTCTATTTGTTTCTTTACGCGGTCGGTAACATCAATCCTAAATGCAACGCCTTTGATTGCTTCTCTGATTACCTACACGAGTATCTGCGTGAAACTCAAGTTGATTACATCCTCGCAACAGGGTTCCCGATGAATACTTTCAAGCTCGCACATCGATTGGCGAAGGAGTTTGATAAGCCATTCATAGCGGACTTTCGCGATTTATGGGACAACAATCTGCTCGCCGATAATTATCAGCCGTCTCTGGTTGTCCGCCTTCAGAATTTCATCTACGAGTTTTACTTGCGAACCTGGCTGAAGTCGGCGTCGCTAATCACGTCAGTCAGTTTGCCTTTGGCTGACGAAGTAAGAAGACTTGCTCCGCATGCGAAGTCTCTCGTTATAACCAATGGTTTTGAAAGGGAGTTGTTTGCCCAAGCATCCCAAAACTTTCCGCCGCCCACGAATAAATTTATTTTCTCGGTTATTGGAACGCTCAAGCCCAATCAAGATCTTTCGGTGATGCTCGACGGCTTGAAACTGTTTCTAACTGACAAAAATCTCGCCGATATCGATCTGAACTTCATCGGGACGACAGAATTTAAGGACGTTGCCGAATTGATCGAAAACGGCCTGCCGCCCGCATGCACCCGTGTTTCGGACCGCATACCGCGCGAATCCGCTATCGAGCATATGTGCCGATCCCACGTATTGTTTTATGCTGGATGGCGAGGTCATCGCGGCATCGCATCGGGGAAAATATACGAATATCTTGGCGCCCGGCGCAATATTTTGATCGCACCGAACGACAAGGACGTATTGGAAAGAATAATTGTCGAAACCGCCGCCGGAAAGATCGCCGACAGCGCGCAAGAGCTCGCCGATATTATGAACGCTTGGTTTGTTGAATGGAAATTGACCGGAAAACTCGAGTACGGTGGCGTCGCGAAGCAAATCGAGAACTACACTCGTGAAAGGCAAGCAGAAAAACTTGCAACCGAAATCTTAAAACTCTAGCAGATTTGCCGCCATTAGGATTTTCCAGTTATAAGACGTAAAGATCGTTGTATTCTCCTCGAGTGATTGGATGAGATCGAGCGTTTTCGGGTTCAAAATTCCGGCGGCGGCTAAAGAATGGGCGCCGCTATTGACCCGGTCAGTCATACGCGGGTCAGCGAGCCATGATTTTTGCGGCGGTTCGTAACCGACCTTATCGGTACGGCCCGCGATCGCAGTTGGCAAAAGGTCCCGGAAAGCTTCGCGCATAATGTATTTGTAAACCCCATTGTGAATTTTGAAAGACGCCGGAAGCGAGAACAGAAATTCGGCAAGGCGAAAATGCAGGAAAGGCAACCTAACTTCGCGCGAGTGGGCCATCGAATTGCGATCCGCGTATCGTAAAAGCTCCTCAAGCGGGCCGCCGCAAGCATCGCGGTAAAGAGCCGCCTGTAGAGAATCGGGCCGACGCGGATAATGAAACGAGCTTGCTGAGTTCGCCCTTTGAAAGTCGTTGTTAAGAAAAAAGGGTGTGCGGCTTGGTAAGCGGTTCCGAAACCGTCTCGCACTATCCTTTAACCGTTCAGGCATATAGATCATAGCGGTTTCTCTTAAATTCGATCTGCCATTGCGCATTCCATATAAATCGCGGTGAGCCTGCGTCTCTCGCTGCCAAATCGCCTTGTCCCGCGACCTTAACTCGCCAAGATAGTTATCGATATAAGGATGATATCCTGCGAGTAACTCATCTGCTCCCTGACCATCAAGCAGGACAGTCACGTTATTCTCCTTAGCAAGCGCCATAACGCAATACTGTGCATAAATGCTGGCCGATCCAAACGGCTCTTCCTGATGATAAAAGAGCTTTTCTAAATTATCTGTCAGTCCATTTTCGTCCGGATAGACGAAGTGGGGCTCGACATTGGTGCGATCGATGACCGCCTGCATATACTTCCCCTCGTCCTTGGCAAATCCCGGAAAACGAGCGGAGAAAGTGGCTTGGCGGCGTTGCTTGTCGTTATTCAGAGAGTCGATCGCGCAGACGATCAACGAGCTGTCAAGACCGCCCGAAAGACTGCTGCCGACCGGAACGTCAGCCCGCAGCCGGTGGTTGACCGATTCAAAAAACAATTTTCGAAATTGGTCTTTCGCGTCGACTTCCGAGATATTCTGATCGACGTTTTCAGGGTCAATGCTCCAGTAACGGTTTTCGTTCATCCGCATGTCGCTTGGAGACACATACGAATAATGGGCCGCTTTTAACTTGAAAATGCCTTCGTAGAAAGTTTCTGTGAGATCGTTTGGGTTGTAGGTAAAATTGTTCGACAGATAGTTGAACAACATCGTGTTTGACACATGTCGCGGAACGCCCGCTACCCACAGGGCCTTCATTTCAGAGGCGAAATACAGAACGTTTTCGTGGATCGCGTAATAAAATGGTTTCTCGCCAAAGCGGTCGCGGGCAACAAACAGGCGTTGCTCCTGTTCGTCCCAAATCGCAAAGGCAAACATACCGTCGAGATCATCAAGGCACCGCTCCTTTTTTTGGTCGTAAAGCGCAAGCAGAACCTCAGTATCAGAAGTTGACACAAACTCGCAGCCACGCGCCTCAAGTTGGTCCCGTAGCTCAATGTAATTGTATATTTCGCCATTAAACGTCAGAACATAACGGCCGTTCGCGTAAAACATCGGCTGCTTTCCGGTTTCGCTCAAATCAATGATCGCCAGCCTTCGATGACCGAATCCGACATTTTCAGCGGGGTTGATCCAAAACCCTTCGCCGTCGGGCCCACGATGTGCGATCGCGTCGGTCATTTGCTTGAGCCTTGTTTTATCTACTTTATGATTTTGGCTGAGAATGCCAGCGATTCCGCACATAATTTTTTACAATAACCAAAACTTAACACATACTTGTTGTTTAGTTCATATGCGAATTTTCATATTCGAGTAATGGCCGATCCGATCAAAATCTTAACCGTCGTCGGTGCTCGTCCCCAGTTTGTAAAGGCGTCCGTCGTCAGCCGCGCGTTGCTGGCGCATCCACAAATTCAAGAAACGATTGTGCATACGGGCCAGCATTTTGACGACAGAATGTCTGATATTTTTTTTCGGGAACTCGGCATTCCGTCGCCCAAATATCAACTCGGCATTAATAGTCTATTGCACGGCGCGATGACCGGAAAGATGCTCGCATCGATCGAAGAGGTTATTTTGAACGAAAATCCGGCGATCGTAATGGTTTACGGTGATACAAACTCGACGCTTGCGGGAGCGCTGGCCGCAGCAAAACTTCACAAGAAAGTTGCCCACGTCGAAGCAGGATTGCGTTCATTTGATATGCGAATGGCGGAGGAGATAAATCGGGTTTTGACCGATCGGATCAGCGACTTGCTTTTGTGCCCTACCCAAACCGCGGTGCATAATCTCGCTCGAGAAGGCTTCGATAACTTTCCGTGCCGGATCAGCGAAACCGGTGACGTTATGTACGATTCTGTTTTGTATCACCAAGAACGCGCCCACCTTTCGGCGGAAACCGAGGCGAAATTGCCTCAGCCATTAAACGAGTTTGTTTTGTGTACTCTTCATCGGGCTGAGAACATCGATAATATCGAACGATTAAAAAGTATCGTCGCGGCACTCGAAGAAATTCATCGAGATATTCCGGTCATCTTATTGATCCACCCGCGTACGAAAAAACAACTTGTCGAACAAAATATCAAGCCTGATATCTGGTTGACGGAACCCCTCGGGTATTTAGAAATGCTAGCCCTTATTGCTCGATGCAAACTCGTTTTGACGGACAGCGGCGGTCTGCAAAAGGAAGCCTTTTTTCTCAAAAAGTGCTGCCTTACGTTACGCGACAATACAGAGTGGACCGAGCTGATCGAACAGGGAGTCAATTATTTGGTGGGCAGCGATCGCAATACGATCCTAACAACAGCCCGCAACTGTCTTTCCGGACAATTTGAATTCAATATTACGCCATATGGTGACGGCCGGGCCGGGGAAAGAATCGCAACGGAACTCCTTGCACTCTAGCCGAGTCTTTTTTTAGCGATGAAAGTAAAGGCCCCTGTGGTATCCCTGATTCTTACATCTTCAGTAGCTTTTTTGTTGAAGACGCGACCGATCTTCCACCAACCACGATGTAATATTTGCAGCGGCGTTATGAGCATTGTTGAAATAAATTCAGGCATTTTTGGAAACAACGCCATGTTTGCCTGGGCTTTAAGCACGGTCCAATTACTGCTGGGTGCTATATGGGTAATTTCAAACCCACCCTCCGTCAAAGAATTCAGTGTCCCTAAATGCGTGTGATGATAATAACTATCGCCGTGAAATGATTCGAGAAATGCAACCGTACCGATTAATGTGCTGCCGGGTTTGAGCACTCGATGCACCTCTTTCATCATCACAAACGGGAAGCGAATGTGTTCGAGCACTGCTATTGAGAGAACGAACTCGAAACTATTATCCGCAAATGGCAGTGCATGTGCGTCGCCAAGTATTGGGGCGTCTTCCGACTCGTGATCCAGCCCTACATATTCAAATCCCGCATGCTCGCATACTGATCGGTGAATAGTGTTACCGCAACCCAGATCCAGCATCAGACTATTATTCGTCACGGCTGCCGGAAAGTGGCCTAATAATTCGCTCGTTAAATGATAAGGGACATCAAAACCTGCAAAATCTACTTTGGGGTCGCTGTTTTTGGAGAGAGCCCGGAAATCTATGTTTGAAGGCAAGACCAACGGTTCACCTAAAGTGATATCGTATTGAGTTGTAATTGCTCTATTTAGCCGCAAGTCCAATGAGCCATGTTTGGTAGTTTCGTACGTCGTTCCGCAATGGTTGCAAAGCGCGCCCTTTTCACACCTTTCAAGCAGGATTTGGCATTCCGGACAAGTCAAAATGCTGAAAACGTTATCTGAAATTTTAGGCATCATCTCTTGGTCAATTTCATCAATGATAGTATTTCATTGGTGCAGAAACATCCGTCTTAAAAGATGTTTCTAAGTAGAAGCATAAATGACATTAACTCTAACGCAAGGCGAGAACAAATTATTGATCGACGAACTGCCGAACGGGCGCCGATCGATAACCGTTGTTCCAAAAGATAAGAGCCTGTTCATGGTCGCGGACAAACTTGAGACGGCTTACCCCGTTGACCTGATAGAGATGATACTTCAGGTTTGCGGTGCGGCAGGCATCTGCCACGAAATAATGCGGGACGAAGATTATCAATATGTCGAGCGGGTTTTGCGTAACGACATCTTTGCCTATTTCGATAAATCTGATTTTAAGGGAAAGAGGATCTTGGATTTTGGCTGCGGCAGCGGGGCCTCGACTATGATACTGGCGCGGATGTTTCCTGAATCGGAGATTACCGGCATCGAATTGGTTTCGGACGCCGTCGCAGTTGCACAAAGACGTGCTGAGTTTTACGGCTATCGCAATCTCAGTTTTCTTCAATGCCCGACCGAGACAAGTTTACCGGAACACCTAGGCCAGTTTGATTTCGTTATCCTTAGCGCCGTGTACGAGCATTTATTGCCAAACGAAAGGAAAGCACTGATGCCACGGCTTTGGGCCTTTATTCAAGACGGTGGATATATGTTTATTAATCAAACGCCTAATCAGCTTTTTCCGTTCGAGCTGCACACGACCGGCATGCCCTTGATCAACTATTTGCCGGATAGCGTGACTTTCCATCTTGCTCGTAGCTTGTCACCGCGTGTTCGGCGTGATCAATCCTGGAATGATCTTTTGCGCGAAGGGATTCGCGGCGCAACCGAAAACGAGATCTTGCAAAACTTATCGCGCGAGGGTGGCAAGCCTTCAATGCTGGAACCTAAAAACGGCGGGCTCAAGGACAGGATCGACCTGTATTACAAGAACACAGGACCACGCCACAAGAGACTAAAGACACTTGCAAGGCACGTAATTAGGGCGATCCGTGCCGTTTCGGGTTTTACAATCATTCCGGACCTTTCTCTGGCTTTCCAAAAGGTTTCTAACGAGGATCTGCGACCATCTACTTCAAAGGCCTCGATCACCTAATCAACTCCATAAACAACTCGCGGTTTTTTTCAGCAGATAATTCGTATGCGTGTTTGCTTGCGTTGGCTTTAAATTGATTGATTTGCTCAACTGTCAACCCTAGAATTGCATGCGCCATGTCGCGAGGGCTAAAGTCCTCGGCAACGACTCCTAACTCGTATTGTTTGACGAGCCGCACCATCTCGGGCGACGGCGCTATCACAATAGCGAGGCGCGCCTGTATGTACTCAAAAAACTTATTCGGAAGGGCATGTTCGTTATTAAAATTCGTCGGCGGAAGTGAATAGATCCCGATGTCAAACTGGTTTGTGAAACTCGCGATCTCTTTGGTACCGATCGGCGGCAGGAAGTTTACATTCGAATGCGAAGCGGCCAGTTGTTTCAGGCTTGCAATATAGTCAGTATCGCCAACCAACATAAGGTTTAGCTCAAACCTATCATCAAGAAACTGCATCATCTCGATCTGTTTCTGTGTCTGACGGGTCGGGTGAGCGTTCCCGTGATAGATCAATCTGATTCGCTCTGACGATGTGGGCGAAGGTTGCAGATCTTCGAATTCGGCTGCGTT
>DAIRVI010000003.1:10757-81052 GCA_036802885.1 Pyrinomonadaceae bacterium
AATATCGCCTTACCAAATTTGTACGGGATCGGGTATAGCTTTTGCCCATGAGCGAAAACTGCGACAGGGACGAGCAGTTGCGAGATAAGTATCGAGATCGCCGCGCCTTCTTTGCCAAATCGCGGAACTAGGAGCAGATTGAGTGCGACCAAGATTACGGCGGATGCCACCATTGCCATTCCAAACGCCTTGTTATTTTTTGCAATACCGGTCCCGATACTGGCGATGTACGAAAGGCCTATCAAGATATGGTTAAACCCCATCAAACCAGCAACCCACGCGGCGTCGGCGTAATCTTTTGTTGTAAAAACCATTAATATTTCGCGAGCAAAGAGCAGCACTCCCAGACTTAAAAGACAAGACGACGCCAAAAATGCGAGCAACACCTGAGCGTATACTTGTTTTGCCTCGGGTCGCTTATAGATCGAATATGCAAATGGCCCCCAAGCCATCTGAAAGGCGCCGGAAAACATGGCCAACACGCTGGCGATATTTGTCCCGATGTAATAAAGGCCGACCTCGTGCGTATTATTCATCAACCCGACAAAATACGCGCCCGACAGATTGATCACCCAAAACGCGACACTTCCAGGCACCAGTGGCAGGCTGAAGATTACCATATCGCGCCATCTCGTCCAGCTAAATAATCCAGGGGCTATTTGATCGCGAAACAATGCGAATGTCCAGATTACGGCAACGGCGGATGAGATAAGCTGCGCGTAGAATATTCCCGGAATGCCCCATCGCAGCACTACTACAAACACAACATTGAGAGCAATGTTGATCAGGCTTGTAGAAATCGTGAAGACGGTCGTCGCTACAGCGCGTCGCTGCATTCGCAGGACATTTGTAGTGAATACTGAAAAGATTGCAAGCGGAAGGTTGGCGCCTGCCAGTAAAAGTAGCGGCGCAGTTGCCGGTTCGCGAATGATCTCATTGGCTATGAAATCGCGAAAACCGAAAAGGATAACGGCAAACAAGACCGCAATCGTAAAGCACGACCAAAGAAAAGTATTGAGCGTGATCTTGCGGTCAAGGTCGTCTTCGCTATCGTAGTACCAACGGCCCATCGAGTTGTCCAAACTCAAAATTAGCAGGATATTCAGCAGAGCCGAGACGACAACAACCAGGCTCACAATGCCGTAATCCGAAGGCGAAAATATCCGGGTATAAACGGGCACCAGAAAAATAGAGATGAAACGCGTCAGGATGCCTGAAACACCGTAAACGAGACTCTCCCCGGCGAGTTTTTTTATTTGTGATATGGCCGACATTCTATTTACTTTGGTGCAGCGCGATAACCTCTTTGTAGATACGCACCAAATCAAGCGCAATCTCATTGTCGTCGTGATACTTTTCGACGTATCGCCGGCTCCTCAATCCTGATTCATTACGCAACGCGGCGTCGCCGATCAGCAAATCAAGCTTTTCGGTAATCGTCTCGGGATTCGCGTTTATGATCGGCAGATCGGCCGGATAGTCTTTACCGATTTCAGGATTGATGTAGCAGATCACAGGCTTTCCAAATGCCATCGCTTCCACCGCCGCATAGCCGTGGGCACCTAGGATAAGCTGGTCGACATAGACGTCACACTCGCCCATTATCTTTAACGCCTCGTTGCGCGGCATATTCTCCACCAAGACAAACTCAAAATCATACTTCGCTTTCAAGTGTTCGACGGCCTGCAAAACATATTTTGTGCCTTTTGCGACGGGAGCCGAGGGCGAATGAACGACTAAGGGCTTAGTATTAGTCACACTTGGATATTTTGGCTCGTATTCAGACAAGCCAACGGTTTGACGGGTCTGAAATCGTTTTTGGAAGAGACCAGCGTCAATATAATGCCCCATGCCGATAAATTCGAGGGGGTAGAAACCAAGAGTTGCGAAAAACTGCTGAGTTGCGCCCGAAACTTCCAAACTCTCGGTTCTATATTCGTACCCAGTGTGAAATGCTTCGCTATAGAATTTGTTCAGCGCAATGTCTTTGTCCGGTATGCGAATGTCCGAGCCTGTCCATTGCACCACGCCCGGTTTTTTGACCCAGCGTAAGAATTTTTGATTCAGTCCGGTTGCAAAAATATTCGGATCTGCGACCCAATGCAAAATATCGGCCCACGCGATCAGTCGCCACATCTGAGCGATGGCCATGGCGCGGCGAAGGCGAATCGTGATCGGATTGCCATTGCCGATCGAAAAACTTGCAATGTTGTCGCAAGACTGGATCGGCGGCCCCGCAATTGTGAACCCGCGGGCGTCAACGCCAATATTTTGCAATGCCCTCACTTTGTGAGAAATATCGGAGGCAATGTTGACAGGCAGAAGCAAGACCCTCATTTTCTCGATCTGACTACTTGGGCAGGTACGCCAAATGCAACCGAATACTCTGGAATCGACTTGGTAACAACGGAGCCAGCTCCGATCTGCGTTCCTTTTCCGATCGAGACGGCGGGCAAAATAATCGAGCCGATGCCAATGTCGCAATTATCTTCGATAACCACCTCGCCAAATTCCAATTCGCTGTGCAATATCGGCACCTCGACGCCTTGTTCTTTGTGAAAGCTCGTTAAGATTTTCACGTATGGCGCGATGCCGACGTTGTTTCCAATCTTGATATTGCCCGCACTGTGAAAAAAGCAATTCTGGCCGATCCAGGTGTTGTCGCCAATGACCATCGAATTCTGGTAGTAGCCCTTCAGGATCGTGCCGTGTCCTATATAAATGTTATCGCCAAGCTCAATGGTTTCGGGGTGAAAGACAAGCACGCCCTTTTCAAATACGACATTCGATCCGATCCGCCTGAACTGATTCGGCTCAAATTCCCCGGTTCCGTGAGACTGGTATTGTTTTGCCATAGATCAATTCAGAACCTCGCGTAACATGTGGGTAACAAATCGCGCCTCGTCAAACGATAATTTTTCATATAGCGGCAACGCAAGGCCGTGCTGAAACGCCCGCATTGCATTTGGAAAAACTTGGCCGCCGTCGAGTCCGTATTTCCCTTTATAATATTCAACGGCCGGCATGCATTGAGCACCATAATTTGTGCCAATGCCGTTTGATTTTAACTTTTCGATCAAATCATCGCGGTCATATTTTTCATCCACAATAACATGAAATGTCTGCCAGGCATGACGTTTATCAGTTGGAACGAAAGGCAAACAAATACCCTTCAGATCGCTTAACTCCGATAGGTAAAGGTCAGCAATCTCATATTTTCGGCTCAGATTCTCATCAAATCGCCCGAATTGCGATAGCACTAGAGCCGCCTGAAAATCCGTCATACGGTAATTAAAACCAGCAGCGACAAATGCCTGTTTACCGTCGACCATCTCGATCCCGTGATTTCGCAATATCCTAAGTCGGGCTGCGAGCTTGTCATCGTCAGTTGCCAGTAACCCGCCCTCGCCGGATGTGATTGCCTTTCGCGGATGTAAGGAAAAGGAGCTCACCGTCCCAAATGTGCCCACAAATTTGCCGTTCTCAGTTGCCCCTAGGGCGCAGGCCGCATCTTCGATCACAAACAGATCGCGGCGTGTCGCGATCTCGACAATCTCCGAGATGTCACACGCCAAGCCAAACTCGTGAACTGGCATGATCGCACGGGTGCGCGGCGTAATTACGCTTTCGATCTTTGAAACATCGATATTAAAAGTATTTTCATCGACATCGACAAAAATCGGGGTCGCGCTGACGAGTTCAACTACATTGGCAGTTGCGACGTGCGAAAATGCGGGAACGATCACCTCGTCGCCGGCTTCGATCCCGAGAGCGACTAGGGCAAGATGCAGGGTCGCGGTTCCGCTTGAAACCGCAATTACATTCCTTACGCCGAGATACGCGGCAACTGATTGTTCGAGAGCTTCGACATTTTCGCCCTGCACCAACATTCGCGAACGTAATACCGCGACCGCCGCGTTGACGTCGTCCTCGGTTATGTTGGGTGACATTAACGGGATAAAGTTCATCTTGCTACGCCATTAGCTTTCTGAAATAGTCGGCCGTTCTCAAAATACCCTCTTCCAGATCAACCTTGGCCTTAAAATTAAGATCTTCCTCGGTTTTTGTCACGCTTGGGATTCGTATGGCAATATCCGCGGAAAGCGGAGGACGAAATTCGATCTTCGATTTCGATTTTAGAACCCGGCAAATTGCCTCCGCCAAGCCTAGTGTCGTGATGACCGCGCGGGCGTTGCCGATGTTGAAACTCTGACCGATCGCAATGGGATATTCCAGGCATCGCATTAGGCAATCGACAAAATCGTCAACATAGCACCAGGCGCGTATTTGATTACCGTCGCCATTAATAAATATAGTCTCGCCGCGCAGCGCTTTTTGGATCATTACTGAGATCGCTCCTTCGCCGGTTTGGCCTGGGCCATAAACATTAAAGGGCCGGATCGTAACGGTAGGTAAACCGTATTGACGATGATAAGAGTGTGTCAGATGCTCGCCCGCCAGTTTACTGACCGCGTAAACCCAGCGAGCCTCACCGGCCGAACCAGAAACCGTTTCCTGTTCTTCGGACGCGCGAAAGGCCATCGATCCGAAAACTTCGGAGGTCGAAAAGTCGATGAATCTGTCTTTTATATTATTTGTTCTGGCGGCTTCGAGAGCATTTGCCGTGCCGATCATATTGACCCGCATCGTTTTCACAGGGTCTTTAATAACGGTGTCGATTCCGGCAATTGCGGCGGCATGGATAACGATATCCGCACCCTGCATTGCCTCGACCAGGCTATCTGCATCCAAAACATCACCTTTAATAATCGTAAGATTCGGATGGCTGGCAAACCCGCTGTCGGTTAATGTATCGCGGTGAAAATTATCATAAGCGACGATCTTGTTCTGTTCGATCAGGTTCTTTATCAGCGTATTGGCAATAAAGCCCGCTCCGCCGGTAATAAAAAAATTCTTATTAGTAATCACTTTTAGTCTTTTTTGAAATTTCGGATCTGTTGTACAAGCTCTATTGCCTTTCGCGATTCGTCAAGCCCAAAGCCCTCACCGGCAAGTATCTTTTCGTAACATTTTGTATGAAGATCGGCAAAACCGTCGCTAAATTCGAACTCGCGGCCGTTTATCAGGGTTGAGCGATGCGTCCTGTTTCCCGCGGCCCTAACGCTGTCGGGCAGATCGTTTTCATCGATGCTGAGCTGCCAATTTACGACCGCTCTTTCGAGCTTCAAAAGGCCCGCCGCCTTATTCGCCGTGTGATATTCGACATTGTTTTCGATGACGTCGCCAAACACCCACAGCAACATGTCGAAGAAATGAACGCCAATATTTGTGGCGATTCCGCCCGACTTATTAACATCGCCTTTCCAGCTAAACTGATACCAATTGCCGCGTGCCGTAATATATTTCAGATCCACCACAAACTGCTCGTCTTTATTGGCGGCGGCGACCATTTCCTTTAGAGCGATCACGCTCGGATGCAGCCGCAGCTGTAGAATCGTGTACACCCGACGCCCCGTTTCCTTTTCAATTTCTTCGAGAGCGGCGATGTTCCACGGATTGAGGACGATCGGTTTTTCGCAGATAACATCGGCATCGTGGCGCAACCCAAATCGAATATGTGCATCGTGCAGATAATTAGGCGAGCACACGGAAACATAGTCGAGATGTACCTGCATCCGCTTTAGTTTTTCGATATGCCGGTCAAATCGTTCGAACTCGACAAAAAAATCAGCGTGCGGAAAATACGCATCCAGAACCCCAACCGAATCAAATCCGTCGAGCGCCGCGATCAGGTCGTTGCCAGTCTCCTTGATGGCCTTAAGATGTCTCGGCGCGATATAACCGGCTACGCCGATCAGCGCGAAATTTTTCATATCGAGCTATTCAATCTTTGAAACATGGCCATCTCTAAATCGATATTTTTCACCGCTCTCTGGGCACGTCGCCTCACCATTTGGATTGAACTCGAGCCGATGCCCCCTTTCGCTCATCCAGCCGATATGCCTCGCCGGATTGCCGACAACGAGGGCATGTGGCGGGACACTTTTAGTTACAACGGATCCGGCTCCTACAAACGCGAACTCGCCTATGTCGTTGCCGCATACTATCGTCGCATTTGCACCTATCGTAGCACCTCGGCGGACTCGAGTCTGTAAATACTCATCTTTTCGCACGACCGCGCTGCGAGGATTGATGACGTTTGTAAAAACCATCGACGGCCCAAGGAATACGTCGTCCTCGCAGATCACACCCGTGTAAATCGAAACATTATTCTGAACCTTGACGTTTTTTCCCAATACGACGTCCGGCGATACGACGACATTTTGGCCTATGTTGCAGCCGTCACCGATCTTACAGCCGGACATAATATGCGAAAAATGCCAAATCCGGACCCCGTTGCCGATCTCGCATCCATCGTCGATCACCGCGGTTTCGTGAGCTGTATAGTCTTTTTCACCCATTGCGGTTAATCGGCCGAAAAGAACGATCGGACTTTACTGGTAATGAATTCCAAAAGCTCATTGTTCATCTCGGTGTGAATTGGCAATGACAAAACCGAATCACAGAGTTCTTCGGTTACCGGCAGGACGAAGTCAGATGCGACGTATGTCGAATACGCCTTCTGACGATAAAGAGGCACCGGATAATATATCATCGACGGGATGCCGTGACCTTGCAGATGCTGCTGCAAACCCTCACGTTTATGGCCACCGACCTGTAAAGTGTATTGATGGAAAACGTGCGTCGAATTTGATTGCCGCTGCGGCGTCTGCAGCCCATCAATGTCCGAAAAGGCATCGTCGTAAGCGCTCGCCGCACGACTTCGGGCGGCGCAATATTCGTCCAAATGTTTTAGCTTTACTTCCAGGATCGCAGCCTGGATCGAATCAAGCCTCGAATTAACACCGATCACGTCGTGATAGTACCTTTCGGACTGGCCATGATTAGCGACCATTCGAAGTTTGTCAGCGAGCGTGTCGTCGTTCGTACACATCGCTCCGCCATCACCATAGCCGCCAAGATTCTTTGACGGAAAAAACGACGTGCAGCCGACATGACCGATCGAGCCGGTCTTTTTTTTCCTCCCATCACTTGCGAAATAGTCGGCGCCGATCGCCTGAGCATTATCCTCGATCACAAACAGGCCGTGTTTTTCGGCGACCTGCATTATCGGCTCCATGTCGCAACTCTGACCGAACAAATGAACGGGCACGATCGCCTTTGTACGCCCGGTGATCGCGGCCTCGACGATCTCTGCCGTGACATTAAACGTGCCCGCGTCGACCTCGACCATTACCGGCGTCAGCCCGAGCAGCCCGATAACCTCAGCTGTCGCAACATACGTAAATGCCGGTACGATGACCTCGTCGCCCGGCTTGAGCTCAAGCGCCATCATCGCGATCTGAAGCGCGTCAGTCCCATTTGCACAAGGGATAACGTGCTTTACCCCAAGATAACTCTCAAGCGCAGTTTGAAACCGGGACACCGGTGGACCGTTAATAAAGGCGGTCGAGGCGATACTGTTGATAACTGCATCGTCAATTTCTGTCTTTATTCGTTCGTATTGACCCTTTAGGTCAACCATTTGAATTGGCGTCATTAAGTTGCCACCTGGCCCATAAATAACTAAGGGCAATCGATAAAGTAAAATCTTAACTGTTTAGAAACGAATCTCCAAAACACCGGAGGCGCGCAGAAACGCGTTAAAAAGCAGCAAGGAACTCCGTGACCGAAGCCTCAGCTTTTGCTGAAATCGATTTAAGATAGCCCGATTTTGGGACAGCGGATCAAAGTTTTCGACCGATAGCAAATATCTTGATGAAAGCCAATCCCGCGACAAATCCGCCGATGTGCGCCGCGTACGCCACGCCGCCGGTTCCGGCGGGTGTGAAGTACCCGAGGACAACCTGATACACGATCCACAATCCAAGGGCGACAAAAGCTGGGACCTCCGTCAGAAAGTTGAAAATGAGCGCCCGCACGCGACGCTGCGGAAAGAGAAGCAGATACCCGCCCAGCACGCCCGAGATCGCGCCGGATGCACCCAGCATAGGAATGATCGAGTCCGGCCCCATCACGATCTGCGCAACCGCCGCCAATACTCCGCAAAGGAGATAGAACCCGACATAACGGATGTGACCGAGCAAATTCTCGAGATTGTCGCCAAAGACAAACAGAAACATCATGTTGCCGAGAATGTGCATGATGCTGCCGTGCATGAACATCGACGAGAGAAAATTAAAATAGACGGGCAGCGGCGTCTCATAGTGATTAATGCGCGCCGTCTCGGCACCGACCTGGATAACCTGTGGCCCCACCAGATCAATGCCGTTCGTTATCTCTCGCGGCACGAGCGAGAACGCGTAGTCAAACGCTTCGTTCGAGCCGAGCTGCTGCAGCAGCAAAAAGACAAGCACGTTAATGCCGATGAAAGCGTAATTTACAATCGGCGTGATCGTCCGATCAGAGTTGTCGTCACCTATTGGAAACATATTTTTATATTAACCGATACCGACGTTTTCGGGTGTCTTGAGTAGTTCGTAACCTTCGCTCTTTGCAACGAATGTCGCTGCCGTTATGTCACCGACAACGTTAAGCGTCGTGCGGCACATATCGAGTATACGATCGACGCCCAAGATGATCGCGATCAACGCCGGATCGATGCCGATCATAGCAAGAATACCGATGATGAACGGTATCGAACCGCTCGGAACGCCAGCCGTCCCGATACCGCCAAGGATCGCCATATAAACCACCATCAGCTGAATACCGATCGTCAGGTCGACGCCCGCAAGTTGCGCCAGGAAAAGTACTGTCACCCCTTCGTACAAAGCCGTTCCGTTCTGGTTCGCGGTCGCGCCGACGGTCAGAACAAAACTGTTTATTTCTTTCGGGACGCCGAGATTCTCTTCGGAAATTCTAAGGGCCGTCGGTAGCGTAGCATTCGATGAAGATGTCGAGAATGCCGTCACGATCACCGTCCAAACGCGTCGGAAAAAGTCGATAGGATTGATTCTCGATAAAAACCACACCGACAGTGAATAAACACCAAAGAAATGCAGGCCGAGCCCTATCAAAACCGTTGCGACGAACCAGCCGAGCGATTTCAGAAGGTCGATACCGAACACGGCAACGTTGCTGAAGATAAGGCACGCGACCGCATACGGAGCGAACTTCATTATGATGTCGATGATTTTCGAGGTGATCGCAAAAAGTGATTCCATTACGCCCACAAAGGGCGACGACACAGATGCGGGTAGCAGCGTGATCGCAATACCAATAATCAAGGCAAAGAACATTATATGAAGCATGTTCGGATTCTCGCCGGCGATCGAATTAAAAACATTCTTCGGCACGATCGTCTTCACGACTTGCATCATTGGGGAATCAGATTTAGCGGCTTCGGCGGCCTTCTTTTGTGCTTCGGTCGCGGTCGACGCGCCGCTGCTATATTTTTCTTTCAATTGGGTCGCTATCTCCGGGCTGATGCGCTCGCCAGGACGGATGGTGTTAGCTAGGCCGAGCCCGATTACGACCGATATCGCTGAAATGATGAGGCAATAAGCAAATGATTTGAGCCCGATTCGCCCCAATTTGCGTATGTCACCGATGCCCCCGACGCCGACGATCAGCGATGAGAAAATAAGCGGAACTACGATCATCAACAGCAAATTTAAAAACAAAGTCCCGACCGGCTGCGTGATATTTGAGATCGTCCAGGCGACGTTCGCGTCGCTGCCGCCCCATACCTGATTTGCGATGAGGCCACCGATCACGCCGACCAATAAACCGATAAGGATCTTTGTGTGAAGGGCGATTCCTCTTGGCTTGTCGGGCGTTTTGTCATCAAGATCGGTTGCCAACTCGCGGTCATATGGGTCGCCGGCAAACTGTTCCTTTTCTTGTTCACTCATTATTTTCGGCTCCTCAAGGGCACGGTAGAAAAGATTTGGAATTTGGGTGAGTTTAGCAGAAATATCGCGATTTTGGTAAATTTGCTACGATTGAACGGTAGTAATGTTCGAATCCATACATTTTCAATCGCACGGCCGACAAACGACAAATGCGTCAAAACCTGAGGTTTTGCAGACGCTCCGCGCAATCGTAGGCGATCAAAATGTCATCGTCGATCCTGAAAAGGTCGAGCCGTACGGTGCCGACGCGGTGAAAGAAAAATTTCCACCTGAGGCTGTCGTTTTTCCCGAAACAACGGCTCACGTCGTCGAAATTCTCAAACTTGCCAATGAATATCTTTTCCCGGTAACTGCCCGCGGCGGCGGTGTTGGTTATACGGGCGGAGCGGTTCCGATCGACGGCGGAATAGTGATAGGCACCGACCGGATGAACAAGGCAATCGAGATCAATGTTGACGATCTCTACGCGGTTTGCCAGCCGGGAATTCGCACGATTGAAATACAACAAGCCGTTGAAGCCAAGGGCTTGATGTTCGCCCCCGACCCGGCGAGTTACAAAGACAGTTTTATCGGCGGCAATATCGCCGAGAACGCCGGCGGAATGCGCACCCCCAAATACGGCGTAACGAAACACCACGTTCTCGGGCTCGAGGTCGTCACGGCGACCGGTGAGATCATTCGCACAGGCGGCAAGACGGTGAAGAACGTCGTCGGTTTTGATCTCACAGGTCTAATGTGCGGCTCTGAGGGAATGCTCGGCATCATCACCGAAGCGACGCTAAAACTTCTTCCGATGCCCGAGGCGACATCGACCGTTCGTGCAAATTTTTACTCGATGGAGGCCGCGTGCCGTGTGCTGACAAAATTCACGCCGTTGGGCCTGCTGCCGATGGCAATGGAGGTCATAGACAAATACTGCGTCGAGGCCGTCGAGCAAGATTTTGCCTTTGGGCTGTCAAAAGACGCCAACGCGATCCTGCTCGTCGCCGTTGACGGCTCGCGTGACGAGGTCGAGCGCCAAGCCGCCATCGTCGAGCGCGTTATTAGCGAGAATGGCGGTTTTGATGTCGTGCGGGCTCGCAGTAAAGACGAGGAAGACAAACTCTGGGATGTGCGCCGTGCGATCTCGCCCTCATTGATGAAATACGGCACTCTGAAGATAAACGAGGACGTTGTCGTACCGCGCTCAAAGGTTCCAGAACTCGTCGCAAAGATCGAGGAGATCGGTAAGCGGCACAACACGTTCGTCGCAAATTTCGGTCACGCCGGCGACGGTAATATTCACGTGAATTTTGTGGTCGATCGCGACGACGCTGACGCTGTCGCACGCGCACGCGAGTGCGTCGCCGAAACCTTTCAACTATCGGTCGATCTTGGCGGAACCATCTCCGGCGAACACGGCATCGGCTACGTCAAAGCTCCGTATCTCAATTACGCCATCGACAAACCCACGCTCGAGATCTTGAAAGGCATCAAGAAAGTCTTCGATCCAAACGGCATCCTCAATCCGGGGAAGATGTTTGTTTGACTTCAATTATGAACGACAGAAGATACTTAATTTTATTCGCCGTATGTTTGATTTGTTTATTTGCTGAGCTATCAGCGGCACAATCGACAAACAAAACCATCGTTCTCGTCCGTCATGCTGAGAAAAGCGCGCCGGTTGACGGTGATAAGGGCGATCCTGATCTATCGGCTGAGGGACGTGAGCGCGCCGTTAGGTTGATGAAGGCGATCAAAAAATACAAACCGCACGAGATCTTTGCGACCGTCTATAAACGCACACAGCAGACGGCCGAACCAATTGCCAAGACTCGCAAAAAGCAGATTCAAGTGTATGATGCTGGGAAACAAAGCGAGCTCGTTGCGAAGATCATGGCGAGCGAGACCGATCATTACCTGATCGTCGGCCACAGCAACACGATCCCGCTGCTTGCTAACTTATTGGCAAAAAAGGAGATATTTCGCAACCTCGTTGACGCCGAGCACAGTGTTATCTGGGTGATCCGGTTGCGAAAGGGCGTGCTGAGGAAGGTTGAAATCTACACTTATTAGAAAAAGGAAGCCACGAATGCACGAATGACGTGGCCTATTCGTGCATTCGTGGCTAACTAACGGTGGTGAAGAGATGAAGATAAAGTCGTGTGTTTACTTCTGTGTTGCTTTACTGACATTCGCGTCATTGCAAGTCGTCGTCGGACAGACGGCGCCAAAGACGGTCGCGGCAAACGTAACATTCTGGAACGAGCTGCAAAAACTTTGCGGTAAGGCTTACTCTGGAACGGTCGTGGCTGCGCCTGCGGATGACACCACGTTTAAGGACAAGGCTCTAGTGATGCACGTGCGTGCGTGTGAGAAAAACATAATTCGCATACCGTTTAATGTTGGTGATGATCGTTCGCGGACTTGGGTTCTCACTCGGAAAAAGAATCGCATCGAGCTTCGACACGATCATCGTCACGAGGACGGCAGGCCCGACGCGGTGACGATGTATGGCGGGTGGACGAATAATGTCGGGCTAGCAACACGCCAGGTTTTCCCGGCTGACGATCAAACGGTTAAGGTCATCGCGGCAGCCGCGCCGAACGTCTGGTGGATCGAACTTGTCGCGGGCGAATACTTTTCCTACAACCTTCGCCGCATGGGCTCAGAGCGCTACTTCAGTATAAAATTCGATCTCAAAAAGCCGCCCGCCGACCCGCCGCCCGCACCTTGGGGTTGGAACGATTGATCATTTCGTTATTATCACCGGCAGACCCTTGTCGGCGCGTCGTCCGAACCATCAACCGATGACGCAAGCCCCTCGACTTTTTTATCAAATCCCATCGATCTTTGCCGCGAGGGCGATGTCAACGTCGGTGATGCCGCCACGGTCGTGAGTTGTGAGGGCGATCTCGGCGTAACCCCAGCCGAAAGTGATATCCGGGTGGTGGTCTGCCATTTCGGCGAGAGCACCGACTTGGTTAACGAACTCAAGCGCTTTGGCGAAGTTCTCGAATTTCCAAACTCTCTTCAGGACTTTTCCGTCCACCTTCCAGTCGGCGAGTTCGCTAAGTGCGTTCGACAACTCATTATCAGTCAAAATTGTGCGTTTCATTTGGTTATTGGCGGCGTTGGCGTTTTTGGCTCCCTGGTTTTGCGGTATACTTATTGTTTTTGAATACAGGTTCAAAGGTATCCGTAAAATGCATATTTGGTCAAGATTTCTAATGTTTTCATTACTTTTGCTGGCAATCTCGTGCGGGCCGCAAAAGCCCGCTACACCGCTCGAAACATTTAAGACCTACGTCAAGGCAACCAAACAAAAAGATACGTCGGCGATTAAGCTGCTGCTGTCGAGCTCAACGATCAAGATGCACGAGCAAGAGGCAAAAGTGCAGGGCACGACGGTTGACGAGATCCTAAAACGCGAGACTCTCGTGAGTGAGGGCCAGACAACTGTCGAATATCGAGACGAAAAGATCGATGGCGATAGAGCTACCTTGCAGGTCAAAACCTCATACGGGTCGTGGGAGACTATTCCATTTGTAATTGAGGACGGGGTCTGGAAGATCGATAAACACGGTATCGCCGATCAGATGATAAGAGATATGGACGAAAGCAATCGAAAGCTGGATGAGATCATTAATAGCGCCCCAACGCCGGAAAATTAGATAGGTCAGGAGTAAACAGTTGTCAATTATTAAGCCTTTTCGGGCATTGAGGCCCGTCACGGACAAAGCGAAAAAAGTCGCGTGTGTTCCCTACGATGTCGTGTACGAACCGGAGGTGCGCGCCTTTATCGATAACAATTCGTTGAGCTTTCTGCGTGTAACGCGCGCCGAGGCCGAGTTTCCTGAAGGTTCTAAAACGCCACCTGAGATAGTGTTTGAGCGTGCCCGGCAAAATCTCGAGCAGTTCATCAGCGATGGCGTCCTGGTCAATGATCCGGAACGAGCATTCTACGTCTATCAACTTGTCGCATTCAGCCACACTCAGACCGGGTTGGTAGGCTGCGTAGCGATCGATGATTACGAAAGCGGGCACGTCAAAAAGCATGAGAATGTCCGCCCGGACAAGGTTGAGGATCGAACAGGGCATATGCTTGCCGTTAAGGCTCAAACCGGTCTGATATTTCTTGCGTTTCGTGGCACTGCGCGGATCCACGAGATGCTTGACGAAACAACAGCTACAACGCCGCTGTATGAATTTGAGTGTCCGCAGGGAGTCCTGCAGCGGGTCTGGCGGGCCGAGCACACCGACGAGTGGGCTGCGGCATTTACTGAGGTTCCCGACCTTTACATTGCAGACGGACATCATCGGGCGGAAAGCGCACGGCTCGCCCGCGAAAAGATGCGTGTTGATAACCCGTCGCATACCGGCGATGAGGATTATAATTTTGTCGTTTCGGGAATGTTTCCTGCCGAGGACCTTCAGATCTTGCCCTATAATCGCGTTGTCAAGGATCTAAACGGCCTGACGGACGAGGAATTTTTTGCTAAGATCCGCGAGAGTTTTGTTCTCAGCGATTCTGACGAAAAAGTGCCGCACAAACATGGCGAGGTTTGCATGTATCTTAACGGAAGTTGGCACAAACTCGTGTTTTCCGTTGACCCGACTCGTGATCTCAACCCTATCGAACGGCTCGACGTCAGTATTTTACAAGATTATTTGTTGGGGCCGGTGCTCGGGATTCAGGATGCTCGGACAGATAACCGCATCGGTTTTGTTGGCGGCGCGCGCGGCACAATTGAGCTGGAGCGGATCATTGACGAAGGGATCGCAAGAGTCGCGTTCTCGATGTTTGCGACGACTATGGACGACCTGCTTGCCGTTTCCGACATGGGCGAAATCATGCCGCCAAAATCGACGTGGTTCGAGCCGAAGCTTAAAGACGGCCTGCTCATACATTTTATCTAAAATGACCAGCAAAAACCTCGCCGATATACGCAATGACTACTCTTTGAGAGAACTCTCCAGGGAGAAGGTCGACAGCGATCCTTTCACCGAATTTAGGATATGGATGGACGAGGCCCTCGGGTCACAGGTCAATGAGCCCACGGCGATGACACTCTCGACGGTTGCCAGCGATGGCCGACCGTCATCGCGTGTGGTCCTGCTCAAGGGCTACGATAGCAGCGGATTTGTATTCTTTACCAATTATAATAGCCGCAAGGGGCGAGAGCTGGCGGAAAACCCTTACGCCGCAGTCAACTTCTTTTGGCCCGAGCTTGAGAGGCAGGTAAATATTAGCGGCCGCACCAGCAAGGTATCGGCCGAGGAGTCGGACGAGTATTTCGGGTCGCGGCCATTCACAAGCCGTGTCGGAGCCTGGGCGTCAAATCAGAGTGAAATAATCGACTCGAGAATGACCATAATGTTCAAAGCTGCGAAACTGCTTGTAAGATACGCAAGCGGCAATGTCCCGAGGCCACCGCACTGGGGCGGCTTTCGGCTCGTGCCCGATCGATTTGAATTCTGGCAGGGCCGCGAAAGCCGGCTGCACGACCGCATCTGTTACGAACTAAAAGACAATTCGTGGGAGATCGTTCGGCTTTCTCCCTAACAATTTTCCTCCTTCTTTTTGCTAATGCTCGAAACGGAGAGACTAATTATCAAGAAACTCGAGCCCGCGGACCTGCCGTGGCTGATCGAATTGCGTGTGCCGGATGCGGTTAACCGATACATGGGAGGGCCCGAGATGCAGAACGCCGAGGCTCTGACAGCGAGGCTGCCTTTCTATCTGGAATGTCATAAAAAATTTGGCTTTGGATTCTGCACGATGGCGTTAAAGGCGACGGGTGAATTGATCGGAACCAGCGGCTTGCAGCCTCTCGCGGACACTGGTGAGATCGAGGTTGGCTATAACCTGGCCGAAAAATACTGGCGGCAGGGCTTTGGTTACGAATGTGCGATGGCGTGGCTCAAGTATGGTTTTGAAACAGCCGGTTTGGAGCGAATAGTAGCCGTCGCACATCCCGACAACGTCGGATCGCGGCGCATTATGGAGAAATGTGGTTTGCGGTACATAAAAAACCAGAACCACTATGGTATGGACTGCGTTTTCTACGCCGCCGAGCGGGATGATTTTTTTGAGTTTCAAACGCTTAAGATATCGTGAAACCAAACTATGTAAAACTCATTTTCGCGGTCCTGTTGAGCATTTATTTTCTCCGGATCGCTTATGATCCGATGCAAGGCAGCTTTCTGGACAACGTCGATCTGCCGATCCACGAAACGGGACACCTGCTTTTTCGGCTTTTTGGCGAGTTCATGATGATCGCCGGCGGTTCTCTGTTTCAAGTTATTGTTCCGGCAATCTTTGTTGGCTATTTTATATGGCAGAAAAGCTATTTTTCGGCGGCCATCGTTCTATTGTGGGTCGGACAAAGTATCCTAAATGTCTGGGTTTATGCCTCAGATGCCGTTGTTATGCAGCTTGTGCTGACAAGCGGATCGACGGGCGCGGAGGGCAGTTTTCATGACTGGAATTATATGCTGACTGCGACTGGTTTGATCGATTCGACAAAAGGCGTGGCAAAGGTGATCCGATTTGCAGGAACATTGACTATAATCATTGCAAGCGTTTCGGCGGTTTATTTTTCGTTTCGAGAACCTGATCAGCAATTTGACGAAGAGATATGAAAGCTACTCTTATTACTGGAGCGTCGAGTGGCATTGGCGAAGCTTTTGCCCGGAGGCTCGCCGCGGAAAGGCATAACCTCGTGCTGGTTGCGCGTTCGGAAAAGGCCCTTCACGAACTGTGCGACGAGTTGATGCTCAAACATCATATTACGGCCCATTACGTGGTGCTCGACCTCAGTGAGGTCGGCTCGGACATCAAACTTTATGAGGAAATCGAGCGTCACGGTTTTGAAATCGACTGGCTTATCAATAACGCGGGGTTTGGCTCGGTCGGCGATTTTTCAAAGCTGGAGATCGATCGTGAACTACAGATGATCCGGCTAAACGTTGCAGCTCTCGTGGCCATCACTCATCGATTTTTGCAGCCGATGCGTGTGCGGAAAAGCGGTACGATCATAAATGTCTCTTCGGCCGCAGGCTTTCAGCCGATACCGTTTATGGCGACATACGCAGCAACTAAAGCGTTTGTAACATCATTTTCTGAGGCTATCGCCGAGGAAAACCGGCCATTCGGCATCCAGGTGCTCGCATTGTGTCCCGGCTCGACAAAAACCAATTTCTTTGCCGCTTCAAATATTGACCGGCCAATTCAGGTCAAAGGGCAGCAAACCGCCAAAGACGTTGTCGAAACCGCGATTCATGCAGTAAAAAGCCGCCGGACAAAGGTCGTATCTGGCTTCGCGAACAAAGTTGGTGCTTTATTAGGCGGTTACGTGCCGACTGTCATCTCAAGGCGCGTAATGGCAAAAATGCTGCGTTCGAAGTTTCAAGAAAACGAATGAAATTCACAGTTCTAGGCAGCGGCTCTACCGGTAACGCCGTATTAATTTCGAGTGAAAAGACAAACGTGCTTGTCGATGCGGGCTTGAGCGCTCGCGAGATACTACGCAGGCTGGCCGAGGTTGGTGTCGCCTTCGAAAAACTCGATGGCGTCCTGATCACGCACGAACACAGCGACCACGCCGGAGGATTGCGAGTTCTACTGGGGACGCTTCGGTGCCCGGTCTACATCTCGCGCGCCACTGAAGACGCTTTTTACAACACCCGTGCAGGAGGGCAAAATGGCGACAGCGAATCGTCAAAACGCCGCGTGGCTCTAAAAGCGCGGACCGTCGAAATCGAATCAACCCGCGAGTTCCGGATTGGCGACATTGATTTCGAACCATTCAGCGTACCTCACGACGCCGCGGACAATTTTGGGTTTGTGGCGAAAAGGGACGGCGTAAGGGTCGCGACTTTAATGGATTTTGGCCATATCAGCGAGCTTATCAACGAAAAACTGAAGGGCTGTGATGCCATTGTCGTCGAGTCGAATCATAGTCGTGATATGCTGCGCGCGTGTTCGGTCTATACCTGGGAATTGAAACAAAGGATAATGTCCCGCACGGGCCATCTATCAAACGAAGACCTCACCGACTGGCTGACAAATGATTTTGACGGCTCGGCCCGACACATCGTTCTCGCGCATCTATCTCAACGAGCAAACGACCCGCATCTCGCTCTCATTATGGCCGAGACCGCGCTAAAAATGCGTGCCCCGCTATTTCAAGCCGAGACACGCATATCATTATCACATCCTAAAACGCCAACCGAGTGGGTCGGATTTTAGATACAGTCTAATTTACTGTAGCACTGCGGTTAATGTCGGAGTTCCGTTGCTGGTGTTGCCCGCAAATACGTTACTAATGTGCGAGGTCAGAGTTCCGCCACTTACACTTAGTCCGGTTCCATTCGATGTGACCATTGTTCCCATAACGCGGACATCTCCGCCCGTGCTCGACGTAATTCCAGTCGTGTTGTGGGCAACGGTACAAGAGATAATACCCAAACTAGACTGAAATGCGAGAAGTCCCGTCGTGTTCCCGACAAGTCTTGAACCACTTACGGTAGCCTTCGTGTTGCTACTCAGATTCACGCCAGTCGATGTTCCCGAAATCACCGAATTACTTACCGAAATACTGAGGGCGCCTCCGGTGATAAACGTATTGATACCGTTTCCGACGTTGCTCCTGATCGACATTCTATCGACCACGACCCTTGGCGATCCTGAAGTTGTTTCGACCGAAATGCCATGATTCTGGAAGCCATCAATGACGCCGTCTTCGACAGCCACGTAATTGGCGGCCACCACTCGAATGCCGCTGACGGCCGCCGTGTTAGAAGCGCCGTTGATCGAGATTCCACGAATCCTAACGGCTTTTTTCGTATCGGTCGCGGCTGTGATGTTGATAAGAATGCCAGTTGTGCCGGCGGCCAGAATCGATCCTTGCGTATCCTCGCAATCGATCGTGATGGATTTCGTAATCGTGACCGCACCAAAACCACCGGGATCGAGACAGTTGATCTCGCCGTTCGTTGCGGTTTTTGAAATAGCTCCAGCAAACGTTTTGCATGGTGCCGTTCTGCTGCAGGGATTGACGTCATCGCCAACTCCCGATACCCACGTCCGGGTAGCTTGTGCAGTTGCCACCGACGAAAATGCAAAAAGACATAAGACTGTGACGATCGTTGCAAAAACAAATCTTAAACCAAACATTTAGAACCTCCTTTTGTTTTGGGACCTTGCCAGTTGCAGCACCGCACCTATCTTGCGATCACGGTCCTGAAAGATGCCTTGTTGAATCCGCGTTTCATCAACAACTGGCTAACATTCTTAACTTCAAAGCAACCGAAACATTATTTCCAGCCGCCGTCGACTATCGACCTATATGGATTCGGCATCAATAGTACAATTTTTCTGAAAAAATGGAAAGTTTTTTATTTCAGAGATGTGACGGCCATTTTATTGAACGCCGTGGAAAGACCTGCGGTGCAATGAACACGGCCCGTGCTCACGGATCGCGGCAAAGTGGGTAGCAGCGCCATAGCCCTTATGCCCTGCAAAGCCGTATTGCGGATATTCAAGGTCGTGGGCTTTCATCAGATCGTCGCGAAAGGTCTTGGCGAGGATCGAGGCAGCAGCGATCGACGCACATATCGTATCGCCCTTGATTATAGCCTTTTGCGGTAAACAAGATTGTTTTAGGGGCAGAGCATCGATCAGCAGGAAATCTGCTTTTGGCGATAGTGTGGCGATAGCTAAGAGCATCGCTTTCTTAGTTGCTTCGAGAATGTTAATGCGATCGATCTCATCCGCCTCGATCTGTCCGACAGCGTACGCGACGCAGTCAAGCTTTAGTTGAGCTGCGATAGTTTCGCGCGACTTTTGGGTTAGCTTCTTTGAATCGTTGAGGCCCTTGGGAAGTGGTTTAGAGATGTCTAGAATACAGGCCGCAGCAACGACCGGGCCAGCAAGACAACCCCGCCCAACTTCGTCAACACCCGCAACGAAACGGAAGCCCTCGTTGTTGGCCTGCTGTTCGAACACAATGCCGATCTCGGTTACCCGCAAGTCTTTAAACAGCGAAACGCGGGGCGCCGATCCATTTAGACCTGGTGAATGGAGTTGCTCCGCGTTACGCACTTGTTGTTCTCCGTGAAACTATTCTGCGGCTTTTTTGCCTTTTGCCCGCGTATCGAGTTCCTTGATACGCGCCGCCTTACCTCGCAGATCGCGTAAGTAATAGAGTTTTGCTCGTCTGACCTTACCGCGGCGAATCACGTCAATATGATCGATCACCGTCGCGTGCAGCGGGAAGATTCGCTCGACGCCAACGCCAAAGCTGACTTTACGAACCGTAATGGTCTCGCGGACGCCGCCGTGTTTTCGTGCAATGCAAATACCCTCAAAGGCCTGAAGGCGTTCCTTGTTGCCTTCCTTAATGCGGACGTGTACGCGAAGCGTGTCGCCCGGTTGGAATGCAGGTGTGTTCTCTTTTATCTGCGTTTTTTCAACAAAATCCAGTCTATTCATGTTCTTCTTTGGCCAGAGGTCAGCACGCCGAGAGGCTGCTCACATATCGCCATTTTCTCCTATCAGTAAATCCTTACGATTCAGTTTCGTTTTCTCAAGCGCCTTTTCGTTGCGCCATTTCTCGATCTCGGCATGATTGCCGTTCAATAAAACATCCGGAACCGCCATTCCGCGCCAATTCGCCGGCCTCGTATAGTGCGGACAATCGAGTAATCCGGCGGAAAACGAGTCGTTGCCAGCAGACGTGTCACTGCCGAGTGCGTTTGGCAGAAGTCTGACGATGCTCTCAACCACTACGACCGCGGCGGCTTCCCCACCCGAAAGGACGTAGTCGCCGATCGAGATCTCATCCGTGACGAGCACGTCGTTCACCCGTTCGTCGACACCCTCGTAACGGCCGCAGATCATGACCAAATTTTCTGCATTATCCGCAAAACCCTGTGCAGCGGCCTGTTTGAAAGGCTTTCCCTGCGGTGACAGCAAAACGACATGCGTCCCGGGCGGATACTCACTGCGATCATTCGTCCCTACTAAATTTTCAATCGCGGCAAAAATCGGTTCTGGTTTCAACACCATCCCGTCGCCGCCGCCAAAAGGCCGATCATCGACCATCTTGTGCTTGTCCAGGGCATATTCACGCAGGTCGTGAACATTTATCTCGACGATACCCGCCAATTTGGCCCGTCGGATTATTCCAAAATCAAAGACCTGTCCAAAAAACTCCGGGAAAATTGTAAGAACATCAATTTTCACCTAAAACTCCAATAAACCGTCCGGCGGGTCGATACGGATCAGCTTGTTTTCAATATCGACCTCAACACAGATCGCGTTTGCGAACGGTATCAGATACTCTTTCGCCTCGCCCTGCACAACCAGCAGATCGGTTCCGCCGGTCCGCATAAGTTCTCGCACCTCACCTATTTGCTCGTTAGTTATGGTTACGACCTGACAACCTGCCAACTGCCAGTCAAAATATTCGCCCTTGTCTAGTTCGACAACCTCGGACTCGGGTACACAGATATCGGCGTTTCGGAGCGTTTCCCCACTCTCGATCGAGTCATAACCGATAAATTTCAATATGACCCGGCCGTTTTGAAACCAAAACTTTTCAATTTTCAAATCAAGCTCTTCGCCCGTCTGCCGAACCGCAGTCACGGTATCGAGTAATTCAAATCGCTCAGGAAAGTCGGTCAAAATCTCTGCGACGACCTCGCCCTTGAGCCCGCGAGTCCTAACGATCCTGGCAACAACTACTAGATCCACTAGTCTTCGACCAGATCGAGATGAAACCGTTTTCCGTGTTTCTGGCCGGCGACGAAAAGCACGCTCCGAATTGCCTTTACAGTCCTGCCCTCACGCCCGATGACACGGCCCATGTCGGTATCGGCAACACGTACGTCGATACGCACCGTCTTACCGTCAGCGTTTTCAGTCACCTCGACGGCATCGGGTTCGGCCACAAGAGCTCTGGCGATCTTTTCTACGGCTGCTTTCATCGTCTAACTCACTCTATCAACGCTTACGCTTCGGCGGGTGCCGCTTCTGGATCTTCTTCGGCAGCGTCGGTGGCCGGAGATTCAGTTTCGACAACGTCAGTTGCCGTCGCCTCGGCCTCAACCGGTACTTCTGCTTCGACTGCGTCAACAGGGGCGGCATCGGCTTCCACGGTTTCGGCAGCGGTTGCCTCTACCTCGGCCGGTGCTTCCGCTTCGGGCGTTGCTGCCTCAGCCTCTGCCGGTGCGGACGCTTCAGCTTCTGCCGCTTCGGCCGCGGCTGCCTCGGCCTTTACCTTCTCCGCCTCTAATCGTTCGGCCTCACGCTTCTCGGCTTCGGCTTTTTTAGCTTCTGCTCGAGCTGTTTCAGACGCCGCTTTCTTATCTGCACGAGCCTGTATTGCGGCTGCGCGCTCTTCTTCGGTCTGAATCGGGTTATTCTTGATCAAGCTTCGCACCGTATCGCTCGGCTGTGCCCCGACGCCGATCCAGTATTGAATGCGTTCATGATCGAGCGTCACTTCCGCCGGATCGATCATCGGGTTGTAGGTTCCCAAATTCTCAAGGTATTTACCGTCGCGCTTGCTGCGTTTCTCTTTAACCACCAGGCGGTAAAAAGGTTTACCCTTTGCGCCCATTCTCATTAAACTAATTGCTAACATAAATTTAGTGATGAGTGATGAGTGATTAGTGATGAGCTTGAATATATATTCGCAACTCACCGTTCACCGTTTACCACTACTTCCTTTTCTTGTGTCTCTTTTTCTTCTTTATCCTCTGCGATAACGAACCGTTCGTTTCGTCATCATTATCCGTTAAACCCATATCACCGCCGCCGCCCAACAGTCCGCCGAGCCCGCCCGCAAGGCCGCCGGCCATTTTGCGAGCCATACCGCCGAATAAACCGCCTCGATTCATCTGGGCCATCATTTTCTTCATCTGTTCGTATTGACGAAGCAACTGGTTGACCTCGCTTATAGTCGAACCCGAACCGTTTGCAATACGCGTCTTTCGGCTGGCGTCGATCACTTTATGTGCGTTACGTTCCTGCCGGGTCATCGAGTCTATTATCGCCTCGGTCCGCTTCATCTGGTGGTCGACGACGGCCGACTGTTCGTCTGTGATCTGCATACCACCGGTCATTTGTTCCGGCAGCATCTTCATCAATTTTGACATCGAGCCGAGCTTTTTGAATTGGCCGAGCTGGTTGCGAAAATCTTCGAGCGAAAACTGATTGCTCGTCATTTTCCGCAGTTGTTCCTGAGCCTCTTCTTCGTTTATCTTGCCCTGGACTTCCTCGATAAGGGTCAGCACATCGCCCATACCAAGTATCCGCTGGGCTATTCTATCTGGATAGAAAGGCTCGATCGCATCGTATTTTTCGCCGACGCCAACAAACTTTACCGGTTGCCCGATAACCTGTTTAATCGAAAGAGCCGCACCGCCGCGTGCATCGCCGTCCATCTTTGTCAGGACAACGCCGGTTATGCCGACACGTTCGTGAAAAACCTCAGCTGAGCGAACCGCATCTTGTCCGGTCATCGCATCGGCGACAAACAAAACCTCGACGGGTTTGGTTTCGGTCTTAATTTTTTCAAGCTCGACCATCAGCTCGTCGTCGATGTGTAGACGACCGGCCGTGTCGATCATGAGAGTGTCAAAGCCCATCTCAACCGCGTGCTTCATTGCGCCGCGGACGATCGTCATCGGGTCATTGGTCTCTTTTGCCTCGTAAACAGAAACGTTTACTGCATTTGCGACGACCTTGAGCTGCTCTCGTGCGGCCGGACGATAGACGTCGACCGAGACAAGCAGCGGTTTGCGTTCCTGATTGTCGGCGAGCCAACGCGAGATCTTTCCCGTTGAGGTTGTCTTACCCGAACCCTGCAAACCGACCATCATCACGACATTCGGCGCATTCTTTGTAAACACCAAACGTGATGAGGTTCCGCCCATCAGGTCCGCCAATTCGTCATAGACGATCTTGACCACCTGTTCGTGCGGTTTGAGGTCCTGCCAAACTTCTTGCCCCTCGGCCTTTACCCGCACCGCCTCGACAAAATCTTTTGCGACCTTATAATTTACGTCCGCCTCAAGCAGCGCCATCCGTATCTCACGAAGTGCCGCATCCACGTGCTCGGGCGTCAAGCGCCCTTGCCCACGCAGATTCTTCAGCGTTTTCTTGAGTTTATCTGACAGCGATTCAAACATATAAAGACAGTTCGGCCACAATAGTCGAAACTATAAAGTCTAGTGGTTAAGGCTGGAAGTGTCAAGATTTGGGCTTCAATAAAGCACTTTGTCAATCGCGGCGAAAACCGAATTGGCGCTGACGGTGAGGATGCATTTCGGCTCGCCGAACACTTTGCACTCATAACCGGGACAAGGCTGGCAGGGAAATTCTTCGAAAACGATCTCGTTCGGAGCGTCGGTCCATGGCCGCCAATGGTTGCGGTTTGACGATCCAAATACAACTATTGAAGGTGTATTGACGGCGGCGGCGATGTGGGCAATGCCGGAGTCGTTACCGACAAAGAGTTTTGCTTTAGACGCAAGGGCGGTGATCTCTGGCAGCGTTAAGTCGTCGAATGTCGTGATCGGCACTTCTGATTCGCGTTTTAGATCGTCGAGCACCTTGTTTTCACTTTTTGATGTTACCGCGACTGTGTAAAAGCCTTTTTCGGCAAGGAACTCAGCGGTCAGCGCAAAATTCTCGGTCGCCCATTCCTTTGTGAAAAACGCGCTCGACGGATGCATCAAGGCGATTGCGGATTTTGCAAGTCGATGGTCAACAGAGGTTATAGCGGCATCGGTTACTGCCAAACGAGTTCTTGGACGATCCCTAACAGGTACACCGACAAACCCGAGCAGGGCGAGTTGCTGTTCGGCTGAATGGGTAAACTCAGTCCCCCAAAAATCCGACGCTGACGGTAGCAAGTGATTATAGAGAAACGAATATTGGTAGGCGGCAACCCCGACACGATGCTGTGCGCGGCTCGCGGCGGTGAAGAATGTTGCGGTCGTTCCACCGTGCAGATTGAATGCAACATCATACCCCTCGCGTCGTAATTTCCACGCGGTTTTCAACCGTTCGCTCGAACCTTTGTCTACGCTGATCACATTATCGACGGCGTCAAATCCATCAAGCAGCGGCGCGACCCAATCTTCGAGCAAAATGTCTATTTGAGCGTCAGGAAGGAACCGCCGAAGAGCCATCAACGAGGGAGTCGCTAAAACGGTGTCGCCTATCGAACGTAGTTTAACGACGAGAACGCGCTTTACATTTGGCCAATCAATCTCCATGCAAGTCAACGAAGTCGGAAAAGTAAATTCAAGGCTTCCAAGACGGTCTAGACTTCCTCGACCGCCTACTTTTCCACCGTTGCTTCCTCGACGAGCATTACCGGGATTTCATCGCGGATCGGATAAACCAAACAGCATTCAGGATTTACGCACTTGAGACGGGTTGCTTGAGCGTCGATTTCAACTTTTGATTTACACTGCGGGCAACGAAGAATTTCTAAGAGTTCAGGACTGATAGCCATAATTCACAATCTTAAAGTAAAAAGTAAAAAGTAAAAAGGCTAAGCCAAAGTAAAAATCAAAAAAGCAAAAGGCAAAACAGGAACATACTCCTATTTTGCCTTTTTACTTTTACCTTTTAGCTTAACCCGCTTCGGTTTTCGTTCCGCACTCGGGGCAGAATTTGGCACCTGCGGCTAATTCAAATTGGCAGTTGCTGCATTTCGCCTTTTCCTGCGTCGAGCCGCATTCGGAGCAGAATTTCGCACCTTCGCGAAGATTTGCGCCGCATTTCACACACGGCACCTGCGCAACTTCCATCTTGCCGCCGCAATCGGAGCAAAATTTTACCCCGACGGCATTGGCTTTGCCACAGGCCGGGCACGGCACATTAGCAGCCGCTCCGCCGCCGCCCTGCGGCCCAGCGCCAAACGCACCTGCCATCTGGTTGCCGACTGCAAATCCTGCACCGAGTCCGGCACCGAGACCCGCGCCGCCGCCTTCGTTCTGCGCGGCATCGCGAAGAGCATCGGCGGCTTGAAATTTCATATACTGATCGACGTTGCCGATCGCGCCCATCGACGCTCGCTTGTCCATCGCCTCTTCGACCTCGGGCGGAAGGCTGATGTTTTCGACAAAAAACTTTGTAACCTCAAGCCCCCATTCGGCAAAATCGCCGTTTATCTTGCCGCGAATTTGCTCGCCGATCTCCTTGTATTGAGCAGCGAGGTCGAGCGCCGGTGTCTTTAGCTCACCAAGAGCGTCAGAGAACTCCGTTACGATCGCGCGTTTCAGTTGGCCGTCGATGTCCTCGGTCTGAAAATGAGCGTTCGTTCCGGCGATTTCCTTAATGAATTCGCTTGGGTCCGCAACACGCAGGCTGTACGCGCCAAATGCCCGGAGACGCACGATGCCAAAATCCGCATCGCGGAGCATTATCGGATTCGATGTGCCCCATTTCATATCCGTAAACTGTTTGGTATTAACAAAATACACTTCGGATTTGAATGGGGAGTTAAAACCGTATTTCCATGCGCCTAATTTCGATAGAATAGGCGTGTTGCCGCCATCGATCTCGTATTTGCCGGGTGTAAAAACGTCCGCGACCTGGCCTTCGAACACAAAGACTGCGGCCTGCGATTCGCGAACGATCAATTGAGCGCCGTTCTTGATCTCCTGACCAGCGACCGGAAAGCGGTAAACCAAAGTATCCTGCGAATCATCAAGCCACTCGATGACCTCAATAAACTGATTCATCGCGGCGTCTTTTATCTTATCAACAATGCTCATTTACAAATCTCCTTATAGATTCTCTTAACGATAAAATATGACATAAAGTTGCGGGAATTGAAAGTTTTACAACCGATTTGAAACTCCCGCCCCACGTGGCTTGCCGATCAACCTAAGCAGCAAGATCATTGCAACGCCTCCTGAAATGTCGAGCAGAATATCCCACCCGGACCCTGTCCGCGAAGCTCCGAAACTCTGATTAAGTTCGTCCAGGCAAGCTACCAAGGCGACAAGTAAGATCGGGAACAGATACCTATGGTTGTACAAGGCAGCTATCGACGATTTTGAAAAGACACGCGCCGCAAGCAACGCTAGTATCGCGTATTCGGTCACATGTGCGCCCTTACGGACAAAACCGTGGTAGATCTGCAGCGTTTCCTCGGGTGCCGAGGGGAATAGGAATTTTAGAAGCGGCCGAATGAACCTCGATGTTTGGGTCGACGAACCTTGATCACTCGAAAGGAAAAAGATCACACCTATCCATAATAAAATCGGCGCGTAGCGAATGATTCGCCCGCGCCATTTTAGTGAATTGGAATTTTCCACAAAACCGGCTGTTCCCTATGCCGCGGCGGCACCGCTCACAACCTCGATGATCTCTTTGGTGATCGCCGCCTGACGTATGCGATTCATGTTAAGCGTGAGTGTGTCGATCAACTCGCCGGCGTTCTTTGATGCAGAGTCCATTGCCGTCATGCGCGAACCCTGCTCTGACGCAACCGACTCGAGCATTCCCTTATAGATCTGTGTCTCAACCTGTTTTGGAAGCAATTTGGCGAATATCTCGGCCGCGGGCTGTTCGTAAATATACTCAGCCTGAGCCGCGGTTTCGGCCTCGCCCTCGATTGCAGTGCGGGTAATCGGGAGTAACTGCTCAATCACAGGTTTTTGCGAGAGAACGGTCTTGAACTCAGTAAACGCGATGAACACTTTGTCGATCGTCGTATCTTCGGTAAACGTCTCGATCACATTCTTGGCGATATCCAAAGCATCCGCGTGAACGACCTGCCCGGAACCAGTCAATCCAACGTATTCTTCTGTAAATTTAACGTCGCGGCGTTTGAAGAAATCGCGCCCCTTGCGGCCGACCGGGATCATTCCGTCAACTTTACCGTCATTTTCTTTGAGAAATGCCTGCGTGGCTTTGATCACATTTGCATTGAATGCACCAGCCAGCCCTTTATCCGCGCTGACGAGGACAACAAGGTATTTGTCGTCGCCGCGTTCGTCCAGCAGCGGATGCGAGACCTCGCCGCCGACCTTTGAGCTGAGATCGCCAAGGACCTCGGACATCTTGCCCGCAAACGGGCGCGACGCCGTAACACGGTCCTGCGCGCGTTTGAGCTTAGCCGCCGCGACCATTTTCATCGCCTTGGTGATCTGTTGTGTGTTCTTGACCGACTTAATTCGTCGGCGCATGTCTAACAAACTAGCCATTTTTTTAGTGACAAGTGAGGGGTGACAAGTGACAAGTAAGTACCCGTCATCTGTTACCGTTCACTGTTTACGCAGTTGCCGAGGCAGCCGTTCCCCAACGCGTTGCTTTGAAATCCTCGACCGCTTCCTTCATCGCTGCTTTCAGATCGTCATCGATCGATTTCTTTTCGCGCAGCGTATTCAAAACACCGGGATGCGATTCTTCGGCGAAAGTCGTCAATTCCTCTTCAAACCGTTTGAGATCCTCGACCGCCACATCGTCGGCCAGACCGTTGGTCACCGTCCAGATGATAAGTACCTGTTCGAGAACGTCCATCGGTTTGTATTGCGGCTGTTTGAGGATCTCGGTAAGACGTTTGCCACGCTCAAGCTGCGACTGCGTCGATTTATCGAGATCCGAGCCAAACTGGGCAAATGCCGCCAGCTCGCGAAACTGTGCGAGGTCGATACGCAGCGTACCGGCGACCTGCTTCATCGCCTTGATCTGTGCCGAGCCGCCTACACGCGAAACCGAATTACCGACGTTGATCGCGGGACGCACGCCCGAGTTGAAAAGATCGGATTCGAGGAAGATCTGACCGTCAGTGATCGAGATCACGTTTGTCGGAATGTAAGCCGAAATATCGCCGGCCTGCGTTTCGATGATAGGCAGTGAGGTCAATGAACCGCCGCCACGTTTGTCCGACATCTTGGCGGCACGTTCGAGCAAGCGTGAGTGTAAGTAGAAAACGTCGCCCGGATAAGCCTCTCGGCCCGGCGGTCGGCGGAGCAAGAGCGAAATCTCGCGGTAGGCCGCAGCCTGTTTCGACAGATCGTCGTAGATCGTCAAAGCGTGGCGGCCGTTGTCGCGGAAATACTCGCCCATTGCGCATCCTGAATACGGAGCTAAAAACTGCATCGCCGCCGGATCCGAGGCGGTTGCCGAAACGATGATCGTATAATCCATCGCGCCAAACTCTTCGAGTTTTTGCCGAACCTGTGCGACGGTCGACTGTTTCTGGCCGATCGCAACATAGATACAGATCACGTCCTTGCCCTTTTGGTTGATGATCGTGTCGATCGCCACGGCCGTTTTACCGGTCTGTCGGTCGCCGATGATCAGCTCACGCTGTCCTCGGCCGATCGGCACCATCGAGTCAATAGCTTTGAGTCCCGTTTGAAGCGGCTCTTTAACCGGTTGGCGGTCGATAATGCCCGGAGCGATGCGCTCTATCGGGAAATATGTGTCGGTGATGATCTCACCGGCTTCGTCGATCGGGTTGCCAAGTGCGTCTACCACACGCCCGATCATCGCGTCACCGACCGGCACGCTCATGATGCGCTTGGTGCGTTTCGCTTCGTCACCCTCTTTGATCTTCTGAAAATCGCCGAAGAGCACGCAGCCGACCTTATCTTCCTCAAGGTTCAGCGCGAGGCCGCGTACGCCATAGGGAAACTCCAACAGCTCGCCTGCCATAACCTTTTCGAGGCCATAGATCTCAGCGATACCGTCGCCGACCTTAATAACCGTTCCGACTTCGTTAACGGTCATGCTTGCGTCAAAATTTTCGATCTGTGCACGAATGATCTCGTTTATCTCGTTAGCTTTTATACTTTCCATAAAACTGATAGTTCTTAATATTCAATCTTGAAATGTGGATTCTCAATAATGCCAAATATGTTTCCGGAGGGATCTTTCACTGAGGCGACCTTGATTCCACCACCGACATCTGTTATTTCCGACGCCGTTTCGGCCCCTAGACTTTTGATCCTTTCTAATTCTTTCTCAATATCATCAACGCCCCAATATGCACCGACGCTGTTACCCAGCACGACACCATCCATGTCCGGGTCTAGCCCCAGTTCGTATCCGCCCACATTAAACCCGACATAAAACGGTTCGTCAAAATATGGCGGAAATCCCAAAACCGACGAATACCATTGCTTTGCCGCACCTAGATCGTCAACGTGATATACAACTGTACGCAATCCACTGATCATGATCTAGGCATTTATCAACTCGGCCTTGAGATTCTCCAATTTGGTTTTCACCGATCCGTCGTAGACCGTTGAACCGATTCTGGTAACGACGCCCCCGATAATATCTTTGTTGACCGCGTAATTTACGTTCACCTTTTTTCCTGTGAGTTCGTTGAGTTTCCGCTCGAAATCGACACGCTCATTTTCGGGTAATTCCCGCGCCGACGTAATTTGAGCCGATACTACACCGCTGCGTTCCTCAAGAACTGACGCGAACCTGTCGTTAATTTCCCCAAGGTCGGCGAGGCGGCCGTTTTGTAACAGCACTTTCAGAAAGTTTGCCGTCGTTCTCGACGGTTTGGCTCGAGCGATCAGATCGTCGAGAACCCTCTCTTTATTTCCATGGTTGATCGCCGGGTTACTGAAAACAGTTTTGAGATCATCGCTATTGCTAAACATTTCGCCCCAGCCTTTGAGTTCGGCTTTGACGGTCTCGGTCTCGCCGCTCGATAAAACGACATCGGCAAGTGCGGCTGAGTATCGGCGTGCTATCGTTTCGTTGCTCATCTAGTTCAGCCCTCCGATCTCTTGAATACTTGCTTTCACGAGTTTTGCGTCCTTATTGCCGTCGATCTGTAAACGCAGTTTTTCTTCCGCCAGCCTTATGCTCTCCTCTGCCGAAAACCGTCTCAATTCAGCATGCGACTGTTTCGACAGACGGGTAAGGTCGGCCTCGGTCTGCAACCGCAGACGATCGATCTCGATCTTTGTTTGCTCAGCGAGTCGTTTCTTTTCGATTGCCGCCTCGTCTTTCGCCTTCTTCAAGACAGACTCTTTTTCGGTTTCGAGTTGGGCGAGTTTTGCTTCGGTCGATGTCAATTTGGCGAGAGCGGCCTGTTTTTCTTCTTCGGCTTTGATCAGTTCATACCTGATCTCTTCGCGTTTAGCCTTAAATGCATCGCTCAGAGGTTTTTTCACGAGATAAACCATTATGGCGATAAAGATGCCGAGGTTGATGAATTTCCACACCTCAAAGCCCGGAATGTTTAAGTATTCGTTGTAAAAATGCGTGAATCCGCCCTCGCTGCCGGCTCCGGCACTCGAAAGTAGAAAAGCAAAACTGTTTAGGAACGCGAACATAAAATTAAGATTTCAAGATACTTGCTGCGATGCGATCTGCGATCTTCTCAGCATCGGTCGCAATTGCGGCGTGAGCCTCGGCCGCAAGCTTTTCAAGCTCTGCCTTACCCGCTTCGAGCTTTCCGGCCACCTCGGTTTTTGCCTCGGCGAGCTTTTGCTCGCGGGCCGCGACAGCTCGTCTCTGCTCTTTTTCGATAAGCTCGTAGCCCTTGGAACGCGTATCCAACATCTCTTTGTTGTAACGTGTCTCCTTTGCCTCAACCTCGTTGAGTATTTTGACAGCCTCACTCGAATGGCCGCCTTTATTTTTTTCACGAGACTCGATTAAGCGATTGATCGGTCGGTAAAGTGTGCGGTTAAGTATCCATATCATCGCAAGAATGATCGCGATATGGACAAAAAGTGAGCCGTCCGGAAAAAGCTGAATTGTCTCGGCAAACGCCAGAAGATGCATATTCTTAAAAGTGGGCGGTCACGGTATCCAACTAGCAAAACCGCCCGATTCTCAAAAGATATAAGAGTATCACGCGCGCAAATTTTGGGTCAAGGATGCCCTGGCGTCTGGCCAAGCAGTCTGCAAAGTTATCAATTCGCCGTCGCTATGCTAAAGTTTTGACACTCATTGCTATGTCAGCCGGACCGGAAAAAGCCAAGAAAAGAGCACCGCGAAACCGCACGATCGAGTTGCTGCCGAGCGAGATAGACGTTTTACGCACACGATTGGTATTTGGCGACGTTCTTTCTGACCAACGTCATTTTCGAAACCGCGTGATTTGCGGCGACGCTCTTCAAACGCTCAGCAAAATACCGAAATCAACCGTCGATCTATTGTTTGCCGATCCACCATACAACCTTACAAAAGCGTTTGGCGCTGAGAGTTTCCGTGAGCGGACATCTGACGACTATGAAGCATGGCTCGATTCGTGGCTATCGCTCTGCGTTCCGCTTTTGAAGCCAACGGCGTCGGTCTATATCTGCGGCGATTGGCGCTCTTGTTCAGCAATTCAGCGAATCGGGTCGCGGTATTTCAAGCTCCAAAATCGCATCACATGGGAACGCGAAAAGGGCCGCGGAGCTAAGCAAAACTGGAAAAACACGGCCGAGGACATTTGGTTTTTCACATTGTCTGACGAATTCACTTTCAATCTGGATGCGGTGAAACTGCGGCGCAAGGTCCTTGCTCCGTATAAGGAGAACGGCAAACCAAAGGACTGGGAAGCGCGATCGGACGGTAATTTTCGCGACACGCATCCGTCGAATATCTGGACTGATATCAGCGTACCATTTTGGTCGATGCCCGAGAACACAGATCATCCGACCCAAAAGCCGGAAAAGCTGCTTGCCAAAATCATTTTGGCCAGCACAAACCCCGGCGACCTCGTTCTCGATCCGTTTGCAGGCTCCGGCACGACCGCTGTTACAGCGAAAAAGCTCGGCCGTGAGTTTGTCACGATCGAATCTGATGAGCATTTTTGTCTGCTCGCTCAAAAACGGCTAAACATGGCGGAAACGGATAAGGCTATTCAGGGATTTGGGGATGGTGTATTTTGGGAGCGTAATTCAGGTCAGAACCGGGAGCGGTAGCGACGGGATTCACTGGCTCTGCAGACTCTGTGTCCTCTGTGGCAAAATGTCTTTATGAAGGTCGCAACCTGGAACGTAAATTCGATCCGCCTCAGGCTCGATTCAATGATCGAGTGGCTCGAGAAAAGCGGAACCGACGTCTTGTGCGTGCAAGAGACGAAGGTCGTTGATGGCGATTTTCCGTACGGGCCGATCAACGATGCCGGTTATCACGTAGCGTTTTTCGGGCAAAAATCCTACAACGGCGTCGCGATCCTTTCAAAATACGAGATCGAGGACGTGCAGAAAGGATTTCACGACGACGACGACGAACAGCCAAAGCGCCTCATAGCCGCGACGATCGAAGGCGTCCGTATCGTCAATACTTACATCCCGAACGGGACGGAGCTTTGGACGGATAAATTTACATTCAAGCTTGATTGGCTGCAACGCCTCAGAAAAATGTTTGACGATGATTGTGATCTAAACAAAGACGTTCTGCTATGCGGCGATTTTAACGTCGCTCCCGACGAACTCGATGTTTGGGATGTCCCGACATGGACCGGAAAGCTTCATTTTTCAAAACCCGAGCGAGCCGCGATCCATCACGTAAAGCAGTGGGGTTTTGTCGACGTTTTCCGTAAATTGAATGGCGATGTGCAGGAGTTCTCGTGGTGGAACTATCGCGAGGGTGCGTGGCAGCGAAACCGCGGCCTCCGTATCGATCACATCTGGGTCTCGCCGCCGCTCGCCGACAAATGCATTGGCTGCTGGATCGACAAAGCGCCGCGCGGTGGTGAAAAACCGTCAGATCATACGCCGGTCGTTGCTGAATTCAGTATTTAACACAATAGATCCTAGTGTGGCATCCGGATTGCTTTGTAGTTCTGCGAGCTAAGACGCCTTTTTTGTCGCCGCCGCATTTTTTGGTGGCAAGGAAGGTATACTTGCTTCAAGCAAAGCGTGGCGTATATTACTTCTTATAAAAAGCAAGAAACAGTATTGATACTGCTGAATATAGCGGTGTTGGCCGCATTGTTTTTTGTCCATATCAGCTTTATTTCATTACTGGGCCGGCCGTCATTTTCGCTTCTTTTGGTTTTGGCGATACGCTTTTCGATCCTGATCTTCGAACTGCTTTGGGTTCAGCGACTGACCGAAGAAAGCAAGCCCTTAGCGATCACTCTTCATATTCATTTATCGATCATGCTGAATATCTCGTTCGCGTTTTTGGCGTCGATATCGGGTGGAACCGCGGACAGCCATTATTCGGTCTTAATGATCATCCCGATACTCTCGGCGGCGTATCGCTTCAGCCTGGTTCGTACGATCATCGTAACGGCGATAACCATCATTCTTACTTTTCTTGAGGTCTGGCTGTTTTTTCGTTCCAACCCACCGGTGGATGTCAGCGAGTATTTTGAAGCGGCGACGGTTTCGCTTGTCTTTCTGGTCGTCGCGGTTGTTGTTTGGCTTTTGGTTGGTAATCTTCGGTCCGAAGAAGAGAAATTTGGCCAAAGCCTGGATGAATTGAAACTCCTGCAGGGAAAACTTGTCGCTGAAGAGAAATTGGCCGCTGTCGGTCAGCTTTCGAGTGCGATCGCACATGAGATCAGAAATCCGGTGACTATGATCGCAAGTTCCCTAAAAATGGCCGAAGGCCAACCGGTTGGCTCGCCCATCCGCCTTGAAATGTTTAACATCGCAACCGAAGAAGCTAAGCGGCTTGAAACTTTGACCAATGATTTTCTGGCGTTTGCGAGGACACGGGAACCCGCAATAAAGACGGCAGTTGTAAGAGCCGTAATTGAATATATTGCCAGCCTGGCAAAAGCCCGGCTGATTGAAAAAGAAATTTCGCTCAAAGTCTTTTGCGATGAGTCGCTTAAATTTGAAATGGATGCGTCGCAGATGCAGCAGGCAATTCTAAACCTGATCACGAACGCGATCGCCTTTACTCCGGCAAGCGGGGTAATAACTCTCGGAGCCATTCAGGAGAACGGCGGATCAGTATTGTTTGTCGAGAACGAAGGCGACCATATACCGGACGAGATGGCCGCAAAGATATTCGATCCGTTTTTCACGCATGGCGGCAGAGGCACGGGGCTCGGCCTATCTATTGTTCGCAACATCGCTCGTTCTCATGGCGGCGATGTGTTTCTCGCAAACAATGAAAATGGTAAGGTGAGGTTTGAGATCAGGTTCTGAAGGTCGGGGAAATCCTTTCAAATGGCACGAATCTTAGTCATCGACGACGAGCAGAATATGCGGCGAATTTTGTCGCTGATCCTGCAGGAAGCCGGACACACTGTGACCGAGGCTGTCGGTGTCAAAGCGGCTCTGGAAAATCTCGCAACCAGCCAGTTTGATCTCGTGATTTCTGACAAGAAGATGCCGGACGGTGACGGGTTTGAGGTGCTTGGCTACTGCCGGGAAAACGAGCCCTCGCTGCCCGTTGTGATCTTGACCGCGCTTGCCACTGTCGAACTCGCAGTCGAAGCAATGCAGGCCGGTGCCTTTGATTTCATTTCAAAACCATTTGTGCCTGAGGTCGTCACATCTGTCGCAAAACGGGCGACTGAGCGAACCAAACTGCTTCGCGAGAACGAGATCCTCCGCGAGGAGGCAAAACGCTTTGCATTTGCCGACGAGATCCTCGGCGAAAGCAAGGCGATCAAGGAGCTAAAAGAAAAGATCGCCCGCGTCGCACCGACTAATGCAACCGTTCTCATTACCGGCGAGACAGGTACAGGAAAAGAACTTGCCGCACGTGCAATTCACCGCGGCAGCTTGCGGTCGAAGGAGACATTTCTCGCCGTAAACTGTGCCGCTGTTTCGGAGACCTTACTCGAATCTGAGCTTTTTGGCCACGAAAAAGGCTCATTTACCGGAGCCGACAAGCCGCGGCAGGGTCTTTTCGAAGCCGCCCACAATGGCACTTTGTTTTTGGACGAAGCCGGCGAAATGTCGCTCGGCCTCCAGGCAAAACTCCTTAGGGTTTTGACCGACGGACAATTTCTGCGAGTCGGGGCGACGGTGCCTCGGACGGTGGACGTCCGTGTGATCGTCGCGACACACCGGGACCTGCGAGAGCGGGTCAAGGCGGGTTCATTTCGCGAGGATCTTTATTACCGTCTCGCCGTCGTCCCGATCGACATACTGCCGCTCAGAGATCGACGCGAAGATCTGCCGGTGCTTGTTGATTTTCTGATCGGGCAAGTCTCCCGCGACCTGAAGATCAGTCCGCGCCCGATCGATCCCGAAGCTCTAAGAAAACTGCGGCAATACCACTTTCCGGGTAATGTCCGCGAACTCCGAAACCTGATCGAGCGGGCATGCATACTGGCGTCCGGTGACGAGATCACCGCCGGGGACCTAGCCTTGAATCCGGACGCCGCCGTCAATGGGATGGATACACTTCAATTCGATTGCCTACCAGCTGGCGTCGAACTACCCGAATTTCTCGACACCGTCGAATCTACGCTGATCCGGCAAGCACTTGCCGATTCAAACAGCGTTCAGGCCGAGGCGGCACGAAGACTCGGGATCTCACGAAGCGATATCGCTTACAAGATCAAGAAGCACAATATTTAGTGTCCTGTAAGAAAATTCGGACACATACCGCAAATACTGTATTAAAATTGATACAACCGTCCCATCCTTCAGATTTCCCTCATTTCTAAATCAAGCGATCACAGACTTTAGCCGGTTAATGACTCAAGGCACGCTCCTTGCACTACAGATATTCGAACAGTTTAGTAACTGAGAATATTTTTGAGGAGATACCGAGATAATGACTAACCGAATATACAGTTTAATTTTGACCGCCGCAGCTGTTGCGGTACTCACTGCCGCCGGCTGTTCGTCGACCGGCACAACCACTAATAACGGGACAGCTGCAACGAATACGGCCGCTGCCCCGACGCGAACCAAAACGCTCGAAAATCTGCAGACCGCTTATAACGGTGAAAGCAACGCGAACTTGAAATACCTCGCCTTTGCCAAAAAAGCTGATGAAGAAGGCTACACAAAGGTCGCGAGCCTCTTTCGTGCCGCCGCACGGGCAGAGGAGATCCACAAAACGAACCACGCCGATGTAATTACAAAAATGGGCGGCACACCGAAAGCAGAGATCAAACCCGCCGAGGTCAAGACGACCGCCGAAAATCTGAAAGGATCGATCGAGGGCGAGACCTACGAGCGCGACAAAATGTACACCGACTTTCTCGCCGAGGCTCGAACCGCCAACAACAAGGACGCTGTCCGCACCTTTAATCTCGCAAAATCAGCCGAAGCCGAGCATGCCAAACTTTATACCGAGGCACTCGCAAACCTGAACGACTGGAAAGGCGGCAAGTTGACATTCTTTGTCTGCTCGACATGCGGCTTTACGACCAAAGACGCGACGATCGAAAAATGTCCCGTCGATTTTACCCCAAAAGAGAAATTTGAATCGATAAGTTAATTTTCAAGGGGGGGAGCTTTGGATGCCGGCCCTTGCTCCGATGGCCGGCATCCGCAGCTCAAACCCAAAATGAGGTACCAATATGTTTCCGCCTATTCCAAGTTGGGATGGACTCCATCCAATAATTATCCACTTTCCGATCGCCCTTCTGATGATCGCTCCGATCATCATCCTTATCGGAATATTCATGCCGAAGAGCGGCCGTACGTTTTTGATCAGTGCATTTATCCTGATGCTTATCGGCACCGTCGCGTGTTTCGTCGCCGTATCGACCGGAGGAGCGGCCGGTGAACTCGCCGAACACGTTAACAATGTTGAGTCGGTGCTTGAGGAGCACGAGGAACTTGCTGAAACGACTCGGACAGTTTTTACCGCGCTGACTGTCATTTTTGGGGTGATCGTTTTTGCACCGATGCTCTTCAAAAAAGAGCTCTCGCGAATGATCCTCATTCCGCTCGGACTGGCATTTCTGCTTTTTTACGGTTCGGGCGTCGTTTTGCTTATGAATACTGCCCATCAGGGCGGGCGGCTCGTACACGAATTTGGCGTCAGGGCGATGATGACCGCTGGTGCCAATACCGGGGCCGTTCCGGCCAAAGATAGTGACGGCGATGACGATTAATTCGATCAGGAGAATTTCATGAAAAATGCAATTATTTTAGCTTCGATAGTTTGCCTGGTGTCTACGCTTATCGCTTGTGGGGGCTCGACGAAAGAAAAAGAAACGCCTAAGACACAGACGAACACCGTTGCGGCCAATTCGAATACAATATCTACGACACCCAAAAATGAAGGTGACGCCGATGATGCTATGCCCACGAATTCCGCCAACTCTGTCACCTCAAACGCGACGAAGCCGGTCAAGGCTAAGGATAAGGATGATAAGCGAACTTCTAATTCCCGCGTCGACGCCGATGATCGAGGTAAAAAAGACTCGGACGGCGATGACGATGATAGTTGAACTATGATTTGACTGACCGCTATGCTGGATATGATGCCGCCGGAGAATCCGGCGGCTTTTTTGTCTAATGGCTCCAATTTTGATGTTGGCATAGGCGGCCGATAAGCAGTATTATGAACGCAATCGATTTTGTTCAGCCCCCAGGCCTTTATGAGAAAAGTTGTAGTTCGGATCATTGCCGTGTTGGTAACCGCTCTGTTGGTTCTCGCGATTTCCGCTATCGGTTTTGTTTATCTCGCACCTGAATCTGCGACCCGTGTTTTCCTTGATCTTGAACGCTGGCGGGCCGGACTTGAACGAAAAGAGATCAGCCTGTCTGACGGCACACGTTATGTCTATCTCGAAGGCGGAAAGGGTGAATCGCTTCTGCTGCTTCACGGATTTGGCGGTAACAAGGATAATTTCACACGCGTCGCTCGATTTCTGACACCACACTACCGCGTCATCGTGCCCGACAACATTGGATTTGGCGAATCGTCGCACCCGCAAGATGCAGATTATTCGCCGAGCGCCCAGGCTGAGCGGTTGCATTCGCTGGCACAGGCATTGGGTATTAGAAATGTTGATCTGGGCGGCAATTCGATGGGCGGCCAGATCGCAATGACATACGCTGCCCGATACGACGGCGAGGTAAAGAGTCTCTGGCTTCTCGACCCGGCCGGGGTTTGGACGGCGCCGGAAAGTGAGCTTCGCAAAACTATTGCGGGCACCGGGCAAAACCCATTGCTTATCCGCACCGAGGAGGATTTTGCCCAGCTTTTGCCGTGGGTTATGGCCGACGGGCCTTTTATCCCGCGACCGATGGTGGATGTGCTCGCTCGCGAACGGATACGCAACTTTGACCTCGAGCAAAGAATATTCAAGCAGATCACCGAAGATTCGATCGAGGAGCGCATCCGGGGTTTGGCGACCCCGAGTTTGATAGTCTGGGGTGATCAGGATCGCCTGATATCGGTGGAGACGGCGGATATTTTGCACAAACTTCTGCCAAACTCGCAGGTACTGATAATGCCAAACATAGGCCACGTGCCAATGTTCGAGCGTCCCAAACAGAGCGCCGATGATTATCTGCGGTTTAGAGCGACATTATCTGCCGCGTCCGGTCGCTAGATCACTTCAATAATCTCGTCGAGCGGTTTACGCGTGATGTCCGGTACTTTTGCATCGTCCGCGGGATAGCCGACCGGTATCAGCACGAAGGGAATTTCGTTTTTTGGCCGACGAAGAATTTCCTGCAAAAACTTCATTGGGCTTGGTGTGTGTGTCAGCGTTGCTAATCCGGCGTTGTGAAGCGCGGCGAGCAGCATGCCCACCGCAATGCCGACCGACTCTTGCGAGTAATAGGTCGGTTCGGTTTCGCCATCTTCGGTTACTGAGTTTATGCGAAAAACGACGATCAGATACGGCGCGATCTCAAGAAATGGTTTGTGTTCATCGGTGCCAAGAACGGCCAGCCGACGCAGCCATTTGTCGCTCATCCGGCCGTGGTAGCTTTCACGTTCTTCTTTTTCCGCAGCTTCGCGAATTTTACGTTTTACTTCTTTGTCTTTAACGACCACAAACCGCCACGGCTGCATGTTCGCACCCGACGGCGCGGTTCCGGCGGTCGCGATCGCCTTTTCGATCAATTCAAGCGGCACGTCGCGACTCGAATATTCGCGCACCGTCCGGCGTCTATTCAAAAGCTCGAAAAACTCATCGGCCCGGCGAATCTGTTCGTCAGGCGACAATTCGACAAAATCAAGGGGGATAAAACTCGGCTGCATCGTGTTCATATATCCAAAGGGCTTTCCACCGCCAGATGTGTCAGAAGATCCCGCACCTCAAGCCACGCCCATTTTCTTTCGGATGTTCTTTATTGTGAAAAAGAACATACTCCCGAATATATCCGACAGATGCCCGTTCGGTCTTGTGGCTCATATGTTTTAGCCGTAACAGGTTTCGTACCTGATCAAATAGTTTCGGCCTCTCCGGCATAAATATGCACTTGATAATAGGCCCGAACGACCCTATTATCAACGGCGTTGGTGTTAATTGGTCGTTATGCCCTCTCTTTTACCGGATGAAGTATTTTTCCTATAACCTTGTTGCTGCCGCTAACGATTGGATTGAGCAATCTGAGGAAGAACATCTTCAAGCTGAAAAACGTTTTTGGTCTGTTGTTGAAGATTATCACCGTGAATTAGAAGATTTGGAATCTCGCGTAAGCCAAAAGGCGTGGCATTTCTTTAGACACGGTTTTGGGCGCTATGGACTTCACGACGCAACGCTTCTTTCATTTAATATTGGTGGTAGTTTAGATTATGATGTTGACGGCTCATCACCGTTTCGATTGGATCGGCAGAAAACATCTGTGCGCTTGGAGTTTCTCAACTACGAGCAAGATTTACATTATTTATTTGACCTTCGGGGAATAAACAGTGTCCAGAGTAACCTTTTTGTTGAAAACGATTCTGCTTCAAAAAGCATTGGCGACCTTTTCACTTATGAGTTAACAGCAACTAATAGCGATATTCTTCAATTAGGTTTTCTTTTTGCAACCGGCGCATCAATTATTGTTCAATCTCGCAAATTGGTTTTCCGACGGCGAAGGATTAAACGACAATGAGGTTAACGAAATATACTCCTAAAAATTCAATTGACATGACGGCGAAACAGCGGCTTTGTATGAACATCGCTCTCTGCCCTTAACGTGTGTGGGTTCGGCTTCCCACCACGTCATTCCAACCAATGGGCGGCTTCCCGTTATCTACAAGCGATAACATTTGTCACGAAGATAGTATGCGTGGTGTTTCATAGTTAAATGGAGGAATATAATTGATGAGATTTTTCTTAACAACATTTTTTCTGATAAGCTGTTTGTCGTTTCCCTTAGATATTTCCCGCGCCGAGGATAATGACGGTTGTTTATGTATCGCATCTGAAACCGTCAAGAAATATTGCCAGCAGGAAAAATCGGGCGTGCCGAACGACGAATATCGGATCAACCAAGCAGCTATCGCCCGACGCGACATTCAACGGCTGATCAATCAAAGTATCGAAGCCGACATTGCCAAAGACGCGGTAGCACGAAGCTCTATCGAGACCGCAGATCTGACCATCAAAGAATTGGACGGAAAAACTCGCTCCGCCTCTCAAATCGGCGCAAGTGTCAACAGTTATCAAGAAATTCTGCGAGTCAGCGACGCGACGAAGATCAGGGTTGAATGTCTGGCGTTAAAAGGAAAAGAGGCGACTGTTTACACTAACCAGCATTTTGTCCGCTATGTTCCCGACCGCAAAGATGAAAGTCCGCACGAGGTAATCACGAACATTATTCACCGCGAAACCTGGGTTTTCACCGATCAGGGTTGGAAAGTAAGATACCATGAGGAATTAGAACGCGGAAACACCTACCTGGACGGAAAACTTTACAATCCTTAGCGGAATCGCTCCTCCAAAATAGTTTTCGTTATGCATGATTTTGATACAGCCGTAATTCGGTTGGACACTTAGCGGGCTGCGGGTTTAAACTGTCGAGTAGGTTTTATGGATGTTCGTAAAGCAGTTTTGATCTTTCTCGGCACGGTTTGTGTCGGACTCGGCATTATGGGAATGTTTCTGCCGCTGATGCCGACGACCGTCTTTTTGCTGATGGCGGCCTACTGCTATTCGAAAAGCTCCGAGAAGTTTCACAACTGGCTGATGACAAACAAGCTGTTTGGCAAGCACATCAGCGATTACAAATCGGGCAAAGGGATTTCCGTCAGACAAAAGATCACGACAATAGCGATCCTCTGGGCGTCGATCGGATTTAGTATCTGGATGACAGCCGCCGGTTTCTGGCTAACATTGCTGCTGCTCGCGGTTGCCGTCGGCGTCACGCTTCACCTCGTTCTGCTGAGAACCTGCCGCCCCGAACCTACGACTGAATCAGCTCCGTCTCAGGTTGAAGAAACCTAAAACTACGATCGTTTTCTAATCAACTCCCTGATTCTTTTCGCAAGTTGCGGCAACAAGGCTGTGGTCTTTAGCAAGGAGCCGCTGGCGAATTTGCGCGCCATATCGCGAAAGGTTTCCACCGCATTTGACGAATACGGCATCCACCACGCATCGGGCAGAATCGCGAGGCGGTTTGTGTGAATATGCTGCGGCTGGACGAGCTCCATCAAACCTTCGGTGCCGTGCGTGCGGCCACGCCCTGAATTCTTAAAACCGCCCCACGGGGTCTGCCCGATGCCGTGAGTGTAGAGGACTTCGTTAACGCAGACCGAGCCAGCCTCGATTTGCTCCGCGACACGTCGGCCGCGTGCATAATCGCGTGTCCAGACGCTCGCCGTCAGGCCAAATTCGCTGTCGTTTGCCAATCGAATCGCTCCTTGCTCGGTAGAAAAAGTCGCGATCGGCAGCGTCGGCCCGAACGTCTCTTCCCGCATCGCCCGCATGTCATTGTTAACGCTAGTGATAACGGTCGGCTCGAAAAACAGGTTTTGAGTCCCGCCTTTAGGCGGCTCATGTCCGGCACTTGGCCGCCCTAAGGCGGGACTCCGAACACCACCGATCTCGATCTTCGCCCCGCTCGCCACAAAGTCTGCAACGTGATCTTCGACGATTTCGATCTGCCGCTCAGACGACATCGCGCCGATCGAGACGTCTTCGCGTGTTCCGACGCCTTGTTTTAATTCGCGTGTTTTTTCGACGATGAGTTTTGTTAGTTTGTCCGCTACCGACTCGTGAACATAAAGCCGCTCTACCGACGAGCATGACTGGCCGGAATTACAAAACGAACCCCAAACGGCTGCCGAGGCCGCGAGCTCGAGATTAGCGTCTTCAAACACTATCATCGGGTCCTTGCCGCCGAGCTCAAAGACGCACGAGGTGAGGTTTTTTGCCGCTGCGGCAGCGATCTTTTTGCCCGTCGCAACCGAGCCAGTGAACATTATCTTTTGTGGCGCCGCTTCGACGAGTGCCGCGCCCGTTTCGCCGGCACCGCTGATGATTTGTACGCAATCCGCCGGAAAGCCCGCCTTTTCAAAGATCTCGCCTATTTTTAATCCAACCATCGGCGTCAGTTCCGAGGGTTTTATCACCACCGTGTTTCCAGCCATCAGAGCCATCGCGGCCTCGCCGAGCGGTATCGAGAACGGGTAATTCCAAGCCGGAATTATGCCGACCACGCCGAGCGGGTGATATACGATCTTTGACGAGCGGCCAAGTAGCGCATAAAGCCCGATGCCTATCTTGTGCGGTTTTAGCAGTTTTTCGGCGCTGCGGGCAAAGTACTGCATCAGGTCGAGCACGGGCGCGATCTCCATCGAGATCGCCTCGCCAAACGGCTTGCCGGATTCGGCTGAGATCAGCTTCGCGATCCCGTCGATGTCCGCAAGTATCACCTCTCGTGCCGCCATCACGAGCCGCTTGCGCTCGTTGAATGTCGTTTTTCGCCACGATTGAAATGCCTCACGCGCACGCGCAACCGCCCCAACGACCCCGTCGGGCGAGGTCACGGCAACGCGACCCACCTCATCGCCCGTCGCCGGGTTGTAAGAAACTAGCTCTTCGGATTTTGTCGGCAGAACCGCACTCATAAAAATCCTTAAGAAATATTGGCCGCAGATGGACGCAGATGACGCTGATAAATAAATTAAATTGTCTGATCCGCGCGCTTATCTGCGTTCATCTGCAAAAATCTTATCCTAGCATCCGCTCGATCACGCCGTAGCTAGCGTCGATTGCGTCTCCGAGTTTGTCGGGCTCGGTGCCGCCGCCCTCGGCCATGTCGGCCCGCCCGCCGCCTTTACCACCAACGATCGGCACGATCTCTTTGATCACATTGCCGGCTTTTACCTTGTCGGTCAGGTCATCGGAAACGCGGACGATGATGCCGACCTTGCCCTCGTCAGCACGGCCGATGATGACGACGCCTGACTTGAGCCGCGCGAGCAAAGTATCAGAGAGTTGTCGCGTGCCGTTTGCATCGAGCCCGTCAACGATCTTGGCGAGCACCTTGATTCCGGCGATATCCTTAGTCCCGTCATCATGGGTGAGCTTTGCGTCGCCGCCTGTTACTTCGAAATTTCCTGTCCCCGCAGACAATGTGTAGCTTTTTAGCTTCAACGCGTCGAGTTCCTTGCGCGTTTTCTTGAGCTCCGCTTGAAGTTTTGCTATCGCGATTGGCAGATTGTCGCGTTGCGTATTTAACGCTCCTAAGCTTGCGTCGATCAGTTTCTCGTCCTCGCGAAATCGCTCAAAAGCATCAAAGCCCGTGATCGCGCGTATTCGCCGAACGCCCGAGGCAATCGCCTCGTCCGCCGTGATTTTAAACGAACCGATGTCGCCCGTCGCACTGACGTGTGTGCCGCCGCAAAGCTCTTTTGAAAATACGCCGTCACCGACGCTCAATACGCGCACAGCCGAGCCGTATTTCTCGCCAAACAACGCCATCGCACCGCCGGCCATCGCTTCTTCGATGGCCATCACGTTTGTATTGACCGGCTCATTCTTGAGGATATAGCCGTTTACAAGATCCTCAACCTCAGCGATCTCGGCATCGCTCATCGGCTGGTAATGTGTGAAATCGAACCGCAAAACGTTAGGGGCAACAACCGAACCCGCCTGCTTTACGTGCGTGCCCAAAACCTCGCGAAGCGCGGCGTGCACTAGATGCGTGGCCGTATGATTCCGCCGCGTCGCGTCGCGTTTCTCGGCATCGACCGTTGCGGTGACGGTGTCGCCGACCTTGATCGTGCCCCTATCGACCGTGACTTTGTGAATTATCAATCCCGTAACAGGCGAATATGTATCGGCAACAGTCGCTGCCACAACTGTTCCGATCAGCTTGCCGACATCCCCGACTTGTCCGCCCGCTTCGGCGTAAAATGGCGTCTGATCGAGAACGACGCTGCCTTGTGATCCAGTATCGAGCGATTCGAGCTGCTTATCGCCATCGAGGATCGCAATTACCTTAGCGTCAGTAAGGTGTGTCGTGTCATAGCCATGAAACTGATTGGCGCCTACCTTTTCTAAGATCTCAGCATATATGGGCGATGGCTGTGATTTGCGGGTCGTCTGACCAACCTCACCTTGCGACTGCAGCTCTTGCAGAGCCGCGTCAAAACGAGTGTTAAAATCTTCCTCTTCAAATCCAAGGCCTTTTTCCTCAAGATAGACTCGGATCAGGTCACGGGGCGTTCCGAAAGTGTCGTAGAGTTTGCCGATCGAAAGAAACAGATCTTCGTCTTTTGGCGTGCTTGCGGAAATGCCGAGCTCATTCAGCTTTCCGAGGCCGACTGTGACGGTATTACCAAACCGCTCTTCCTCGACCCGCACCATTTTGCCGATGAAATCACGCTGTGTTTCGAGTTCGGGATACGCACCGCTCATTTCAACGACGACAAAATCGCAGACTTTGTAAAAGAACGGTTCGGTCAGGCCGAGATGTTCGCGGCCGTGATAGATCGCGCGGCGCATTATCTTGCGAAGGACGTAATTGCGGCCCTCGTTACCGGGCAAGATGCCGTCTGCGATGGCAAACGCAGTCGCGCGTGCGTGATCGGCGATCACGCGGCAAGCAAACTGCTGGCTTTCGGACATTTCGTCGTAAACGCTCATCTGATCAATGATACCAAGTCGGAACCGCCTCGCGTAAGCGGGAGGCCAGTTTCCGAAAAGAAAATTAGCCACAGATAAACACGGATGGACACAGATAGGGGATCGGACTGCTGATATCTGTTTTAATCTGTGTTCATCTGTGGTTGGTACTTTTTGGCGCACACGCCGCCGATCAAATGCAGCACGACGCCAGCGGCGCATATACCTTTCAGTCACAGCAAAAACGACGAACAGTGAAATGCCGAAGACGAGAAGAAACCACTTCACGGCGAATATAATAGCACGGAGTTAAAATGTTTTGACATTCTGACGTTATGACGTTAAAGTGATCTCATGGCTGTCGAACTTAAAAGAGCAACTATCTACATCGAACCTGAGCTTCACAAAGCGGTGCGTTTGAAATCCGCTCACACAAACCGCACTATCTCAGACATCGTTAACGAATCTCTTCGGCTCGCGTTGGGCGAGGACGAGGAGGATCTGCGCTCGTTCGACGAACACGCAAACGAGCCTCTGATGACCTACGAAGAGCTGCTAGCAAGGTTGAAAGCGGATGGAAAAATATAAGGTTCTATACCGCGAGGCGTTTCATCGTAGCCTTAAATCGATTCCGAAAAAAGATGTTGTTCGGATACTACGGGAAACGGAGTCGTTGTCCGACGATCCGCGACCATCGGGATCTCAAAAACTCACAGGCGATGAAAAGTATCGTATCCGACAAGGTAACTATCGGATCATTTATTCGATCGAGGACGATCGGTTGATCGTAATCGTTGTGAAAGTCGGACATCGAAAACAGATTTATGAGCGATAACGACTAAGAAAGTGAATTCGCTTTCTTGATCACGTTCTCAACCGTAAATCCGTAATCACGGAAAACATCCTCTGCCGGGGCTGACGCGCCGAATCTATCGACGGCGAGAACGTCACCTTTGTCCCCGACGTATTTGTGCCAGCCTTGTGAGACGCCGGCTTCGATGGCGAGGCAGGCTGTAATTTTTGGCGGCAAAACTTCGTCTCGATATTTCTGGGGTTGAGCGTCAAAAAATTCCCAGCACGGCATCGAGACGACGCGGGTCGGCGTGCCCTGCGAGTTAAGTTGCTGACGGGCTTCCATCGCAAGGCCGACCTCGGAGCCGGTAGCGATCAGAATGAGTTTCGGCGATGTGGTTTTGCCGCTTTTTGTCTTGGCCTCGGCGAGTATGTACGCGCCTTTGTGCAAGCCTTTTGCATCCGCATATTTTTTGCGGTCGATCAGAGCGACTTTTTGCCGCGACAATGCAAACGCGGTCGGAGCGTTCCGGCGTTTGATCGCGGCGCGCCAGGCTTCGCGCGTCTCGTGCGCGTCTGCGGGGCGAATAACGGCAAGATTTGGTATTGCACGCATGGCCGCGAGATGCTCGACCGATTGGTGCGTCGGGCCGTCTTCGCCAAGGCCGATCGAATCGTGCGTAAAGACAAAGATCGTCTGGATGTGTGACAGAGCGGCAAGGCGTATCGCGGGCCGCATATAATCGGAAAAAGTCTGGAACGTCCCGCCAAAAGGTATCACGCTGCCAAATAGCGCCATCCCGTTCATTGCCGCACCCATAGCGTGTTCACGGATGCCGTAGTGGATGTTGCGATTCTCAAACTTGCCCGCCTGAATGTCGGCTGACGAGTTGATGTATGTGTTGTTCGACGGTTTGAGGTCGGCCGAACCACCGACCAGACTCGGCAGCGCATCGGCGATCGCATTGATCACATCGCCGCTGTAAGCACGGGTGGCTTTTGCCTCGACGTCGTCAAATTTTGGAAGAGACTTTTCCCAATCGGCAGGCAACTCGGAGCTGCGGATGCTCCTGAATGCGGCGCCTAGGTCGGGATTTGCTTTCTCATATTTCTTGACTGTTTCGTTCCAGTCTTTTTCGAGTTTTGCGCCCGTCTTTACTGCATTGCGAAAGTGGGCGAGGGCCTCCTTAGGCACGTAGAAGCTCTTATTTTCCGGCCAGCTGAGATTGCGTTTTGTTTCGCGGACAGCCTCTTCGCCCGGCGCGTCGGAGTGAGCCTTAGACGTACCTTGTTTTGGCATTCCAAAGCCGATGATCGTGTGGACGCGGATCAGCGACGGCTTGTCTTTTACCTTTTGAGCACCCTTGATCGCGGCCTCAATTGCCTTAAGGTCGTTGCCGTCTTTGACGACGGAGACGTGCCAGCCAGCGGCGACAAATCTTTTCGTGCGATCCTCGGTAAACGCCAGATCGGTCGAACCGTCGATCGTGATCTGGTTATCATCGTACAGATAAATGAGATTGCCAAGTTTGAGATGTCCCGCGAGCGAGGCGGCTTCGTAACTTACGCCTTCCATCAGATCGCCGTCCGAGCAGATGCAGTAAATATAACCATCGGCGACCGGAAAGCCCCGTTTGTTAAATCTGGCCGCCAGATGAGCGCTTGCAATGCCCATTCCGACGCCGTTCGCAAAACCTTGACCGAGCGGCCCCGTTGTAACCTCGACGCCAGGCGTCAGGATATTTTCAGGATGTCCCGGAGTCTTGGAATGCAATTGCCGAAACCGCTTGATCTCATCCATCGACAGATCATAACCGGTCAAATGCAGCAACGAGTACAGCAACATCGAACCGTGGCCGCCCGACAAAATGAAGCGGTCGCGGCCGAACCACTTTGGATTTTTCGGGTTGTGTCGAAGGAACTTCGTCCACAGTACATAAGCCGCTGGCGCCATACCTAGCGGCAGTCCCGGATGCCCGGAGTTTGCTTTCTGAATAGCATCCAGCGAAAGCGTGCGAATGGTGTTGATACAGAGTTGGTCGATGTTGACGTTAGGTGTCTTTGGCATTTTCTAATTGTTTTGAAATAAAGTTGAAAGTTTTTGCTTCATATCCTGACCATAGATCAGCTTGCCTTGATTGCCGGACTCGGTCATATTCGTGCTCAACGGCAGAATCCTAACCCTAGTGATTATCGATGTTTCATCCTGGGAAATTAGGAACATCATCTTAGTTAAATCGTATTTCCGAAACTTGATAGCATCTAATATTCGCGTAATCCTTAAGGTTCGCTCACCGGTGCTTTCATTGGGGTCAAATTCCATTTCAAATAAGGCGAATGTTCCGGGATTGTTGTCTAGCTGAATAAATATATTGTCGACGCGGGCTTTTACTGCGTTAGCTTTTTCCGCTCCGAACGTATCCACAGCGAGGCCACAAGAGAACGGAGGAGCTATTACTATTGTTCCACTTGCGGTATTTTCGCAAAAAGACGAGAGTCCTGAAACTGTGACTTTTGCAGTAATGTTTTGCCCGGCATTTTCACGAGTTGTAATAACGTAAAGCGTTTCCGAGTTTTGTCCTTTCTCAATCATCCCTCCCGAAATCGTCCAAACATACCCAAGATTTCCTACAGCGGCAGTACCCTTGACCCGAGCATTCAAAGTGTACGTAGACCCTGATACCGTAGGACCAGCAGGCGTTTCGACCTCGATAATTGGGCATCCCTGACTTAATCCAAGAGCATTCGCCATAAGGAGAAATGAAAAACAAACTACTAATCGAGCGGCGGTCTTTCGTGGGCGAATCATAAACAGAACTCCTAAATAGAATCGTTGATGCTTTCTATTTTGCCAACACTTTCGAGTGCAAGCAAAACCGCACCGCGCAAAGATGATTCAGCAGCGTCATTCATCGTCAGGTCACGGCCTAAAACATCGGCTATGATCTGCGTCCAGACCGGCGAATCACGTAGAGCGCCGCCGGACGCCACGATCTCGCGAATATCGACAACCTTCTTTAAGCGATTGTGAATTTCAGCCAGACGAAACGCAACGCCTTCCATAGCGGCTTGGAGAACGTCGATGCCGTCGTGCGTCGGCTTGAGGCCGATGATCGCGCCGCGTGCATCTTCGTTGTAACCAGTGCTTCTCTCGCCAAAGAAGAATGGCAGGACGATCAGTTCATCGTTCGCCGCGCCGCGACGTCGAAGCAGTTCGTCGGTGTTTGCAGGCAGCTTAAACCTGGTTTTGATCAGCTGATACAGATTGCCGCCGTCGCTCAGGGCGCCGCCCATGATGACGCGGTTCCTATCGATGCGATAGCACCACAAACCGTCGGGAATTTTCTTTGGCGGCTCGCCCGTATACGCCAAGCGCATCGCGGCGGATGTGCCGACCATCAAGGCCGCCTTGCTTTTTGTAACGCAGCCCGAGCCGATATTGTCGGCCGCACCGTCGGCGATTGCTGGAAACCATCGTGCGCCCGCAAGCCGCGGCCAGCGTCTCGCATATTTTTTGTTCAATCGGAATTGGTGATCGTCCGCGACAACCGAGGGCAACATCGAGGCCTTTACCTTCAAAAATCTGATGAGTTCTTTGTCCCACGCGCATTTTCGTATGTCGAAGATCCCGGTGCCCGACGCCATCGAGACGCTGGTCGCCATTTCACCAAAAAATCTCAGAGCCAGGAGATCGCTGAAAGAAAGCAGGCCCGCCGCCTGTGAGAATGCGGCCGGAAACTCAGCTCTCAGCCAGCTTAACTTTGCAGGCCAATAGCTCGAATGAAAATGCGCTCCCGTGCGGTTGTGGACCTCGGATTCGTTGAAAGTCCTTTTGAGGATGGCTGTAGATTGCCGGCTTCGCGTATCGGCCCAGCCGAGGACGACCGGCGCGTGTTCGCCCTTAGCATTCACACCAACGAGACTGTGCCAGAACGCACACGTCGCGACCGCGACGATCTCACCTTTAAGGCGCTTTGTTTTCTCGAGAACGGCGTCGACAGCGGCGATGACGTTTCCGATCGCTTTGTCGGTACGCATCTCGCTTCCACCGTCGGGCGTGGCCGTGAATGTCTGCGCGATCTTTACCGAGGTTCTCGGGATGACGTTGGCTTCGCCGTCATAAAGGGCGGCGCGGACGCTCGATGAGCCGATGTCCAGGGCGAGAATGTAAGAATTTGTCACCAAAAGAGCTCTAACGCGGGCAGTTTCGAAATGACTGTAAACCAATAATTGAAAACTGGACGGTCAACCGAGAACCTTCTTAAACCACCACCGCAACCCGACAAAAAGAAATCTATAGTCTTTCATAAATTCCGGCGGCTTGCCCTCAAAATAATGGCCGACGAACTGCAAAATCCAACCGAGGACAAAGAGCCCGAGCGCGATCATCCAAAGCCGCTCAACAAACAGCGACGGAATAACGAGCAGCAATGAAAACGCGATCATCGGTATGCCGATCTTATGTGTCAGCTTGTTCATCGGATGTTGATGACCCTGAGAATATTCTTCGATCCAATCGTCCCAACTTCTGCCGCCCATCATATGATCAGTCTCCTGCGATGAATTTGCGATTATCTTACACCAATTCTATTTGCGGTGCAGTATTTTGACCTGTAGATGCTCGCCCAGATCCTTTGTTTCGATAAGGTCAAATCCATCCAGAAAGTTCTTCGGAATAAACACATCCGCTCCGACGACCTCCTCGGGCACAAATGTGACGATCCATTTTTCGATGACATCGGCAAACTCAGCATATGTCTGCGCGCCACCGATAATGTATACATCGCGGTTGAGGTATCTTGCGAGATCGAGGATCTCGTCCTTGGTCGACAAACGCATGATCTCGGGCGGCGGTGTGACGCTGCTCGAACCGCTAAAAACGATATTGAGCCTGTTAGGCAGCGGTTTGCCGATCGCACGCCAGGTATTGGCGCCCATTACGACGGCGTTTCCAGTAGTAGTTTCCTTAAAGAACTTAAGGTCGGCCGGATAATGCCACGGTAATTTGCCGTCTTTACCGATCGCGTAGTTTTTAGAAATGGCTATGATGCCAATTATCATTTTATTCTTTCACCTTGGAAAACTGAGACCTCTGAGCCCTTTGCAAGCAATACCGAGTATGGATTTTGACCATCCAAAAACGCAAATTCATCGCCATTAGTTTGACCATAGTCGACGTCAATTACTTCGTTTTTAACAGAGAATAATTCCCATTTCGGATGCTCGACCTTGTATTCGTCGATGCGATTTCCGCCACGTTTTGTGTATCCCCAATAATGCTCGATAATAAATTCGCCGTGCGAACCAGCCTCAGGGACGCCGACGCTCGCATCGATCGCTACGCTCAGATGATTGTGACGGCCGCCTTTTGACCAGCTATACGAAACGGTATTCCCGTCTCTTTCGTGAGTCATTCGCCAGCATTCATAAGGCTCTCCATAAACCACGCGGGCGACCGTCGCGATAGCCCATCGCGGTACGATCTCCTTAACAAAACAGACCGCCCGGCGCGTCTCGCCCTCGATTTCGCGCCTGATGTAAAACCGCAAGTTCACTTCCTCAAAATTTACGTGAAAAGGTATCGGCACGCCTAAAACGCGCGTGTCAGCGAACATAAACCCGACAAGGCTGACAAAGCACTTACCATCGTGTAGATCAAGCTCAGTGCCATTGGGCACAAGCGACGCAAGCAGCGACGGCTCAACCTCGTAATTCGCCATAATCAGGTCCTGCCAACGTGCAGTCAGGAATCTACGCATTACAATATTATCCTTTTGTCGCCCGCCCGGCTCGTTATACGTTCGCGATCGAAGTATTCGAGCAGCGGTATAGCATACTTGCGAGATATTCCCGCAAGCTCTTTGAACTGAGCGACGTCTATCAAGCTCCCACTCGATTTATCCGCAAATTGCCTGAGCGACACGACCAAATTTTCGATCGCTTCTCTCGCGAAATAGAATTCCGCCGTCACCTTAACGATCTTTCCAGAGTCGATGAGCAGCTGAAAGAACTTACGCGCCTCGTGTGGAGTAAATTTTGTGCCCGCGATCGAATCGTCGATTGCTTCGTCGAGCTTTGGCACCTCGAGTCCCGCATCCATATAATTGGTCAATATCCTCTTGCTCAATTCAAGGTCGGGGGCCGAAAGCTCCATTTCATATGAGGCTTGCCGCACGACTTCCTTGTCGAGTACGATCTTGCCAGACGATTCCAATGCCGAAATTACGGCCAGAAAAACTTCCGTCGGTAAGTGTGCCGAAATGCTCTCTCGTAATGCCTCGCGTGAGATTCCCTTTGCCAACGGCTCGCGTCTATGAAAATCACCGATCGCGGATTCTACCAATGTCGACAATTCATTTAGCTTATCGGCGATGATGTAGCGATCGCCGGCCAAGGCTATCGATCCCTCGGCAATGCCCGAGTCAACTGCCGCTTTCAAGATCTCTCTAGTTGCCGCCGTACGCATCTGGAGCTCGACAAAGTTCAATCCCGAAGTGCCGGCTGCGTTCAAAAGTAATTTGACCGTCGCATTGACGTTCGCGGTCGCTGCTAACAGATCATTGAGGTGAAGACGAACAAGATCAAGTTCTTTTCGACGATGTTTTTCGGCGAAAGTATCTAAAACCTGGCCGCCTGCTATCGTGGCCTGCGGCGAATAGCTGCGCACGATAAACCTCACGCCGGGGACGGCCACGACGGGCATTTCTAACCTGATCTGTGCGAGGTCAGTCGAGCCGGCCGCGATCTCGCCCACCGCATTAAGGACCTGAATTCTGGCGAGCGCCTCGATCGTCCCGATGTGAACGCGGACGCGCTGACGTGAGCGAAGCGATTTTGCAGCACTCGGTAAAACCTCGATCGCGGCGTCAATTATCTGAGTCGGTCGCAGCGTGTTCGGCTCCGCAAGCACCATTCCACGCATTATTTTCGAATGATCGATGCCGCCGAGGTTTACGGCAACTCGCTGGCCGGCAAACGCCGATTTAACGCCGCGTCCGTGTGTTTGAAGACTGCGAACACGGACTTTTGTTCCTGTTGGTAGTAACTCCATTTCCGCGCCCTCGACGACTTCGCCTGAGGCTAACGTCCCGGTCACAACTGCGCCAAAGCCCTTTATCGAAAAGCTGCGGTCGACAGGCAGACGTGTGACAAGTCGATCGTCGCGCGCAGGTAAATTCGCGCTGATCCGGCCAATCTCGTCTTTGAGCGTGTCGATACCCTCGCCGGTTCGGACGCTGACGCAGATCATGGGAGCATTTTCGAGAAACGAATTTGCAACGAGTTCCGCCGCGTCGATTTTGGCGAGCTCGAGCGTCTCGACGTCGACAAGGTCGGTTTTTGTAAGTACGACGACGCCCGCGTGCACGCCGAGCAGACGGCAGATATCAAAATGCTCGCGTGTCTGCGGCATTACGCCCTCGTCTGCGGCGATAACCAGCAAGACAAGGTCGATGCCGATCGCGCCCGCGAGCATATTCTTAACAAAACGCTCGTGGCCGGGAACATCGACAAACCCAAAGTGAACATCGCTGACGCGCATCTCGGCAAATCCGAGATCGACCGTGATTCCGCGACGTTTTTCTTCGGGCAGACGATCGGCGTCGATACCCGTCAGGGCTTTGATCAGCGCTGTCTTACCGTGATCGATATGTCCGGCGGTGCCGACGATTACGTCCATAATCAGCGACGGCTAGGATTGCTCTGCGTCGTATAATTCGAGTTTGCGGTAAAGAGTCTTGCGGCCAATGTTTAGCAGCCTCGCGGCCTGCGATTTGTCGCCGTCCGTATAATCTAGTGTCGCCTCGATCACCAGCTTTTCGATCTCATCCATCGTGGCCGGAAGTTCGACATCGATCCCGATCGAGCGCCCTTCGCCCGCCGCCGCCGCACGCTCGAGACGTGCGTGAGCAAATGACTCAGACGCGCTGCGGCTAATAGCCTCCGGGAGATCGTCAAGTTCGATCTGCCGGCCCGACGATATAATTACGGCTCGCTCGATCGCGTTCTCAAGCTCGCGAATATTGCCCGGCCAATCATAGCTGACCAGCGACCGCAAGGCTTCCTTAGAGATTCCGGAAACAAACCGGCCTGATTTTTTCTTGTAATCTTCGAGAAAATGAAAGACCAGTAAGTGAATATCCTCGATCCGTTCCCTTAGCGGCGGCAGAGAGATCGGAAAAACCGAAAGCCGGTAATAGAGATCCTTTCTAAATGAACCATCCTCGATGGCCTTTTCGAGGTCGGTATTTGTGGCCGCAATAACGCGAACATCGGTTTTCAAAACCTGTTTACCGCCGACGCGAGTAAATTCGCCATCCTGCAAAACCCGCAACAGCCGAACCTGCGCCTGCAAAGACATTTCGCCGATCTCATCCAAAAACAGTGTCCCGCCGTTTGCCTCTTCAAATCGTCCCTGTCGTTGGCTGCGGGCGTCGGTAAAGGCGCCTTTTTCGTGGCCGAACAGCTCGGATTCGAGCAGTGTCTCGGGTATCGCACCACAATTTATCTTTACAAAAGGCCGGTTCTCGCGGCCCGAGTTGTAATGGATGAGATTTGCGATCAGCTCCTTGCCGGTTCCGGATTCGCCAAGTATCAGAACTGTTGTGCTGGTATTTGCGACATTTATCCCAAGCTCGATCGCACGTCTGATGGCCGGAGCCTGACCGACGATCTCGCTTTGTTTTTGATGCAGCTCACTCTTGAGTCTCATCACCTCGGTCGATAGCTGATCGCGTTCGAGCGCCGTGCCTATCTGGTCGGCGATGCCCTCGATAAGTGCAATATCGTGATCGGCAAAGGTGCTCTCTTTGCTCCAAACAAAACCGAGCAGCCCAAACGCGCGTCCGGCAACGTGAACCGGCGTTACCAAAGCGGCCTTTCCTCGCAGCTGTGTGTTAAAAAACAGCCGGATCGCAAACGGCAGCTCGGAATCCGAGAGCCGCAGCGTCTTACCGTCGCGCAGCAACTCACCCAGCTTGGCAAACGTATTGATATCCAGCGATTTATTATGCTGTTCGATCAGCTTAAGCATCTTGCCGAGCTTAATACCCTCGGCCGATTTAAATGTCGCAAGCGAAATACGCTGTCCCGTCTGATCGAGAACGCCAAGCGCTCCGTAATCGGCACCGACGAGATTGATCGCTCGCTCCATCACGCCCTCAGATACTTCTTTGAAATCCGAATGCGAATTCAGTGTATTTGCGATCTCGAGCAGAGCATTTGTCCGGCGAGTTTCCTGTCCCTGAGCGACGTAAAGGCTAGTGTATTGATAGCCAATGGCGAGTTGCTGTGCGATCGATTCGAGAAACGCGACCTCTTCGTCAAGCCAGACGCGCGCATTGTGCGTGTCGTGCAGCCCCAACAAGCCCAACACATTGCCGTTTAGAATGATCGGGATTATTAGCAGAGAACGCGTCTCTATTGCCTTTGCGAAAAATTTCAGCGTCTCATCTTTCGTCTTTGAGATGTCGTTGATGCGGATCGGCTGGGTGACATCAAACCGTTCGGCAAGCTTTCTGGCGTCGAACGGTATCGTCGTTCCCTGACTCTTAGGTATCGACTTATCCTTTCGCCATTCGTGGCTAATGACCAGATCGCGGCCTTCTGATAGCTGCAAAAGGTCGCAGCGGTCGGCGTGTAGCATCCGTCCGATCTCGGAAACGACTACGTTGAGGAATCTTTCGAGATTAATGTCGGTCGGCAGATCACGCGCGAGGCGGTCGATTATCGCCTCGCGAGCCTCGTGCATACTGATCTTGCGTTCGATGGATAGGGATGCCGTCGGTTCGAGGTCGATCTTCATAATACGGCGGATTTTAGTGGTCCGCTATCAACTGAATGTGTAATTTTGGCAACCGAATGTCAAGTTGACACACTCATATAGACGAGTGTGTATTTTCGCATCACATTTTGCCAATTTTATCGAGGCTTCGAAGTCGGGGAAATCGGCTTTTTATCTTTTGGGTTTTCACTCGACGGTTTCTTTTTCACATCCGGCGACTTAGTGTCAGAATCCGAATCCGAATCGGAATCTGTCGTCGAATTTGAATTTGACGCTTTGTTACCAGTCGCTTGGTTTCCGTCTTTCTTCGGCGATCGGTAGTCGACCCTCTGCCGGCCGGCCTGCGCGTCGTCCAGCAGATCGAGAGCGCGTGCGTTGGACGGGTCAAGTTCTATTGCCTTTTTTAGCGGAGAGGTCGCTTCGCCGTATTTTGCGAGCTTGACGAGTATCGCTCCGAGTTCGGTCTGGTATTCGGTGTCGTCGGGCTTCAGTTTAACGGCTTGCTTAAAGGCCTTTTCGGCATCCTCGTCCTTCATTAATTTGTCGTACGCACGGCCGAGATGGAATTGGGCAACGTCGTCTTTCGGGTTAGCACTTATCCATTTCTTATATGCCGTGACTGCATTTTCAAAGGCGATTTCGGATTTGCTTTTCGATTTCGCTGCCTTTGTGTTGGTGTTCGGCTCGGTTAATGTGCCGGCTTGCTCCATCTGCATATCGAGTAGCGAATAAGCTATGCCAAGCTTGAAATAGGCGTCCGCGAGGTCTGGATTGAGGTTTACGGCTTGTCGCAGCGCCTCTATCGCCAATTCCGTTTGATTTTCGTCCAGAAGTCGATTGCCCTCGGCAAGCGCGATGTTCGGGTCCGTGATCTCCGCAATTTGCAACGGAGGTATCACAGGCGTTTCCTGAGCCGAGTTCGAGTTCGAGCTCTCGGCCGTATTCGAATTATCACTTCCGCATCCAAAATTAAAGAGGCACAGAGCGATCAAGAATGTAAAAATTAGACCTTTCATATAAAACAACACTTCAGGGTAGAAAAAGTAGATTCGGCCTCATCCCGGCGGGAAAATAAATGGCCGTCCGGCCAGCAGATGGACGTGTAGGTGAAAAACCGTCTGGCCGCCATCGGCATTGGTATTTACGACGACACGGTAACCATCCGAGGCAAAGCCGCCGGTGCGTGCAATATCTGCAGCCGTCAGCAGCAAATGCCCGAGCGTCTCTTTTTGATCCTCATTCACCTTGTCCAGCGAATCAAAATGTTCCCGCGGAATGATCAGAATATGCGTCGGCGCCTGTGGACTAAGGTCGTTGAACGCCACACAGACGTCGTCCTCAAAAACTCGCTCGGACGGTATCCGGCCATCGGCTATTTTGCAAAATATGCAGTCATCCACGCTCATATTCGTTTGAATTAATTAAACCACAGACGGGCGGAAGGCGGAAACGCGGGCTGTCGGGGAGTGTGTTTCGATTTTGAATTTAGGATCTCGGATTTCACTCTGACAGCATTCCGAAATACGCAATCAAATGGCCCGCTCGTGAATCGATCAGCCGATAGATTCTTCGGCTGTGGCGGCGAGATCGCTCTTAATTCGCTCGATGTCGGCGCCGAGTGATCTCAGCTTTCTGACAATGGTCTCATAACCCCTGTCGATGTGATAAACCCGGTCGATCGTCGTTTCGCCATCGGCGCACAAGGCGGCAAGAACGAGCGAAGCCGAAGCGCGAAGATCGGACGCAATGATCGGCGCGCCCATTAGCCTTGTCTTTCCGCGAACCGTGGCGGCATTGCCGGAGATGTGAATATCCGCTCCCATCCTGATGAGTTCCGACGCGTGCATAAACCGATTTTCGAATATGGTCTCGGTAATTGTTGAGGTGCCGTCGGCCTGTGTCATCAGGGCCATATACTGAGCCTGCATATCGGTCGGAAAATGCGGATGCGGCTCGGTGGTCACATCTTTCGCCTTAAGCCCCGACGAGGCGCATTTTACGTGCAGCGTGCTCTGGTTTAACTCTTCGATCTCGACGCCAGTTTCGCGCAGCTTGTCGATAACGGCGGTAAGGTGTTCCGGCCGGCAACTCTTGATCTCAAGTTCGCCGTTTGTGATTGCTGCGGCAATAATAAACGTGCCGGTCTCGATACGATCAGGGATGATCGTATGTTGCGCACTGCCAAGGCCCTCGACGCCTTCGATCTCAATTACTGAAGTGCCGGCACCTTTGATGCGCGCTCCCATTTTGTTCAGGAGTTCGGCAAGGTCCTCGATCTCAGGCTCCTCAGCCGCATTAGTGATCGTCGTTTTCCCGGTCGCTAAGACCGCCGCCATCATGATGTTCTCGGTGCCCGTGACCGTTATTTTTTCAAAATCGATCGTGTTGCCGACAAGTCGTCCTTTCGGCGCGCGTGCGACGACATCACCGGATTCCAGCGAGACTGTCGCACCAAGCTTTTCGAAACCCCGTAAATGAAGGTCGATAGGACGGGTTCCGATCGCGCATCCGCCGGGCAAGCTCACCTTTGCCTGGCCAAAACGGCCGAGCAGCGGCCCGAGCGCGAGGACGCTCGCGCGCATCGTTTTCACCAAATGATACGGCGCCTCAAAAACCTCGACATTTTTTGCGGATACCTTGTGCGTTCGAAGTTCCGGCGTCAAGACAGTTGCGCCGAGGTCCTCGAGCAGGCGTCGCTGGGTGATAAGGTCCTTTACGTACGGGACATTGTGGAGCGTCACGGTCTCAGGCGTAAGCAGTGTAGCCGCAAGGCACGGCAGCGCCGAATTTTTCGCTCCGCCGATCTCGATTTTTCCTCTCAGCGGATTGCCGCCGCGCACCAAAAATTTATCCATTTCAAACTCGTGTACCAGCGCGTAGGCCAACGCCAAGCGAGGTTAATTCTATATATCCGAAAACGAAATGTTATCATAAGCGACGAAATTTTGTCGTACATACCAATAGCCGTTTGCAACTTATTCTTGCCAAATCTCTAACGGTATTCCAGAATCGTTTGCAGAGTGGCTAATCCTGTGGCAAAACGAATTGAGGTCGAATTTGAAGCGGCAAGGCTGTCAAACGCTGACGCCGAGCTGCTGAACCGATGTCGAAAAAACGATCAGGCCGCGTGGGACGAGTTGGTTGTTCGGTACCAACGATTGATATTTGCGATTCCGCGCCGAGCCGGACTCACCGACGAGCAGGCCGCAGACGTTTTTCAAGACGTTTTCCTAACTCTTTTTGAAAAGATCGACGAGATCGAACAGCCTGACAAAATCAGATCCTGGATCGTGACCACGGCAAAATTTAAAACGTGGGCGGTGATTCGCGGGTCCAAAGGCTTTTATTCACCTGAAACCGAGGAGGAAATGGAAGCGGAAATGGCTGGCATTCGCGACAGCGCCCCGCTTGCGGACGAGATGTTGATCGAGCTTGAGGAACAGCATTTGATCCGCACGGCCCTCATGGAACTCGAAGAGCGATGTCAAAAGATACTTTCGATGATCTACTTACAAGATCCGGCAGCGAGTTATGTAGAGGTTGCTGCCGCTATCAATGTCGGCGAGACGAGTATCAGCCCGCTGCGGTCACGCTGTTTAAAGAAGCTTGAAAAAGTGCTGGCAAAATGATTGGTCGTGTCTTTTTATGAGTCGATTGAGCACTGTTTGAGTAGCAAAGGTTGAGATGCAGCCTTTCAGAGAGAAATGAAAACATCAGAACAGAGACTTGAACATATGATCCGGCGGATGCAAACCGATTCGTCCGTGGACGCTCCCGCCGATGCGATCCGGTATGCAAAAAATCTATACCTGACAAGAGCCCCAGAACCACGGCCGTCGTTTTTGGAACGGGTTTTTGCGGTCGTGCGTGTCGATCTCGCACCAAACCGCGCCGCATTTGGCGAACGCTCGGCCAGCAGCTCAACAGCGCGTCAGATGCTCTTTGACTCAGGCGAAAACGCTGTCGATCTCAGGATTACCGCCGCGGCAAAAGGCTTTGACATTCGCGGACAGATACTCGGTTCCGGATTTGAGAATGGCGAGGTTGAGATTTCGTCAAGTCAATTTTCCGCAAAGACAGAGTTCGAGGGAATGTCTGAGTTTACGTTCACGGCGATTCCGGCAGGCGAATACAGCCTTGTGATCCGTGGAAATTCGACTGAAATATTTATCGAAAAGATCTCGCTTCAATGACCTTCCCGTCAGTCCCAACCGTAAAAAGGCGGCGGCGCCGGCAAACCGCCGTCTTTTCCTTATTGTATAATCGGGGCACATCATGCGACGCTCGACCCTTGCTAAACAACTGATCGCTGCCCGGAGCGATAAAGAGCGGCGACGCCTGCTCAAGCGTCACCAACGGATCGCAGATCGCCATCTCGCAGACGAGATCCGGCAGATCTGTCATTCGTCGTGGACCAGCCATCCGGTCATTTCGCAGCGTGCGTCGTCTGTGATGCAGGAGCTTGCAGTCTTAAATTCGGACGACGAGATCGGGGCAATAGCCTTCTGGGTGCTCGGGATATCGCAAATAACCAAAGGCAAATTCGAATTGGCGGTCGACGCCCTCGATAAAGCGAGCAAGATGCTCGACCGGCTCGGCCGAGATCACGATTCGGCGCAAACGCAGATGGCCAAGCTCCTTGCCCTCGGCATGGTGGGCCGGTACGAGGACGCTATCGAGGCCGGCGAGAAAGCACTCGGCATATTCATTCGAAACCGGGACGAAGTTTCGGCCGGTAAGATCGAAGTAAATCTGAGCAATGTCGTTGCACGAAATGGCCAGCATCGGGCCGCGGAAAAATATTGCGCGGCCGCGCGGCGTCGGTTTGTCAAAACTGGTCAGATCGAGTTGCAGGCGGTGGCAGAAAACGGCCTCGCGAATACTTATTCCGAGCTAAACGAATTTGAAAAAGCGGACCGCTTTTACCGAATGGCCCTCGAAACCGCAGCGTCCGCAGATATGCGAGTAACCGAGGCGGAGATCGAAGCAAGTATCGGCCACCTCGCGCGGATTCGCGGCAAATATGGCGACTCACTAAAGTTTCTCGAACTTTCTCGCTCAAAGTACGATTCGCTTAATATGCCGCATCAATCCGCGATCGCGGACCTGGAAATCGCCGACATATATTCAGAATTGAACCTCAATACCGAGGCGGCCGATATCTATGATCGCGTGGCTAAGGCATTTCGCCGTCTGAAAATGCGGGCAGAGGAGGCCCGGGCGTGTCTTAATTACGGACGATGCTCGTATTCAGCGGGTGACCTCAAAGTCGCGCAAAAGCAGCTTGACCGTGCGGCACGGCTCTTTGCCTCGGAGAAAAATGATTCCGGTCAGGCGGCGGCAATGTTGGCCGAGGCGCGACTCGTTCTAACGAGCGGTAACCTCTCGCGGGCACTCGAAGTTCTTCGCAATGTTCGGCCGCATATTCGTAAGAGTGAGAACCCACGCGATCTGCCTGCTGCCAAGTTGCTCGAGGGCGAGGTACATCGGCGGGCCGGCAATGTCACGCAGGCGGCAAAAAAACTCAGCGAAACAGATGGCTATGCTAGACGTTTGCGTTTGCCGGACCTCGAGCAGGCGGCGGTTTGCGCGCTTGGCAAGTTGGCTCGGGCAGATCGTGATGATCTAAACGCCGAAAAGCTCTTCAAAAAGGCGATCCGGCTTATCGAAAGGCTTCGTACGCCGCTTGCGGCAGAGGAATTCAGCATGGGGTTTCTGGCGTCGCGGCTCGATCCGTACGACCAGCTCGCGAACCTTTATCTCGATGCCGGCAAGTTTGCTAAGGCATTTCGGACCATCGAAAGCGGCCGCTCGCGAACTCTCGTCGATGCCATCGTGCGCGGGTCGGGCCGGAGGGATGAACGAAGCGAGCAGATCGAGAATCTCAGAATCGAGCTGAATTCTTATTACAAACGAATAGACCGGGCTGACGATGACGAAATTGGTGACTTGCGAAAATTTGCCCTAAAAGCGGAAGCAAAGCTCGCCGATCTCATGCGAAAGGTTGCGAGCGTCAACAGCTCCAATGCGATTGCATCAGGACCGTCCCACCTCGACCTAACGAACTTGCACAAATTGCTCGGTGGCCAGCGAACATTGATCGAGTATGTCGAATACCAAGGTAAGATCGCCGCATTTATCGTCAACGGCGGGCGGGTACGCTTTGTCCCGGGTTTGACAACTCGCGACGAGGTTAACTCACTACTAGAGGATCTGCATTTTCAGTTTGGGGCTTATCGATATGGAACAATCGCGCTCGAAAAATTTCGCGACGAACTTTGCTCGCGAGCGAACGGTGGTCTCGAGGGACTTTACCAACTACTGGTCGAACCGCTCGAACGGCATCTATCGGGTGCGGCGCTGGTCGTGATCCCAACAGGCAATCTTCATTACGTTCCGTTTCACGCATTGAGAAACGCGAGCGGCTATTTGGTCGAGAGGTTTGAGATAAGCTACGCTCCGAGCGCTGCGGTCTGGAGCCTTTTGGAGGAACGAGGATCCGGTCCGATGAAAAAGCCTCTGCTGGTTGGCTTCGCCGATGAGCGTATTCCTTTGGTCGAGAAGGAAGTCGGAATGATAAAACGCATTTTGCCAAAGTCCGCATGTTTGGTCGGCGAAGACGCAAGTTTTTCGGCTTTTGCGCGTCTTGCCCCAACGCACGATCTGATCCATCTTGCGTGCCACGGGCAGTTTCGCCCCGAAAATCCGATGTTCTCGAGCCTTCACCTGGCAGATGGCTGGATCACGGTCCATGACATTTGTTCGCGATCTATAAAGGCCGGCCTCGTTACACTAAGCGCTTGCGAAACAGGCCTTAGCAGTATCTACGCGGGTGACGAAATACTCGGCTTGGTACGCGGATTTCTTTCGGCCGGTGCAAACTCCTTGATCGTCAGCCTTTGGGCCGTAAATGACGCCGCCGCCGGCGAACTTATGACAAATTTTTACCGGAAATTGCAACGCACCAAGTCGATTGCGTCATCCATTAGAGAGGCACAGCTGGAATTTATTGCACGGGGCGAACATCCATACCTCTGGTCGCCGTTTGTCTTGGTCGGGCGCTAAAATGTTTGGAGAGTGTCTTTTTTGTGGATTGGCTCGCACTGTAAGACGGACGGCCATTTTAGGCTTTAGCACGATATGATCTTGGCGGTGAGAAATACATTTAGGGCAATAGTTATCGCGACGGCGATCGGCACCTGTCTTTTGTTTGGGCATGCGCAAAATATCCCAGCCCAAAAAACTAATGGCACGGCTTGTGAGTGCGTGCCAAATCAGGTCATTGTCCAGCTCAATAATTCAGCCGATCTCGCCGCGATCGCGGCACAGTATGGCCTGAGTCCCACGCCGCTATCGCAGGTAGCGTCGCCGACAATATATCTTCTTCAGATCACAAACGGACAAACGCCGACGCAGGTCGTCGCGGCGATGACAACACCGCCCGACGGCCGAATAATCTTTGCGGAGGTAAACCGCAAATTATCACAGGTCGAGCGAATTGGACTTACGTGGACGCAAGGGCGTTCGTGGACAATAGGCCGTTCGTGGACGATCGGCGGCAGTGCGAAAGGCTATGTCAGGCAATATTTTCCGGGCAGGATTCGCCTGAACGAAGCATTCGAGTTTGCCGGAACACGCGGGCTGCGAGTCGATAATAACCAACCTATTGTCGTTGCCGTTTTAGATACGGGCATCGATCTGACGCATCCGGCCTTCGCGGGGCGTCTCGTACCCCAAAGCGACCGCTGGGATTTTGTCGATGGCGATAATGACCCCAGCGAGATCGGTATCTTGCGTCAGGATCCGGCCTTTGGGCACGGTACCCACGTTGCGGGAATCGTTGCTCTAACAGTTCCAGATGCCAAAATAATGCCGCTCCGTATCCTCGATCGCGACGGTTCGGGCGAATTATGGCGAATTACCGCCGGCTTGATCTGGGCCGCAGCTCATGGTGCGGATGTCGCGAATCTTAGCATCGGTTATCCTGAAAATACGCGCGTTCTTCACGATTTGCTCGATTGTATCGATGTCGGCACAACACCGACGGGCACGACCTTTCCCGAAATCGGAACTGGCCGGTTGGCTGTGTCCGTGGCATCCGGCAACGGTGGCAATACGACAATGGTGTTCCCGGCCGCGGAAACTCGTGACGGCATGCTCTCGGTCGCGGCGAGCACTCGTTATGACGAACTAGCGATCTTTTCGTCATATGAGAGGTCATGGGTTGACGTTACCGCACCGGGCGAAGAAATAGTCAGCGCGCTTCCGGGCGGTCGTTATGGCGTGTGGTCGGGGACTTCGATGGCGGCACCGATCGTCGCCGGCGTTACCGCGCTGGTAAAGGCAAGATATCCAACGACTTTTGCAACGCCGCACGACCTTCTCGGACGCGTCAAGGAAACCTCAGTCGATAAGCGATTCCAGATCCTTCCGCCATGGGGCGAAGTTCGTCTGCACCGCATAGATGCACTTTGTGCCGTTACCAATAATATGGCTTGCCCGATTCCCGCAAATATTTCGAACAAGTCCGGCTTCGAGTCGTTTCTTATTAAATAGTCGTCAATTTTTATGAGGGATGATCGGGCCAGGTCGAGGCTGTCTGAAAAGACAGCCTCTTATTATTTAACTACAAGATCCGCGTTCGTCTCATCGTCCGAAAGCTGAACCCATTATCACCAATCCCCTAAACGTCAGCGCGAATGTCACACAAATCCGTGGAAATGTCCCATAGATTTTGATCTGACTTTAATGCCAGATTGACCACGGAGTGTCTTTTTCACCCAACCTCGCGCACTGTGTTTTTGACGACACCCCAGATGCGTGGGTAATAAAAAAGAAATAAGTAGGAAAAAAATATGAAAAAAAGAAATACAAATACAAATAACAGGCATTATTGGAAGGCGGCAATGGTTGTCGCGATCCTTGCTGCTTGGGTGTCAATCCCAATGCTTACGGGCAGTGTAAAGGCCGACGGTACGCCGGTGATCGTTGTGCGAACCGCGATCCTTGCCTCCCCGACAGGCAGTATCAATCCGCACGGAGTCGGTACGTGGCAGCTGTATCAAAGCGGAAACCGCGAGATCGAGGTCGAAATACAGGATGTTAGCCTCCCGATAGGCACGACGTTGAATGCGGTCGTCAACGGTAATAGCATCGGCGCACTCGTTGTCGATGACCGCCAGCGAGCAAAAATAAAGTTAAGAACTGAGGACGGTCAGGCCGTTCCGGTCGTAAATGACGGTTCGACATGCGAGGTTCGCAACGGATCTACCGTCTTAGTGAGTGGCGTATTTGGCGGCGGCGGTCCTACGCCTACACCGAGCGTATCGCCGACCGGTAGCCCAACCGGTACGCCGAGCCCTTCGCCAACCGGTTCGCCAACTGGCACGCCGACGCCTTCGCCAACGGGTAGTCCGAGTCCTTCTCCGACGGGTAGTCCTAGCCCTTCGCCTTCGCCGACAGGAACGCCGAACGCGAATGAGATATACGCAATTTTGCGCGGCCCGACAATTGACGGTGCTCTGCCGCGTGGTTTTTCTGAATACGAAATTCACAGCAGCCGCACAGAGCTCGAAACCCGTGTATATCAGGTCAATCTGCCAGCCGGAACCTCTCTGAGCGTTTCCGTGAACGGTACAACCGCGGGCAATTTAATTCTGCAGACCGGCGGCGAGGGCCGATTGCGGCTTCGCAGCGACAATGGCGACGTTGTTCCGGTTGTCACGGCTGGATCGACCATCGTTCTCAGGAATGGCGGAACGACAGTCTTGTCAGGTTCGTTTGCAATGTCCGGCGGCCCGACTCCGACTCCGACCGGTACACCGCAGGGCAGATCGTTTGAGGGCCATCTGAGCGGTGCGGGCGTTGTCCCGCCCGTTACGACAAATGCCACCGGCGAGATCAAGGTGCTGTTAAGTACTGACGAGTCGCAGGCGACCATCTCGGGCGAATTTAACCGCTTCACAAGCGCACAAACTTCGGCCCTGGTTCAGGTTACGGTTGCCGGTACGACGACGACAGTTGTTAATCTGGGAACGGTTCCGAGTCCCCAAGGCGAAGGAAACTTTGCACCGATGACATTTAACGTAACGCCGCAGCAGGTCCAGCTCCTCCGAATGGGGTCGTGGATGGCGGTGATCGGCAGTGCGAACAACCCGGCTGGCGAAGTTCGGGGGGCAATCCTAAATGATTCGCATCACGCGGACTTTGACGGTGACGGCAGTAACGATTTTGCGGTATTCCGTCCGTCAACAGGAACGTGGTACACCCTTAACAGTCAGGGCTTTACGGCTCAAAACTTCGGCGGTGCTGCGGATATTCCGGTTTCGGCCGACTATGACGGCGACGGCAGAACCGACAAGGCATTCTTCCGTAACGTCAACGGCAACGGCATTTGGGAGATAACCAACAGTTCGGATAACAGTGTGGTTTCGAGGCAGTTCGGCTTCGCTACTGACACACCTCTTCGCGACGATTTCGACGGCGACGGACGCAACGACATCGCGGTTTATCGCCCATCGACAGGCGTCTGGTATGTTCAAAAGAGCAATGGCACCGGTTTCCAGATCGTCCAGTTCGGCATCAGCGAAGATATTCCGATGTCAACCGATATGGACGGCGACGGCAAGGCTGATGTTACGGTTTTCCGTCCGTCAACAGGCGTTTGGTATTGGATAAACAGTGCCAATGGAAGCATCGGCATCGTCAAATTCGGTCAGAGTGGTGACAAACCGGTTAGGGGCGATTTTGACGGCGACGGACGCGACGACCTTAGCGTTTATCGACCTTCGACGGGTGTTTGGTATATCTGGAAGTCCAGCAACGGTGGTTACGACATCAGACAGTTCGGTCTGGCGGAAGATATTCCGGTTGCCGGAAACTACGACGGCGACAACCAAACTGATGTTGCGGTATTCCGACCTTCGACCGGCGACTGGTATATCTGGCGGAGTGTCGACAACTCTTATGAGTTCAGACATTTCGGGCTCACGGGCGATATCCCGACGGCTCCGTAAACAATAGGAAAAGGCAGGGCGTCAAACTCCTGCCTTTTCCCTGCAACCTTCGTTGAGGTTGCGGCCATCAAAAACTACGGCTTTGGACATTCCTATAGTCAGTTAGCAAAGTTGATATTGTCTGAAGTCTTTCCCCGGCTGGATCACCCTCCTTTCAGCCGGGGATTTTTATTGCCTGATTTTGATTAAACCAGCCAAAAACAATAACCGCTAGAAACGCGTAAAGTTTCTTCCTGATTCTCAGTCATTATCGCGTGCACGTGCGGACGTTTGATAAAAAGTTACGGAGCCGACGCAATATTCTCTTTGGAATTATGCTTTTCTGTGTTATAAGTGAGCGTTCATAAAAAACACAACTTAATTTTTCTGGCGAGGGAGATTATGAAAATGACCAGGATTTCGACTTTAGCGATCGCACTCTGCTGCATCGTTGTATTCGCGGTTCCGTTTGTACAGGGACAGATGACCCTAAACACCTCGTTTAATGCGGGCGTTACAGACGGCAATTCGAACGGACTCGTGTCGGCAGTGCAGCCGGATGGCAAAATTCTCGTCGGCGGCAATTTTGCGTTCGTCAACGGCGTCGAGCAGTTTGGTTTGGCGCGGCTCAACTCGAACGGCACTAACGACGCAACGTTCAATCCGGGCGGACTGGGGCCAAACGGCAGCGTATATGTAATTAATGTCCTGGGCGACGGCAAGATAATCATCGGCGGGGCATTCAGCACATACAACGGGACCGCGATCGCCGGGTTGGCAAGGTTGAATTCGAACGGCACACTCGATACGGCATTCAATAGCGGAGGCACCGGAACTGTTGGGACCGTTCAGAGTATCGTCATTCAGACCGACGGAAAGTATCTTCTAACAGGGGGGCTCTCGTCTTATAACGGCACGGCGAAGTTTTCAGTCATAAGGGTAAACGTAGATGGAACGCTGGACACAACTTTTACCTCGCCATTTACAACGGCTCAATTCGTTGAGCAGCCCGGCGTGCAATCTGACGGCAAGATTGTGATCGGCGGCGTATTTACGATCAGCGGTTACAACAACATCGCTCGGCTGAACGCTAACGGATCGATTGACACTACATTCAATGTTGGCGGAACCGGTACCAACGGCGGTGTCTACACAATACTCGTTCTTGCCGATAACCGAATTCTCGCCGGCGGCGACTTTACGTCATACAATGGCGTGGCCAGACAGGGCGGCGCGCGCCTCACTGCCGCCGGGGCTCTTGACACTACTTTTGTTCCGCCCGCGGGGCTTGATTTCTCGAGTGCTGAATATGTCGCAGTAAAACCTAATGGGCAGTATGTGGTTGCCGGCGCATTTGTAGATATCGACGCGGGCTTTCCTGTAACGCTGTTGAATACAGACGGCACTATTGATGCCTCATTCAATCCGCCGCAAGCCGATAACACGGGCTATCACGTGGCATTGCAAACGGACGGCAAGATATTGGTCACAGGTTGGTTTAGCAACGTCGAAGTTCTCGGTGGCCTTACGCACCGGAATCTCGTGAGGTTAAATGCAGACGGAACCGTTGACGGAACTTTTACTTCAGCGTTCAATACATTTGGGAGTGTCGCTGCGATGTTGCAGCAACCCGACGGAAAATACGTAATCGGTGGAAACTTCAATTCCGCGAACGCCACCAATCACAGTAACGTAGCTCGATTCAACGCCGACGGAACAATCGATAATTCATTCCAGTCCGGATATGGATTATTTGGCATCGGCAATACCTTCGTAAACGCTCTTGCCCGTCAGACCGATGGAAAAATCTTGCTCGGCGGCAGTTTTTATCAATACAACCAGGATGATGCCCGGAGTCTCGTGAGGACAAACACTGACGGTTCGATCGATTTGACATTTAATCCGATCGGAATTTCAGCCGGATTTCCTTCGATAAATGATCTTCTGATCCAGCCGGACGGCAAGATCATTGTTGCTGGCTCAGGTCTCGATATTGGGTTCCAAACACTGGTTCGATTGAACGCAAACGGAACGGGCGACGCCACATTTGTCCCCGGGAATGGCAACGGAAACATGCAAAAAGTCCTGCGGCAATCTGACGGCAAACTGATTGTCGTCGGCAATTTCACAACCTATGCCGGCCAATCCCGCAGCAGGATCGTGAGATTGAATACCGACGGCACTTTGGACAATACGTTCAACGTTGGAACCGGCACGAACAACCAGATTTCGACGGCTGCGTTTCAGGCGGACGGAAAGATACTCATTGGTGGATTCTTTACCACCTACAACGGAATAACACGCAATCGAATTGCCCGGCTAGATGCCAACGGCACATTAGACACATCCTTTAATCCGCCTTCGGGTGCGAATGGCAGTGTTACTGCGTTAGTCGTTCAACCGGATGGAAAGATCGTTATTTCCGGAGGGTTTACGACGTATGACGGCGCGGCCCGCGTTCGTCTCGCACGCATAAATGCGAACGGAACTCTGGATGCTGCCGCAACAACCGGGATCGAAAACAACTTCCGGGTTGGGCTTAGAAGGCTTATGCTGACCACAGACAACGAGCTTCTGGTGGGCGGACAATTTGTAGCGTACAACGGCACTCCGCGCAACAGTCTTGCGAAACTAAGGCTCACAACCAAAACGCCGTTCGATTTCGACGGCGATGGGAAGACTGACATTTCGATCTTCCGTCCGTCGGTCGGTGAGTGGTGGTATTCGAGAAGCAGTGATGGACAGGTACCGGCAGGGCAGTTTGGGGCGAGCTCGGACACGATCACGCCCGGGGATTTCACGGGTGACGGCAAGACGGACATTGCGGTTTGGCGGCCATCGACGGGCTTTTGGTTTGTCTTGAGGAGCGAGGACGGCAGCTTTTTCTCGTTCCCGTTCGGGGCGACGGGCGATATCCCGAGGCCGGCCGATTACGATGGTGACGGCAAGACGGACGCGGCTGTTTTCAGGCCGTCGA
>DAIRVI010000004.1:0-79409 GCA_036802885.1 Pyrinomonadaceae bacterium
GGGCGGCGGGAACACGGTCGAATACTATCTGCTTGGTCTTTGCATCCGGCGTCATATTCCTAAATAACGTCATTTGCTGGGCGTAACTCGTGCCCCACTGGAACTTGTCGACCTGCGGATAAACGTGTCCGTTCGCGATTAGGATGTCTTTCCAGCCGTCGTTGTCAAAATCTATGAACGACGTTCCCCAACCGAGAAAGGGAATGGTCGGTTCTCCAAGCCCAGCCTGATAAGTGGAATCGGTGAAGTTCGCGTCGCCGTCGTCCTTATAGAGGGTATTAGAATCGTCGCTGAAATTAGTGATGTAGAAATCGACGCGGCCGTCGTTATTATAATCGCCGACCGCAACGCCCATGCCGGCCTGTTCGCGTCCGTTCTCGTTCAGAGCGATGCCTGACGGATAACCGATCTCTTCGAATGTGCCGTCACATTTATTTAGATAAAGCTGTTTGGGGGTGGAGTCGTTTACGACGAGCAGGTCGGGATAGCCGTCGTCGTTGACATCGACAAAAACTGACGAGAAGCCATAGTATTTTCCGGGGTCGGCCACACCTGCTTTTACGGAGACATTTTCGAAGGTGCCATCGGGCTTTTGGTGAAACAACCGATCAGAAGCTCCGGGAAGCCCTCGGGGGCCGCACATTACTGGTTTTCCGCGGAACTGGCAGAAATTACGTGCCGAGTTACCATTCTTACCAACGTCTTGCGGGCTGATCGGCATCTTGGCCATGTCAAAATCGACATATGCCGGCACGAACAGATCCAGTCGTCCGTCGCGGTCATAATCGCCGAACGTGGCCCCCGTATTCCAGCCGCCGATGTCAAGGCCGACGTTTTCCGCGATATCTGTGAAGGTTCCGTTACCGTTGTTCTTATAAAGTCGTGCCGTGCCGTAATTGCTGACAAAGATGTCCGGGAAACCGTCATTGTTGACATCGCCGACGGTCACTGCCATCCCCCAACGTTCGTTTGCCACGCCTGCCTTAGCCGTAACATCTTCGAATTTCCAATTACCAAGATTGCGGTAAAGGGCAGAACGCGGCATTTTCTCTTTCCCCTTAAGAGCGTTGATCGTGCCGCCGTTGAGCAGGAATACATCGGGGTTGCCGTCGTTGTCATAATCAAGAATGGCGACGCCGCCTGACGTGCTTTCGAGAATGTAGTTCTTTGCCTTGTCGCCGCCGACCTCAACGAAATCTTTCAGCGCGGTCTTTGACGTAACGTCCTCGAAGATCACCGGAGCGTTGGCGTCGATGACCCGGGCCGTGCGGACCGATGTGTAGCTTTTTGCTTCCCCGGTGGCTGCTCCGCCCTGTGCATATGCGGTGCGCCCGGCAGAGCCGCCCACGAGCAACATCGACGTAATTACGACAAATACTGATTTATTCATTTGATTAGATCGAAAAAATATAGCTTTGCCCGACCGCATAGGATCAATTTAAGCCAAAGACGGCCAGATAACCGGATTTCTCCCACGATGGCTTAAACAGCTTGAGGTCGTTGACGTAGTAAGGCAGACTCCGCCGGGCAACCGACTGGTTACTCTGCAGGAAGTCGGCCGCTAGGGCGGTCGTTCGCGGGTCGTCCTTTAGGTCCAGGAATATCTTCTCTTCGCGGGCGGCTTCTTCCTTCTGACCGGTCTTTCGATACAGAAGCATCATATTGTAGTGAGCCCCTACATCCTCCGGGTCGATCGCGAGCACCTGACGAAAATGTCCCATTGCCGCGGGATAATCATTCTTGATCTTGGACAGTTCGCCCAACTGCTGGAGCGTCAAACGATCACGCGGAAATGCTGCGTTGACCTGCCGGAAATCTGCTTCGGCCAAGTCAAGCTTGCTCTCGACGCGATTGATGCGTCCGCGCTGGAATAAGGCACGGAAGTTATTAGGATCGAGTTCGAGGGCTTTGTCGATCAGTTTTCGTGCTTCGGGCCAACGGTCGATCTCCATCAATGCAAGTGCCCGGTTGGTCAATGCGAACGGGCGGTACTTTTCATCCAGATCGCCTGCTTTTGCAAAAGCGTCGGCGGCAGCTGGAAACTGCCGCTGGTCAAGCAGGGCGATACCGAAGTTGTTCCACCTGCGCCAGTCGGGCATTGCTTTCGGATTAGGTTCTTCGACCTTGTTGTCGCCGATGTTCAGGATCTTTTCCGTGCGGGCCATGGTGACGATCGGAAAGTCGACCGATCTGCCCATCACGTAATCGCTATAGATGCGTGTAAACCTCCGATACTGGAGTTGCGCAACGATCTTGATGCTGCCGGTGAGTTTTGCAGGGATCGTAAAGCGGTAGCGGGCTACGTCAGAGCGGCCTGACGGTATCGCCAGATTTTGCGGAATGACTCGCGTTTTCCAAATGTGGTGCAATTCGTTAGGCGAGCCGTCCGGCAGCACGAGATAGGTCTTGTAATTATGTGCATACTCGTCTAGATGACCGTCGGGCTTGATAAAGCCGGACTTGTACAACGGCTTACCGGTGCTGTCCGTCACGGAGAACTCAATGTAAGCTTCGTAGAAATCGCGAAGTTCGGGCGGGAAGGCGTGACCGATATTCTTGTTGGTAACTACTACGTCAGCCGTTATCGTGTCGCCAGCGCCGATCTTGAAGTTCTGACGGTTGACCGGTGCGATAAACTCCTCGGGGCCGCCCGCCTTTTTCTGGCGTCTAAGGGCAAAAACGTCCACACCCAGTTTGTCGTCTTTCAGGAAAGTTTCGACGGCCTCGAGCTGTTCTTTGTAACCGTAGAATGCCGGAACCGCCGTATTTGCGGCCGCCACACGATGCGACGAAACCATACCGTTTTTGGCTGCAATATCCGAGTATGTAGCGTCCACCTTATTCATGTGACAGCTCGTGCACGATTGCTTATCGCGGACATAAAAGGGGTGCGGCGATTCCTTGGAAAACGAAGACATCTGCAATTCATCGCCGACCGCAAAGGCACGCAGAAACTTATAATCGTTTAGCTCTTGAGGGACCTGAGATTTGTGGCAGGCCGCGCAGAACTGCGGTGTCCGTATCAGGTCGTTCATTAATGCCCGTTTATGCGACGGGATATCCAAAAGTATTTCCTCATCTGTTGGATTTGCTATCCTTTCACCGTTTTCTTTTAGCAGCAGAGCAGGATCGCCCATTACATAACCGCCTATTCCGCGGCCATTGACGGACTGGATCGAGTGACACGCGATACACGAGACGCCATCCTCGTCGAACGGCCTCTCCTTCATTCTCGGTTTGTCAGTAAGGGCGCCCGAAAACAATGCCGCCGGGTTATGACAGGATTCACAGTGCCGCGTGAACGCGATGTTCTTTTGCTCGATCAGATCCTTGACGTTCTTTTGGTAAAACGGCTCGCGAAAGGCATTTGCGTGAGCAGACTGGCGCCATTGCGGATGAATGTCAGTATGACAGGTAGCACACCGTTCGGACGATACGAATTTTTCAGCGGGAATGAACTTGCCATCGCTCGAATTCGCGTTCGACGGGCCAAATGGCCGGTCGTGCCCAAAACGAAAATCGTAGGTTTCGGATATCCATTTGTTGTAGTCGTCAACGGACGCACTTTCGCTGCTGACAATATTGCCGGAGAACACATACCCAGCGGCCACGACCCAAGCTCCAACAATGGCGATCATTAAGTATCGCTTTGCGAATTTTCTGTACATCTTTTTCGCTCCTAATCCAGTGGTTGCCATTCGACCTGACAGAGAGCGGTCTCGGTGCAGCCCACATCAAATTATCCAGAATCATTACTATTTGAAACTAAAACTCGTACTGTTTCAAACTGCCGTCACCATAAATTTCTTTATATGTTTTGACCGCTTCGTCCTCGGACGGAAGCCGAAGCCCGTCGGTAAAACGGTTCATGAACGCGAATGCCCCGGTTTGAAGGACCGTCTCGACCGCACCGGATTCGCCGAACTCTTTCTTCAGTTTGGCAAAATCCTCGTCTGTGATCGACGCGGGTTGTTTTGTGAGTTTTCTGGCGAAGTCGACCGCGGTGAGTTCTCGCGGCGTCAGTGCTTCGTCGTTCTTCTTCATCGCGAGAAGCTTCTTGGGGTCCACGCCGAGCCGGCGAAGCCCGAGAACCTGATGCAGCGTGCAATACCGGCAGCCGTTGACCATCGAAACGGCAAACGAGATCTGTAGCTGGATATTTCGCTCGATCGACCACGTCTGGCGGTTCTGATTTCCAAAGTCGCGCCACGCCGCCTGCAGGTCGGGCACGCGCATCATCGCCCTTTGGGAATTAGCAATACCCAGTCCGAGCCCTTGCGGAGGTGGTTGGGTCTGCGCCTGTTTGATCGCGGCGAGTGCAAGCGTGCCAGCGTCGAGTTCTTTGTCGGAGACCAGCGAGATACGGGCTTTGGGGACAGAGAACGAGGTAATGACGGGCATCTTTGGCGATTTGTCGTCTAACACCCAAGCTTCGACAGGCAAATTGACAGCTTCAATAAAGCGAACAAAATGGTTAAAAAAGCACACAGTCATCGTCAGTTCTACGATCTGAGAATCGTTGAATGAGCCGCGAACGTCGGCGAAATCGATATCCGTGACGCCGTGTATGTCGTTTGTCAGTTTCTCGCCGTATGTGAGTGCCTTGGTCTCGCTGTCGCTGAATGAGCGGCGAGTGTCCCAGTCTACGAGCATCGTACGGCCGCGTTCCGACGCGCGCATCCAGCGAGACGTTTGTGCGTAAAGATACGGGCTGCCATAGAGCTGTGCGATCCTCAATCCCATCGCCATCTTGGTCTCTGGCGACACAGTTCCACCAAAAACAAAGGTTTGGACAAGGTTTGCGTACTGCGGTGCGGCCTTTGTGCTATTTGCCATTGCCCGGATGTAGTTGGGGACGTTCGGGGATTCGAGAGCGTCCGCATTTTTGAGGTCCCGTACGTCGGCGAGCGGGACGCGGGGATTTGCATTTATCTTTATGCGTGCGGACCTCTCGAGCGTGGTCAATGAAACGGGCTGCAAGTTGAGTGAACCATCGTCCTGAGCAAACGAAACTGCTGCCAGAATCGTGATCAGGATTGTCAGAGTGATAAATTTCATCATTATTCTAATCGCTGTAACGTAGCCACCAAATGAGTGTTGAGTCCCGAAGGGACGACTGATCCGTCTACTTTAACAGATAATCAAAATTAAACCTGCCGATGTATATTTTCCCAGCCTTTTCAACGGGTGGTGTTATTAAGAATGAGTAGATCCCGCCTTTCTTTTGTTCGACAATAGCTTTTAGTTCGCCGACTATATCACCGCTCCTCGCTTTATAAAAGGTAACACGAAGAGTCTCTGCATCGAGCCGGCGATAGCCAAAAATATAATCGCCCGCAGCGAGATCGAAACCCCCGATCTTAAGGTCAACCCCAGTTCTAAGGAAATGCGTGTACTTGCCATCTGCCTCATATCCGGCGGTGATAATAACGACGCCAAGTACGGTAGATCTGCCATTAGCGATCCCGGAGGCAGTTCGAAACTCGGTCTCAATATTCTCCTTAATGACGGGAGCTTTTTCAGGAACCGTACCTTTAAGTTCGTTTTCTGTCATCTTGTGCCAGTCCTGTGACATCACACTGACTGAAAACGCAATGACAAAAATCAAGAGGGTTAGAATTCGCATATTTCCTTTCCGATAGATCGGCGTGGCCATATCAAAAAAGCAACATTAGTCTGACCTAGAATATAAATTTCACGCTCGCCTGTATAGTTCGCGGCTCGAAGGCCTGGGTCGACTTACCGAATGTCGCAAGCGAAATATCTGCGTTTGGAAGGAACAGATTCACATTATTCAGGGCGTTAAACGCGTCAAGCTTAAGTACCAGGCATTTTGTTTCAGTGAAGGTAAACTTGCGGGACACCGAAACGTCAAGGGTCGAATAACCCGGGCCCCGGTAAGTGTTACGGCCAAGATTACCGCTTGTCCCAATTGTCGGGGTTGGAAATGCCGACGCCGGAAAGAGCCCCGTAAGGAAATCACGCCGATTGAAATTATTGTAGACACTTGACGGCGCGTTTGGGCGATCGTAAAACCCGCCGCCGACAGCTCCACCCCCGGCATCCCGGTTATAATCTCCGCCCGCGGTAGAGGCCGCACCGTTCCATACCGAAAACGGCCGACCTGACTGTGCGGTAAAGATAGTCGATATTTGCCAATTCTTCATCAGAAACGAGGTGATCCCTCTCTGTTTTGTCCCGAACGAGGGATTCCAGACCCCCGCAAACGAAAATCGGTGTGGAATATCGAACAGCGACAAAGCCCGTTCGCAACGAAGGCAGCTGATGTCCTGTGAGCCTTTACCAGGTTCCGAATTGTCGGCAAATTGTCCTGTTGACGTATCACTCGAAGTATCGATCCATTTTGAAATCCGGTAATTTGTCTGGATCGAAAATCCCTTTGAAAAACTCTTGCGCAACTCAATTGTTCCGCCGTGGTAACTCGAACTTACGCCATTCGTGACATAAAGCAGCACCCCGAAATTTGGGTTGAGTCGATTTTCGATACCATCAAGCAGATCGCCCGCGAAACGGTTAACGTCGTCGATTCGCTCCAAATTTACCCCGATCGTTCCGTTATAGCCGACTTCGGCGATCCAACCTTTGCCGAGTTGCCGCTGAACGTTTAGGAAGAAACCCTCACTATATTGCGTCTTGATCGTTGGATTGACCACAAATCCAGTCGGGCGGATGCGACGCGTTTCGCCGGGGAGCGGGTTTATGCCTCCAAATGCATTCAAGCCACGGGCAAATTCAGGATTGAATGGCACCGGAATGTTATACAGGATTTGAGTTCCGATCCCCTGTGATGGCTGAGAAACAACCTGGACAGCGTCTGGCGGCAGAGCCCTGGCCCCGGCAATTGACTGGCCGTGATGCGGTTGAAAAGCAAGTGAAAACCCGGCCCGTACCGACGTCTTGCTATCACCAAAAGGATCGAATGCGACACCGAACCGTGGTGAAAAATTAGTCAACTCGGGTTTATACAACCGCTTAACGCGACCTATTGCTGCGCCGGCAATCTGCTCGCTAAAACTGTCTCCGTGTCCAAGTATTACCGACGATAGCAAACCATCACGTTCCTTGGCATCGCCAAAATAATCCCATCTAACCCCGAGATTAAGGTTGAGCCTGGAATTCACCTTCCAGTCGTCTTGTCCGAAAAATCCCAACTCGGTCAAGTGAAAGTAACGAGGAAATCCGGTTGGCCTACCGGTTGTCGGATTTACGGTGATCGTCTGGCGAAAGGGAGTGTCGTTAATAAAGTTAAGTACTGATGTAAACGTGTAGCTGCCCGCGTTTGCCGGCCCGATAGAAAGTCCCTTTAATATCCTTCGTCCTTCGCCGCCAAGACGGATCGTATGCGAACCCTTAACCAATGAGTAAGTGTCGCGAACCTCGTATGTCGTTAGTTTGGTTCCCGTATTAAATGAATCGCCAAAGGCGGCGGTTATGCCCGTGATGGTGACCTCAGGCACAACTGCGGCATCGTTCCCGCGAGTCGTGCTTATGTATCCATATGAGAATCGGAGATCATTCGCGGCGTTCTTGAGAAGCTTTGTATAGCCAACATTCAGATTCCCAAAAAAGCCGTTAAAGAAACCTCGTTCGCCGCGCAACGCCTTGCCGTTGGTGGCAGCCGATGAACTTGTTCCGCCCTGATCCTTTTGGTATTCGGCGATCCAACGGACAGAGAACTTGTCCTTGTCCTTATTCATCGAGTGGTCAACACGTCCAAGATATTGGTCAGAGCGTATGAAATCGCGCAAATTGATCGAGGCGGTCCCTGTCGCAGGTATCACTGTTCCGTTAATCGTGATGTTCGTCTGATTAACGTATCCGCTGCCCCCCCGATTCGGGGTAGGAGCCGCAAAATCGCGAAACAGCCGATTGGCGATCGAATTGGGCCGCGTTTGAGCCACATAGGCCCGCAGTTCAGGTGTTTCGACCTGAAACGAAAGGGCTTTGGCAAGGGCGTTTCGCGAACCCTCGTAACTTGCAAAGAAAAAGGTTTTTTTCTTGCGGATCGCACCACCGACATTACCACCATACTGGTTGTAAACTAGAGGAGCGCGTACGGCGGAAAAGAAATTCCTTGCGTTAAAGGCAGCGTTCCTATTATATTCCCACACCAGTCCTCGCAAAACGTTTGTCCCGGATTTCGTCCGCATATTCACGACGGAGCCATTGCCACGGCCAAATTCGGCGGAGAAATTAGACGTTTGAACCTGAACTTCTTCGATCACCTCAATACTTGGCACAATAGCCGGTTCGCCTGTGTTGTTTGCGTTGACATTTAGCGAGCCGTCGAGGACGTAGTTGTTACCGCGATACCGGTTACCGTTAACTGTAATAACAGGCGAATTGGTAAGTTTGGTAGAGTTTGCAGCTCCAGCGATAGCCGTCGCACTTGCGCTTAGCTTTGATAATGCGAAAACATCCCTTTGCGGCAACGGCAGTTCGCTTACCGCCATTCGCGAAAATGTGTCTGAGACTCGGGCCTCACTTGAAACCTGTGCCACGCTTTCGTCACTATCGACCTGGACTATGGTTTGAATTTCTCCGATATCCAACTTAATGTTGAGTACCGAGGTCTGCCCGACATTAAGCTCAAGACTTTTCAGTTCATATGTTTTGAAACCAGGAATACGGACAAAAATCGTATAGTTTCCCGACGGCAGCGATGGAAATACAAATTCGCCGCTTTCGTTGGTCGTGGTAGTCGATACCTGTGCGGTCGCCTCGTTTTGAGCTACCACTGCTGAGGCCACGATAACGTTTCCGGCGCTGTCACTAACCGTTCCCTTTAACGAAGTCTCGGTAATTTGACCGAGACAAGGATACACAGAGGCCAAAATCGTTATAAATCCCAACAGCACACAATTTTGAAAATCATGTTTTAGCTTGCGTCGTGATTTTGCGCCGATCATAAATCAAATTCCTTCGTCACACTGATGGGCGAGCTCGTGACCTCTTGGCGACCGGTTTGGTCTTCAAAAAAAGCCAAGAGTTAGCGTCGATCAAATACCAGCAGTACCAAAGAGCGGGCCAACAGTAAATAAATATTTTGAATAAGGAACGGAATCAAAACAAAATGGCGAAATAAACGAAAAGTCCTGCCTAGCCTTTGTTGGTCTATACAACAAAGTAACATACGATTCTCACCAATTTCAAACATTTCTGGCAATAGTTGTTTGTATAGTTTGTTAGATTTAAGATCTTAAACTATCGATTACGCGGGGGCCCCTGCTATTTATTGCTGAAAAAGCCAATTTCAGCAAACTGTCGCATTTTTCTGATTTCGTTGTACATGGTTTATATGAAATTTACGAAAACGCGTCATTTAGCGAGCGGATTTTAAGCCTTTGGCGAAACTCATCCAGGCTCATTTTTTGTTTTGTTTGAAATTCAATTTCGATGATTCGCTGCGGAATCAAATCGAAATAATTATCCGTAAAAAAACCCTCGGTAAAGCCCGAAAGATAAACTGATTTTGCCAAAGTATCGGTCGTTAAACTAACCTTAAAACCATTTGCAGAAGCCGAAATTGTGGTTTTGATATTCGGACGCGAAACGCTTAAGTCTTTAAATGGCCTGAAGAAATATTGATTGGTAGAAACCACCTTGCCGTCAACGTTAAGTTCCGCCAGCAAAAACGTACTTTTCTCATCCGCACCGTTCAAAAATTTCTTTGCAGGCTCAGTGAAATACGATTTTCCTCGCAGCGGTTCTACCGTCAATCCAACATGTTTTGAGCTAACAATTTTGCCCTGTAAATCAAACAATTTCAAAATCATCTGAGCTTGTTTCGCTTGCGGCGAATCCGAAACCACATATACGTTCAAATTCCCGTTTTCTTCAACGTATGGAGAAATTAGCTGCGGCGAATAAAAACGTTTGGTGTAATACATCAAAGCTTTCCAGCGTCCGAAATAATCCATTCCCGACCACGATGCAACCTGCCAACAATCATTCGCTTGCCAATAAAGCGAACCCATATTCCGCGGCATTATTCGGCGAAAATGCTCCGCTCCGATCTTGATTCCTTCGGCCTGCAAAACCTGGCTTACATACAAAAACGATTCGAAATCCTTCGGCTGATCATATTCGCGGAGCATATATTCTTTGACGAGCTGATTGCCTCTCGGATGGCGTTGATGAGCAAGCATTATCGGCGTTTCGACGCTCGCCCGATCTGCTTCATTGGTGTAGGTTTTCACCGTTTCAAATTCGGGAAACGACTGAAAACCATATTCGCTCATAAACCGCGGAAACTGTTTTTCGTACTCCTTATAAGGCTTTGCGGCATGCCAAACTTCCCAATAATGAACATCGCCAATCCGCTGCGAATCGGAATCTGCCTGAAAATTCGAACTCGGGCTGCTCTGCCAATACGGACGCGACGGATCGTATTCCTCCAAAACATCAGGCAGAAGCCGTGTAAAAAGTTTTAAATAATCGTCCCAAAGATGATTCGGAAGCGTGTCTTTCCAACCCCAATGGGTCCACGCAGTTTCGATCTCATTATTTCCTACCCAAATTACGATCGACGGATGATTGCGAAGCCGTTTCACATTATCAATCGCCTCGTGTTTGACGTTATTCAAAAACGCCTTGTCGCCCGGATACATCGAGCAGGCAAACATAAAATCTTGCCAAATGAGAATGCCCATTTCGTCGGCTTGTTCGTAGAAATAATCGTCTTCGTAAATGCCGCCGCCCCAAACGCGGAGCATATTCATATTTGCATTTTTGAGCGACGTGAGCAGATTCTTATATTTTTCTTTGGTGATCCGCGTGGAGAAAATATCGGCAGGAATCCAATTTGCACCGCGTGCGAAAACCGGAATTCCATTAACGATAAATTCGAAACTGATTCCGTGTTGGTCGGGTTTTTGACGAAGTTCGAGTGTCCGCAAACCTGTCCGTTTTGTTTGCTCGTCGATCGTTTTTGTGTTGACCGAGAGTTTTGCTTTAAAGGAATAAAGTGCCTGTTCGCCAAGGCCGATCGGATACCAGAGCTCCGGATTTGCCAACGCAAAATCAATCGAAACTTTATTCACGCCTGCGTTTAATTTGAGCTGCTTCGTGGCAAATATTTTCCTACCGTTTTCGTCACCGATTTCGATTATTCCATCAATGGCTTCTGCGGCAACCACTTCGACAACCGCACTTAAATCCGCATTTCCCTTCGTCAATTTATTTTGCTTGATTTGCAGGTCTTCGATTCGGGCATTATCCCAAGCGATGAGATTTACAGGCTTCCAAATTCCGCTCGTCACAAATCTCGGCCCCCAATCCCAACCGAATTGATACGGAGCTTTGCGTGTGTAGGGCGACGTTTTTTCGCCTTGATCGTTACTCGCAGGGAGTTCGTAATCGAGTTTCTTCATCAAAGGTAGAATCTCGTTAATCGGCGAACGAAACTTGATTCGCAAAACATTCTCACCTCTTTTCAACGCGGATTTAACGTCAACCCGCCACGTGCGAAACATATTGTCGGCGTCGAGAATCGGTTTATCATTGAGGAAAACATTGGCGTAGGTGTCGAGACCTTGAAACACGATCTCGATATTTCGCCGTTTCAGCGTTTCGGCTGTGGCGATAAAAGTCGTTTGATATTCCCAGTCCGTTTTGCCGATCCATTGCAGACTCTTCTCATTGTCACGGTAAAATGGATCTTCGATCTTTTTATTTGCGATCAAATCCGTGTGGACGCAACCCGGCACGGTCGCCGTGAGCCATTCCGTCTTAGAGACCTCGCGGAATTTCCAGCCCGAATTCAATGAGAGCTCGGATCGCGTTTGAGCGAAAACACTGCCCAACGCAAAAACGCAAATAAAAGTAATCGACCAAACAATTTTCATCGCATTAGATCCTATCTCTTATAAACTCTCACGTAATCGATCAACATCGTGTTTGGAAAAACCGATGTATTATCAGGTGCTCCGCCCCAAGGTCCGCCAATCGCAAAATTCAGCAGCAGAAAATGCGGATGATCGAAAACCCAACGTGCATTTGCCGGCAGATCGCTCGGCGTTATGGTTTTGTAGAGCGTTTTATCCACATAAAAACGAATCACATTTTCGCTCCATTCGGCTGCATAGACGTGAAAATCGTCAGCAAAAACAGGATTATTCGGCAAGCTAAACGGTGCACCGATTCCGTTTGCACCGGAATATCCCGGACCGTGAACCGTGCCGTGAACGGTGGTCGGTTCGCGTCCGATGTTTTCCATAATGTCGATCTCACCGCACGCCGCCCAACCAACGGTGTCGATGTCGTTTCCGAGCATCCAAAACGCTCCCCACATTCCTTGTCCGCGTGGAATTTTAATTCTCGCTTCAAACTTGCCGTATTTCTGATCGAACTTTCCTTTCGTAATCAGCCGTGCCGATGTGTATTGACACGGACCATACCAGCAGCTCAAATTAAGCGGCTGAGTCAGTTTGATCGCCTTGATCACAAGTGAGCCATTGCCGTCGTGATAGGCGTTTTCGATTGAATTCGTGTAATACTGCAATTCCTGATTTCCCCAACCCTGACCGCCGATTTCAGCCGTCCATTTGCTTGAATCTACGGGCGAATTTGCCGATTTATTGAATTCGTCTTTGAAGGCCAGCTTTCGATACACAACCTGAGCTTGAGCAAACGACGGTTCGCAAATCATAAATGCAAAACAAAAAACCATCACGAATTTTAATTGATTTTTTTTAGTCATAAACTTTCGCTCGATCTAAATCTTGATAAATATTTTTTGCCGATACAGAATCGACATGATCAATAGCCAAACTAAAACAAAACAAATCGCGTAAAGCATCGAGGCGTTTATCGGCGAAGCAAGCGGCAGAAAAATCGTTTCAAAAAGCCAACTTTGCAACGGTTGCGGTTCGCCGTTTTTCCCTACGACCTTAATCAAATCGAGGCATTTCGCCGTCATCTCAGCTCCGAAATACAGTGCCAAAGCATTCGAACCAAAAATCACGAAAGGCTTCGACCATTTCGTGTAGCCTTTGATGTCAATCAGCCAATAGCAAAACCCAAGAAAACAAAGAGCAAAACCGGCGGTGATGATAACATAAGAACTCGTCCAAAGTGCCTTGTTAAAGGGAAAAATCAGATTCCAGCACCAGCCGGTCGCGAAAAGCGATACGCCAAAAAAGAATACTCCGCCAACCTTTTCGAGATCGTCGCGTCTGCTTTTGAGCCACGTTCCCGTCAAAACTCCTGCGAGTGCCGTCACGACCGCGGGAAGGGTTGAAAGAATTCCTTCAGGATCGTAAACCTTGCCGAGACTCCAAACATGATTCACGCCCAAACTACTGCGGTCGATGTAAGCGGCAAGATTGCATGCCTTGTCGTCCATTGAGGTAATTTCACAATTTGGAACCGCGATCTGAGTTATCAAAAACCAATAAATCAACAGAAGTCCAACACCGATTCCGACCTGTTTCTTCCAATCGGTATGCAGAAAAATCAGCGATGCAAACAGATAGCAAACCGCGATCCGCTGCAAAACACCCGGAATCCGAAGCGTAGAAAAATCAAAATACGGAAACGCTGCGATGAACAGACCAATCAGAAAAATCACCGCAGACCGACGAAATATCTTCCCGTAGACCTTTGCCGTAATTCCTTCTTCAATCCTTTTGCCGAGTGCGATCGGAATTGCCGTGCCGACGATAAAAAGGAAAAAGGGAAATATCAAATCAGTCGGCGTCAAACCGTTCCATTCTGCATGTTCGAGCGGCGGATGAATCGCGTCCCAAGTTCCAGGATTATTCACCAAGATCATTCCGGCGATAGTTATTCCGCGAAATACATCTAGCGACAAAAGACGATCATTTTTCACCGCGTCCGACATAATAGTTTGTTTAAATCGCTAACATAAATTTCAGGCAAACAGGCATTGAAACGGTCTCCGAATTAGCTGTGTCGGTTAACTTACCGCTCTTTTCGCTGACTTTAAATACTTTGATCGAATCCGAATTTTGATTCGCCGCCAGCAAAAACTTCCCGTTTGGCGAGATTGTAAAATTACGCGGAGTTTTTCCGCCGGTTGATTGATGCTGAACGAATTTCATCTTGCCGGTTTTTTCGTCGATTTTGTAAACTACCAAACTGTCGTGTCCGCGGTTTGAGCCATAGACAAATTTTCCGTTTGGCGAAATATGAATATCCGCACAAGTGTTCGGAGAATTGTACTCTTTCGGCAAGGTCGTTACAGTCTGAATTTCTTTCAAAACTCCACTTTCAGAATTAAATGAAAGTGAGGTGATTGTGCAATCAAGTTCATTGATTAAAAATGCTAATTTTCCGTTTTGATGAAAAGCGAAATGCCGTGGACCGCTCCCCGCTCTTGTTTGATAAAAATTTTGTGCCGAATTTAGTTCTAATTTGCCCGATCTATCATCAAACTTGTAATTGAAAACTTTATCCGCACCCAGATCGCAAGAGATCGCAAAATGATTACTGTTATCTAAATTTATTGAATGAGCGTGTGCCGATTCCTGTCGGTCAGTTCGCGGACCTGTTCCGATCTGCTGATCCAAATCAACCGATTCACCGAGTTTTCCATCCGCCCCAATCGGGTATACAGAAACATTACCGCCAAGATAATTGGCGACCAGAACAAATCTTTCGTTATCGGTTATAGAAATGTGGCATGGTGCACCACCCAAACTTGGTTGTTTATTCAAAAACGTTAGATTTCCTGTTTTTTGATCGATCGCAAAAGCACTCACGCTGCCGCTTTTTTTGCCTTCATACTCAATCAGTTCGTTCACCGCAAAAAGGTACTTTCGGCTCTTGGCTACTGCAAGAAACGACGGCTGCACAACATCTTTAACAGTATGCAGTTTGCTCAAAGCACCGGTCCATAAATCGAAATTGAAAACGTAAACACCTTCGCTTCCTTTTTCGGTGTATGTGCCAACGTATAGAAGAATATTTTCCGGTCTTGTTTGCGAAAAGGTATTCGGAGCAAGCTTGATGCCAATAGCACCAAAGGTTCCTAGTTCCAAAAATTCGCGTCGTGTAAAACTATTGAATTTAGCCACTAATATTTTCCGCTAACCGACGTTACTAATTTCTTAATACTCTCCACAACCTGAAATTCCAAACCGGCTTTCGGTTTGGCAATTTCACTCAATCTTTTCAGTTTTTGATCTCTCCAATCGGCACTCAACCTTTTTCCGTTGGCAAAACTTTCAGTAATTTCCAACCCGATTTCACTTAAGCTTTGGAGGTCAGCCGACAATTGTTTTGCTTCAAAAAGTGATGGATTATTGTCGAAAAGTGGTTTCAGTTGAACACCTGTTTTCTGCCAATGAGCGAAAATATTCTTAAGCTTTGCGGCGTCTTCCGAACTCTTGTTTGCGATTATCTTCGCGGCTAACTTATTGAACATTCTAGCTTTCGGAGCATCAGCCTGAGCCGCATCAATCAAACCTGTCAGCGGAGAAAGCATTGATTGCGGACGTTGTTGATATCGCTGATAGATCTTTACGGGTTCAACAAGATCAACCAAAGTTTTCAGTGCAGAAATATCGTCGCTATTTGCCAATCGGCGAAGAAGCATCGCTTGATTTTTCCGATGAGTCAAGCCTAATTCTTCAAGCTGAATGCTGATTACGTCCAACCGCCGATACATATCGTCAATATCATTTACATCTCGCGAAGACCACAAACGCTCGGCAATCGTGGCAGTCCGCGGCCAGATTCGCGAATCGATCGTGTCGGGCGACACCCATTCGCTCCACATTGTTGCTTCGCCGCCCAAAACCCGTTTTTGTTCTTCGGCGGTCAGCGTTGTATTTGCCGGCAGCGGATCTACGACATAATGATCTGAGGCAGGCTGCATCAGGTCGATATAGTAACCATTCGAGAGAATTCCAGCGTTTCCCTGGCGGGCAACTTTTGCGAGTGCTTCCTGACCACGCCACGATTGAATTACGATATTTTTAGGAATATCAGCTTGAAAAATCTCATCCCAACCCATCATTATCTTGCCGTTTTTTTCGAGAAATTTGAGAATTCTCTTATTGAAATACGTCTGTAATTCGTGGTTGTCCTTGATGCCGTTTTTCTTCTTAAAGGCTTGAATTGTGGGGTTTGCGTCCCATTGCTTGCCTTCGTTTTCGTCGCCGCCGATGTGCATATAAGCATCGGGGAAGAGCCTGGACATTTCGGTGAAAAAAGGTTCGAGAAGTTTGTAAGTTTTTTCGTTCGTCGGATCTAAGGTTGGATCAAAAATACCCGGTTGACGCTCAATTTTATAAGGTCCGGGAGCAGATGCGATTTCGGGATGACTGACAACCCATGCAGTTGCGTGTCCCGGCATATCGAATTCGGGCATGACGCGGATTCCGCGATCGGCAGCGTATTTGACGATTTCACGGATTTGATCTTGCGTGTAAAAATCGCCGTCGGAGCCCTGCACATGAAGCTCGGGGAATTTTTTGCTTTCCACGCGAAATCCTTGATCCTCGGTCAAATGCCAATGCAAAACATTCATTTTAACCGCAGCCATCGCATCGAGACTTCGTTTTATAACCTCCATCGGTTGAAAGTGACGTGCGGAATCGATTAGCAATCCACGCCAAGGAAAACGCGGGTTATCTTGAATGGACGCGGTAGGAAAATAAAAACCGTCTTTGTCACCGTCGAGCAATTGCAAAAAAGTTTCAAGTCCACGCATTGCTCCAACGGTCGTTGCGGCGGTCAATTTCGCTTGTTTTTCGCTGATTTCAAGATTGTATGATTCATCATCGCCGAGTTTCGGAATCGCATTTCCGGTCGATTGAGTTTCGATCGAAAGGCTTGCATTCGCCGAATCGCTCGAAAAATCACGCGAAAACTCAAAGATCGTCCGACCCTCAAGCCGACGCATCACGCGGGAAATGTATGATTTCAAACGCTCGTCCGTTTTTCCCGAAACCGCAACAATAAAATTTTTGTTGACCGCAAGCCGTCCACCTTTCCAAACGACATTTGCCGGAACAGGCATCAGATTCCGCCTTTGATTCTGCGAATCTTGGGCGAATACGATTCCGCACCAAATGAGTGAAAACATGAAGATCGTTAAAATATTCTGCATAAATTTATTTACCCATTGCCCGGATCGAAACCACAAACGAATATGCCTTGGCTTTTCGTATCTGACGTATACGCCCCGACGTAGAGAAAGGGGTTCGGTTGTAGTACGAGGTTTCTTCGGCAGTGCTATCTGAGTCGGCAGCAAGAGTGACGAAAACAAGTCCGCAGTTAACGGAAAATCATGCCGTGAAGTTGTAAGTTTATCTGGCATTATTGTAAGTTCCAATTTTACTTTGTTGTGGTCTCCGTCAAAAGATCGAACGAAAATTATTTTCCACTACGCTTTGAACCGTCAATGATAGTCGTGAATACTTTCCTATCATGTAAAAGATTGTAAATGTGAAGAAATCGTATTGTATCTAAGTCGCCTTTTCAAATTATTATGACGAAATCCTTGATGATAATGCTCGATGCTCCCTGTATATGGCATAAAGTCGTATGGAAGACGTGTGATTGCCCTAAGGAATTCTCGGCAATGGGTTTTATTGTCTAGATAATTTTGTTCTAAGTTTAGCTGTTATGAGACGAATTGACCTTAAAAAAATTACGGTCGCCCGCTCGAATACAATTCGGGACATAAACCGCCAAATCATACTTAATTATGTTCGTGAAAAAGGTCCGATCTCAAGAGCGGACATTGCTCGTGAAACAAACCTGCAGCGCTCGACCGTTTCGCTTATTGTAGATGAATTAAGAAACACCGAGCTCATAAAGGAGGTCTTTGGCGAGTCGTCAGGCGGCCGGCCGCCCGCTCTTCTGACTTTGCGGACGGATGTTCCAGTAGTAATAGGTGTCGACTTAGGAACCGTGAGTACCGTGGTTGCGACGTGCGACCTGACGGGTCAGATAATTGAAAAGGAGACATTTCGGACGGATCCCAATGTTGAAAAGTCAATATCGTCGATAATAAATGCCGTTCGGAGGTTCAGTTCCAAAAAGGCTCACAGTATAAAGGCTGTTGGAATCAGCCTGCCGGCATTAGTAGACACAAAGAACGGACAAGTCTTATACAGTCCTCATTTTGACTGGCGTATGCCTAAGATCGCACAAGAGGTAAGCGCGGCAACGGGACTTCCGGTAACTGTCGATAACGACGCAAATGCTGCGGCATTGGCTGAGCTTTGGTTCGGCAGCCCGGAAATACGTGACGCAAGGGATTTCATTTTAGTATTTATTGAAAACGGAATCGGCACCGGAATCGTTTTCGATGGCCGGATCTATCGCGGCAAAGGCGGTGTGGCTGGTGAATTCGGACATATGCGGATCGGTACGGACGCTCCCGTTGCGTGCGGAACGGGCAGCCGTGAATGTTGGGAGGCTTTCGCATCGGAGCGGGCCGCTCTTGCGCGATATGAAAATTTGGTTGGAAATAAAGACTATTTGAATCGGATCACATTCGCACAACTCTTGGAACTGGCGCTGAGCGGTGATGTAAATGCATTGGCTGCTGTCAAAGAAACGGCCCATTTCATAGGAATAGGAATGGGTAACTTGATCCAGGGACTCTCGCCTGATGTCATTATCGTTGGTGGCCGGATCGTCAAGGCCTGGGATTTGCTCTCGTCGGACATTCAAGCGGGGGCCGAGGCCGGACTCTGTCAGGGAATTCCTGCAACCCGCATAGTTTCTTCGAGTTTAGGAGCAGAGCCCACGTTGATGGGAGCCTTTAGTCTGGTTCTTGCGGATCTGTTCGCGCAAGTTTCGTTTTAAGTCCATCCAGCTGGAGCGTTCCAAATGGTCAGACTACTACACCTCTTTATTTGCCTGCGGCGACTATTAGCGCAACTTTTTTCATTTGATTACCAAAAGCACTTGACAAACGCTTCGTTTCGGTGTAACTTTTGCAGAGCCTCAATACAAAAGTATTTTTTTATTACATTGTCCAATAGTTTTCTTTATTAGAATAGACGATCTGTATACAGGCAAAGCAATTTCTAAATACGTTTTAATTCTGGGAAACTGGAATTATACGACAACCTCATAGCTGGCTTTGAAAAAAAGCTTCCCTTCCGTTAAATCGAAAGAGATCCTTATTTCAAAGATTTTAGTAGTTTATCTCCTTGGATTTCGTGAGCGATGCGGTCGCTTGAGATTAGTGTTGGTCAGCGTGGTTTCTAGTTTCAATTTGGTCTGGAGGATGTTCTGATGGAAATGATTCGTTCAATCGGTGGCTTTATTAAAAACGGTTTGGGGTTAATTATCAGTCCGTTAGTTTTGATGACAATAATGATGTTTCCGGCAACTCTGTTGTCACAAACCGGAACGTCGGGTCAGATCACCGGTAGTGTGACCGATTCGAACGGGGCGGTCGTACCTGGCGCAACGGTAACTGCTACGCAAGTAGACACTGGTTCCAAAAGGATAGTCACAGCAAACGATGACGGTAATTTTACGATTGCTAATTTGGCGATTGGCAACTACCGAATTTCAGTTTCAAAAACCGGTTTTAAGGAAACATCGGTATCAAATGTTGTGGTCAACGTTGCGAACATAACCCGGCAAGACGTAGCTTTGCAGACTGGTGTAATAAGTGAGGTTGTTAATATTACGGCCGATAACATCCAGATTGAAACGCAGTCGGGCACGGTCGGCGAAGTAGTCACTGGTGAGCAGGTTCGTGAACTTCCGCTCAATGGGCGTAATTTTACTCAGCTTACCCAGTTACAGCCTGGTGTTTCGGCCGCGAATAATTTTGACAGTAAGCAAAAAGGGCTCTTCGGTGGTATTGATTTTTCGGTAAACGGAAACTCAGCTCAGTCTAATCTGTTTTTGACAGACGGAGCGAACAACAACGATACGGGCTCAAACCGAACGGTTCTCTTGTTTCCCTCGATCGAGGCGATTGCTGAGTTTAGGTCCCTTCGTAATGCCTATGGCCCAGAATATGGGCAGGCTGCCGGAGCGATAATATCTATTGCCACACGAGGGGGAAGCAACGAATTCCATGGCGGCCTTTTCTATTTTGGACGAAATGATAAGCTCAATGCGGCCGACTATTTTACAAACAAAGTCGGTGCCGGTAAAAACGCATTGAGACGAAATGACTTCGGCGGATGGTTAGGTGGGCCGATCGTGAAGGATAAGTTGTTTTTCTTTTTCTCAACCGAAGTTAACAAGGAAATTCGCGGCTTGACCCGATTCGGGAGTGTACCGACAACTCGGGAACGACAGGGTGATTTCAGCCAACCGAGAATAACAACTGGTGGTCAAAATTGTTCCCCGGCAGACACCCCGATCATACCGCAGGCTAATCTAAGCCCGGCCGGATTAGCTCTGATGAAGCTATATCCAACCGCAAACGTTAATAATCCTGGTAGCTGTATTAACTGGTCAACTTCTGCAAATTCACCGATCAACTTCCGTGAATATAACGTTCGCATCGACTACAACCTAACTTCCAAGAATAAAATATTTGGACGCTACACCAATGATGACTGGTCAAATCCGTCGCCCATCTTATTCAGTAACCTCTGGGGTGACGATGCATTTCCGACAGTCGAAAGCAGTTGGAAACAGCCGTCACGCCAGGTAGCAATCAAGCTGACAACGCAGCTGTCATCTACGGCTATCAACGACGTTCAGTTTTCATATTCCGCCAACCGTATTTTGGTGGATCCGGGGGCAGGGTCTAGCATTAACGCTGAGATCAATCAGAAGATTCCGGGCTTTTACCCGGATTCTGGTAAAGTCAACGGCGTAAACCGTCCGCATCCTGTTTTCTGGGGAGGCATTGCTCCTTATTACTCCAACTCCGGTTCGGATCTCTGGACTCAAACACCTTTTAGGAATTCGCTGGATATCTACACGGTTCGTGACGACCTCTCCATGGTAAAAGGAAACCACACGCTAAAGATGGGATTCTTGTACGACCGGGCGGCCAAGGACGAGGACTCGGGCCCTAACAACGAAGCAGTTCAATTTTGGGGGCCGAACGCCTGCTGCCAAAACAATGCATCGTGGGGTGACGGCGGAGCGATCATTAACGTGCTGACACGGGGAGTTTTCTTTGGATTTGGTGAATCCGATACGATGGCAATCGGAAAAAACCGTTATACCAATAACGAGTATTATTTCGGCGATACTTGGAAAGCCAAATCTAATCTAACCTTGGAACTCGGTGTCAGATATTCGTTGTTGTTTGAGCCATACGACGCACGAGACAGGATAAGTTCTTTTGACCCTTCAAAATACAATTCGGCGCGTCCGGCAACTGATCCGTGTAACGGTCTCGTGGTTCCGAAAGGAACGAATCCGTGTGCCGGGATCACGGGCGCCAGCACTCCGACGGAGTTTTCAAATCGCTCTCTTAGAGAGAACAATTACAAAAACTTAGCTCCGCGTTTGGGCGTGGCTTGGGATGTGTTCTCAGATGGCAAAACGGCTGTAAGGGGCGGTTTCGGAATATTCTATCTTCGTGAGCGGACAAGTCCTTATTTCTCTGGCCTGACCCTAAACTCACCATTCACCAGATCGGTCGCCGGTGAAAGAACTTTGGATGGTGGAACGATCTGCCCGGGAGTGGTAGTACCGGGCTGCGGTTTCATTGGTCTTCCTACGGCGGTAAACGGCTCGCCGAGATTTGCGGTAACCCCCGGAGCGGCGACTCCATATTCGATGCAGTTCAATGTTTCTGTGGGCCGTCAATTATGGAGAGAATCCGTGGTAGAGGTCGGCTACGTCGGTAATCGTGCGCGCCGGCAACTGACTCAGAGCGACGTTAACCAGGTGAGTGCATCTAATCGCAAAGCAGCTGCTTTTGCAAATACTGCTAATGCGCTGAACGCGCTTCGCCCTTACAACAATTACGGCTTTATCTATATGTTTGAACGCCAAGGCAAGGCTGATTACGACTCCTTGCAGGTTCTGTTCAGAACCAAATTTGGAAAGAGGGGACAATTGCAGGCTGCTTATACGTATTCCAAATCAGAAGCCGATTTTGGCTTGAATGATTCAAATGGTGGAGCTAGTGACTTTGCGGTGCTTGACCGAACAAACCGCAGCCTTGATTTCGCGGAATCGGATATTAACCGTCCGCATATTTTTGTGGCGAACGCCATATACAATTTGCCGGATTTCAAGCAAAGGCATCCGGTTGTCAGGACATTACTTGGCGGGTGGGAAATTGCCTCCATCATTCGGATTTCAAGCGGCACTTCTTTGACCCCAAACTTGGATGCTACAGGCATTGCGCGTGCTCCGGGCGATAACCAAAACTTTCAAGGCGGTATCAGCGGCTTGGGGTCAGGTGTTAGGAACCAAAGGCCGATCAGGGTTGAAAGCGAACCTTGCTTCATTGAAGGTGAAAAAGAACGATTCTTTAACCCGAGAGCCTGGACACTGATTGGGTATAAGATCGGCGAAACTGCTCCGAAAAAGTCCACCTGCTCAGGGCCTACGACCAGGAACGTGGATTTCTCGGTCTACAAGAATTTCGCACCGGGATGGTTGACCGGGGCCATTGGTGAAGCGGCGAGAATACAATTCCGTCTTGAGATGTTCAATGCGTTCAATACCACAAATTTCGCGGGCGGTCTGCCCACGATCTTCTATGGTGGGATTGCCACTTGCGGGGGAGCTGTGTGTACTCCGGCAAACAATACGATAACGGCGCTCAGTAATTCGATCAATGGTAACTTTGGTGTAGCGAACGGCACCAGAGGGCCAAGGGAAATTCAATACGCCATTAAGTTTTATTTCTAAGCTTTAATGGGTTTGCAGGGGCAAGGAGATAATAGCCGAAAGGCGAAAATCTTCTTGCCCCTTTTATTTTTTGCTATACTTGTTTTTATATTAGTCCGTTCAAAGAAGTTGTTGTTCATGAAAGTGGGTAAAGTAATTTTGTTCGTTCTTTTTGTTTTTGCTTTCAGCGTTACCGCCCAAAACATCAACCCCGTTAGTAAGAATCCGAATCCAAACGACCAAGCCAAAGATGAGTTGCTAAAGCGGTTGAGTGCTGCTGAGAGCTATCAGATCGCAGATGACCTGCTCAACGCGGCAATCGAAAACCGTGCCATTCTGGCAATCGCGCTCCAAAGGGTCGGTAACATTGCTATTGAAGAAGGAAATTATGCAGAGGCCGTAAGAACCATCGGTGAATCCTTGGCTTTTGCTGACACTGCATCGAGTCGGATCAATTTAGCCGTTGCATATATGCGGCAGGATCAGATGGATAAAGCGGTCGAAGAGGCCCGAAAATCAATTGCGATTGATCCTGATTTCACATACGGACACTACATTCTAGGGAACATATACTTTACAAAAGAAGACTATAAATCGGCACTTCCGTCTTTAGAAAAGGCATTTAAGGCCGCGCCTGATTTTGAAGTCGCCAATGCACTGGGTCTAACGTATCTCAATCTGAGGCAGCTTGAACGGGCAAAGCTCTTGTACGATGAGATTCTGCTGGCGGCTAAGAAACCAAGCGCCGCTCTCCACATCATGTTTGCTCAGAATTATGAGAAGACCAATTATCCTGCCGAGACCGAACGCGAGATCAAGAGAGCCTTAGCGATTGACTCAAAACATCCGCGGGCAAACTTTCTTTTGGGATATTTCATATTGCTTCATGCCGGGAGCGAGAGGTTAGCGGAAGCAGGAACAGCTTTTGAGGAAGAGCTTAAACTCAGTCCGGAAGATTTTTATTCGACGTTTTTCGTTGGAGTTGTTGCTACATCCGAAAACAGTCATGAAAAGGCCATTAAATTCTTAAAAAAGGCTATCCAGATTAATTCCCAAAAGAGCGAAGCCTATCTGTTTTTGGCCCAGTCGCAAATAGAGACTGGCGATCTGGTTGAGGCAGAAAAGAATCTTCGCCAGACGGTGCTTCTGGAGCAGAGAGAGCCTGATAGCGTCGCTCAGTCCCGCCGAACTCACTTTTTGCTTGGCCGTTTATTGGTAAGAACTGGGCGTAAAGAGGAAGGTGAAAAGGAGTTAAAAATTGCCCGGGAATTGCAGGAAAGATCCATCCAGACTGCGCGCGACGAAATAAACCAGATCCTTGGGAAAGTCGTAAAGGGCAAAAACAAAACCGAAAATCCAGCTGAGGGCAAAGTTAGTCTACCGCCCGAAAAGGTGGCCGAACTCGACAAATTCAAAGCCTATCTGAGCGGGATCCTGGCCGAGGCTTACCATAATTTGGGCGTGATCGCGGTGCGCAACGGGCAGACTGACGATGCTCTGGTAAAATTTGAGTCTGCCGCCAAGTGGAACTCCGATCTACCCGCGTTGAACAGGAATTGGGGGATCGTCAGTTTTCGTGCGGCACGCTTTGATAAGGCTGTCAACCCGCTTTCGCGCCAGCTTAAAAGCACCCCGAATGATACTTTGGTCAGGCGAATGTTGGGCGTAAGTTATTACTTTACTCAAGATTATGCCATGGCGGTTGAGACGCTGAAGCCTATCGAAGCAACCTTTTCGTCCGATGCGGAACTTGCTTATTTTTATGGGATCTCGCTGATCCAGTCAAAGCAGGAGCAGTCAGCGGCGACGATTTTCGGGCGAATTGCCGACTCGTCCCAAAATAACTCGGAAACGCTTTTTTATGCTGCACAAGGATTTATGATGTTGGGCAGTTATGATCGGGCGGTCAAGGAGTTTCGACAAGTCGTTTCGCTAAATCCAAATCTTGCAAAAGCAAACTATTTCATGGGCCAGAGCCTGATCAGACTTAATCGTTATGGCGAGGCCGAGAAGGCCTTTGCGAGTGAGCTGGAGATCAATCCGGCCGATTTTTTGTCAAAGTATCACCTCGCGCTGACCTTGATCGAAAGAAAAGTTGAAACCGCACGAGCTGTTTCGCTGTTCGAAGAAGCGATATCTCTGAAATACGATTACGCGGATGCGCGTTACCAGCTCGGCAAAATTTATCTCGAAAAAGGCGAAACAACCAAAGCAATTGAGCAACTTGAGATCGCCGTCAACTCTGACGATAAAAAGGATTATATCCATTACCAGCTCAGCATCGCTTACCGGAAGGCTGAACGCAAAGAGGACGCGGAGCGCGCTCTTAAACGTTATCAGGAACTGAAAGCTGCCAGTCGAAAAGCTGATTCGCCAATGGGGAGCAATGAAAAAAATCCGCAATGATCTGGCAAAACTTTTGCTGTTAGCTGCTTTTTTGTCGGTCGGTATTGCGGCCCAGAAGACAGCTGACAACCACGTCATTTTGGCGAATTTCGAGAGATCGATAGATCTCGGAAAGCTTTCAGAGGTTGAACGCGATCTATTCGGCTACGTGATTGCCAACCCGGCCGATGCAAAAGGCTTTTCCCTTTTAGCAAAGTTGAGGCTTAAGCAAGGTCGGGTGGGCGAGGCGAGGTCCGTGGCTAACAAAGCCCTGTCGCTTGATCCGGGTCTGCTTAAGGCGAAATTGACCCTCGCTCATTGTGCGTTTCAGTTGGGCGACGCCGACGAGCTACGAGGCGTTTTGAGTCGCTTTGCCGAAAATGACCTCTCCGACAGCGCCATCAGATTGGAGGTAGCCAGACTTTACACGCGTATTGGCGATTGCTCGACCGCGACACGATTGGCGGATAGGCTTCCAATTAAAATAAAAAAGGCGGACGCTTTGCCGCTGCGCGCAAATTGTTATTTACAGGCGGGCAATAAAAAGGAACTTGTACTGCTCATGCCGCTCGCCAGAATTCAGGCCCGGCAAAATCCAGCCATCGCGGTCGAATTTGCTGAAATGTTGTTTAGCGGCGGATTCTATAAAGAGTCTATTGAGATCACAAATCGGGTCATCGCAGGCTCGCCGAATAATTTTGATGGTTTGTTTCTGCTCGCCAAATCCGAAATCTCTTTAGGAATTTTAACGGCGGCCAAAATCCATTTGACCAGAGCAGAGAAGATCCGTCCCGATTCTGCCGAGTTGTTCTTTACCAGATCTTTGCTCGAGACGGGAGAAGGCAAACATCAGGCTGCATACGAATCCCTGGAAAGATCACTGACTTTGAATTCAAATAACGCTGGGACGCTGGCTCAGTACGTGATCGCGGCCCTACGTGTGGGGCAGGCAGGCAGGGCGGTTAAGGCCGCGGAGAAGTTATTGGTATTAAAACCCGAAAATCCGGAGTATTCGTATCTTTACGGCATTGCGGCGTTGCAAACCGATAATTTGCAAAAGGCCGAAGAGGCTTTGTCAAAGTACGTAGAATCTCGGCCTGACGATCCCAGAGGGTGCCTGGCATTAGGACTGGCTTACTCGGCGCAGAATAACAAAATGTCGGCTGCCCGACGGCAGCTGCAGAAATGTTTGACGATCGATCCAAAAACGTTTGAAGCCGCCTTTCAGCTCGGCCTTTCATATAAAACCGAAGGTGATTTCGCCAAAGCGGCGGAGTATTTTGAGCAAACCGTCAGACTTTCTCCCGATTACACAGCAGCTCTACGCGAGTTGGGCACGGTTTATTTGCAGACCGGAGCCGAAGCAAAGGCACGCCCACTATTGGAAAAGGCTGTTCGCTTAAGTCCGGCAGATGCCGAAACTCATTTCCAATTAAGCCGGCTTTATAATATTCTCGGCGAAAGCGAACTCGGAAAAAAACATCTTGAGATATTTCAGAAGTTGCGAAATCCGAAGAAAGAAGGAATGTGAAGACAAAAACGCCGGAGATCTAAGAGAAATGGCAATAATATCGGGGAAATTTTATGCAGCGTTAGCTTTGGCCGGAATTTTGTTTGGTCAAATCGCTAACGCGCAGAGTGATGTGTGTAAAGATCGGACCGTGCCCCAATTGGTCGACATATATCCAAAGACCGGTATCAGTTTCGTACATACCTCTGCACCTGAAAAAAAATACATCGTTGAATCGATGAGCGGAGGGGTTTTGTTGATCGATTTCGATCGCGACGGCTGGCAGGACATCTATTTTACCAATGCGCCGACGGTTGAAATGGTGCTGAAGAAAGAGAGATCGAAGAGCCTTCTCTACCGCAACAACGGGAACGGAACGTTCAATGATGTGACTGACAAAGCCGGAGTCGGATTCCCGGGTTTTGCGATGGGCGGGGCGGTTGCCGATTACAACAATGACGGATTTCCCGACATGTACATCACGTGTATGGGCGGCAATGTTCTCTATAAGAATAACGGTGACGGGACTTTTACAGACGTCACAAAAAGGGCGGGCGTGGCAGACGGTCGTTGGTCGGCGGGTGCTGCCTTCGGCGATTACGACAAAGACGGTTATTTAGATCTGATGGTCGTGAATTACGTCGATTTTAAGTTCGATGACATGCCTGCATTCGGATCGCTGCCGACATGTAAATTCCGCGGACTCGATGTTCAGTGCGGTCCGCGCGGATTAAAAGGGAGCGGCGACAGTTTTTTCCGCAATAACGGCGACGGAACCTTTACCGAAATGTCCAAAAAATTTGGTATGGATGACCCTCAGGGATTTTACGGGATGCAGCCCGTTTTTTCGGATTTTGGCAACACAGGAAATCTGGATATTTATGTCGCCAATGACTCAACTCCAAACTTCCTTTACAGAAACGACGGAAAGGGCGGCTGGAAAGACGAAAGCCTTGTCTCCGGTACAGCCGTCAGCGGAGACGGTTCGGAACAGGGGTCAATGGGTGTTGCGGTCGGCGATTATCTGCACACCGGAAAATTTGCTATCTATACCACCAACTTCATGGACGAGTACAACACGCTCTACAGAAACAACGGGAATTATGACTTTACAGATGCCTCATTTGAAGCAAAAATCGCCCAGGCAACCCGTCCATTCGTCGGTTGGGGCACCGGATTCTTTGATCTGGATAATGATACCTGGCTCGATCTTTTGGTTGTGAACGGCCACGTTTATCCTCAGATGGATCAGGCATTTTCGTCGGCGAAGTACAGGCAGAGCAAGTTGTTGTTTATGAATCAGGGGAACGGAACCTTTTGCAATGCCACGACCCAAGGCGGATCTGCGCTTTCAGAACTCCGCGTTTCGCGCGGCGCTGCGTTTGGCGATCTGGATAACGACGGGCAGATCGACGTGGTTGTTGAGGACCTGGACAGCACGCCGATGATCCTGAGAAATATGGGGGACAAAGCCAATCACTGGGTGACGCTGGAGTTGGCTGCCAAGCAAGGTAATCCCCTGGCGATCGGCGCACGAATTAAGCTGACCACCGGAAATGTAGTGCAGACCGAGGAGATTCGCAGCGGTGGCAGCTATTTATCGCAAAACGATCTGCGTGTTCATTTCGGCCTCGGAAAAGCAACCAAGATCGATTCGATCGAGATTCGCTGGAACTCAGGCAAAGTCGAAACGCTCAAGGATGTCGAGATAGATAAATTTCATGGGATCCTTGAGGGCGAAGGGATCGTGCCGTTCGAAAAGATCCGTCCGAAAACGAAGAAGTAGATCAAGGCTTAGTCCATGCGTTTCGTTCTCTTAACAATCTTAGTTGCCTTTGCCGAGATCGCCGCAGCGGCGCAAGCGCCGGCCATTTCATTCAAGGATATTTCGGCCCAGAGCGGATTAAACGTCACTCACATTTCGACGGCGGAGAATCGCTACATAATCGAATCAATGAGCGGCGGCGGCGCGGTTTTTGATTGCGACGGTGACGGATTTTTGGATGTCGCGACGATCAACGGTTCATCGGTTGATAATTTCAAAAAGGGCGGCGATCCGTTCCTCACACTTTACCGTCAGGTCGATGGGGCAAATTCGAAAACCCCGAGATTTGAGAACATTACCTGGACGGCAAATCTAACGCGAAAAGGATGGGGAATGGGCGTTACGGCGGTTGACGTTGACGGCGACGGTACACTTGATCTGTTTGCTACAGGTTTCGAGGGAAACGCACTCTATCGCGGAAAAGGAAATTGCCGGTATGAGGACGTAACCGAAAGATCGGGTTTACGCGGAATCGGTTTTCAGACCGGAGCGGCTTGGGCTGATTATGACCGTGACGGAGACCTCGACGTTTTTGTCGCAGGTTATGTTTCACTTGATCTTAACAATTTGCCCGTTTTCGGAAGTTCTCAAACGTGTTCGTACAAAGGGATACGAGTTCAGTGCGGGCCGCGTGGATTACCTGGGGAGCGGGATTACTTCTTCAGGAACAAGGGCGACGGAACCTTTGAGGAGATCTCGGACAAGATCGGCGTTTCGGACAAGGCGAAATATTACGGCCTTGGTGTGGTGTTTGCCGACTACAACAATGACGGCTGGCCGGACCTGTATGTTGCTAACGATTCTTCGCCTAATTATCTTTATAGAAACAATAAGAACGGAACTTTTTCCGACGTTAGCTTTGAAACTGGCACAAGCTACAGCGGGACGGGCGACGAGCAGGGTTCGATGGGCGTCGCTATCGGTGACTACGACAACGATGGGGGTCTGGACATCTTTGTCACCAATTTTGAGAACGAACAAAACACGCTGTATCGAAGTTCTGGCACCAAAGGTTTTCTTGATATGTCGGCTTTTGCCGGAGTCGCACAACCGGCCCGGCCGCTCGTCGGTTGGGGAACTTCTTTTGTCGATTTTGACAATGACGGCTGGTTCGACCTTTTTGTGGCCAATGGGCACGTATATCCGCAAATGGAATATGCCAAGAGTGATACCGTAACCGGCTTTCGCCAGCCGTTTTTACTTCATCGAAATCTCGGCAGCGGAAAGTTTGAGGAAATCTCAAAGGCGTCGGGTTTACGAGATCTTTCTCTGTTCTCTAGTCGCGGTGCTGCTTTTGGCGATATAAATAATGACGGGTTGATCGACGTCATTGTCACTAACTTGGGCGATAAGCCAAGTGTTTTGATGAATTCGACCGAAAATCAAAACAAGAGAATTACCTTCAAACTGATCCAAAACGGTAAAAATCGAGATGCTATCGGGTCCCGAGTGATACTCAGAACTAATAAGCGCTCAATGATCCAGGAAGTGCAAGCCGGAGCGAGTTATCTGTCGCAAAACGACTTTCGGCTTCATTTCGGGCTTGGAACTGGCGAAAATATCGAATCGGTCGCGGTTCGCTGGGCTGACGGACAGGTCGAGCAGGTCGACAGTGTCCGGCCAAACTTGATTATCACCATCGCTCAAGGAAAGGGCATCTTGGCGACCACGACTTATCGGAGCAATTGACTTTTTCTGACTCATTCGACGAGGCTCTATTACGCAAATTTGGTAGTTGGGGATACACTTTAATCCATGGATCGATTTTAGAGTTGGGGTAAATGACATGCTAAAAATTACGCTCTCAGTTTTCCTAATACTCGCAGCTTCGGCGTTTTCCAGTGTTTTTGGTCAGGGAGCGCCGGCAGGGGCAGGGACTCCGCCCGGAGGCGGCGATAAGAACTTGGCCGATGATGGGATCAAAGCGCGGTCGGTTGAACTGGAACGCGCGAAACAGGAATTGAAAAAAGCCGAGGCGACCCAGTTCGCTCCGATAAACAAACAGATCTCGGCTAAATTCCCCCGGATAAAAGAGGACTTCGAGGGTATCCAGATTTCCCAGGCTGCGATCATTAAGGCCTATACAATGGGCAAGACAATTGACTATGCTTTGATTGAATCGTCGGCTGAGGACGTAAGCGAAAGGGCCAAGCAACTCGACTCAAATCTCTTTGCAGTATCAACTGAGAAGAAAGGGCAACCAGCTCCGGATCAAGAGGCTGAAGAGAAGGCTGGAACACCAAAAAGTCTGCCAGATCTAATTGTAGAACTGGACAATGCAATAGGCCGCTTTGTTGCGAGTAAGCTCTTTGCGAATATCAAGGTAATCGAACCTGATGTTGCAGTAAGCACTCGGACCGACTTGATCAATATTGTGCACCTTAGTGAAAAACTGGCCGCCGAGGCAAAGAGATTAAAATAAGCGTCATGGCTGATTCGCGAAGACGATCCTGCTTGGGAGGTTGCCAGGGATGAAGATCATGTTCATCGTTATATTCGGCTTAATTGTTCTAACCGTCTCGATTTCGGCTCAAGTATCTCCTGTGCCCGTCACCGATGCCGAGATCCGAGACAGCACTTCGATCAGGATGCGTTCGATAGAGTTTGAGCGTACTAAGAGAAAAGCGAATGAGCCAGATCGTACCGAAGCCCCAAATTTTAGTTCATTCAAATTTGCGGCTATCACAGATGACTTTGAAAACATTCAAAAACTTCAGACAGCGATCGTGAAAGCATATGAAACAGGGGCGAAGATAGACTACGAAAAAATTGGTGATCGGGCGTTAGAGATGAAAAAGAGGGCAACTCGGCTCAGAGCTAATTTCTTTGGCATAACCGACGCAACGGATGACAGTAAGGGCCCCGAATCCAGAGAACCAAAGAGCGTGAGAGATCTGATCATTGAGCTTGATGGTACGTTAGCCGTTTTTGTTGGCAATCCGTTATTTACAAAGACTCAAATAATCAGTGCTAAAAGTGCCGTCGAAGCGAAGGCCGACTTGGAACGTTTAATTCGACTAAGCTCTGAGCTTCAAGAAACTGCTCAGAGGATGAACCGTTAGGCATTGGCCGGGTTCATACACAAGGTTCTTATCTCCCGAACGATGCGGCGAACTGCCACCGCTCGTTTATGTAAACGGGTTGGACTCTCGTTGCCGAGTCGACTATCGAGGTGATATCAAAACAAAGCTTTTTCCCTTATACAGTTTTACTCCGTTATCGGCCCGGACCATTTCCAACGGTCGCGGCCTCCTCACGCCATCATCAAACTTCGCTGGTGCCGAAAGGATCTGTTTGCTGCTCAAATCGAAGATATTCAGTTTTCCTTCCTTGGAAAATCCAAAGCCATATGCACCAGTGCCAAGAGGCTTACCGCCAACGTTTATCGGGGAATCCGTAATTAGAAACCCCTCATACTTACCGCTGATCTCGGTCGAGTAACCCGACGTATCGACTAGTCCTGCAATAACAAACCGGTCCCGGCCAATTTGGGCAGCGGCGGCATTGCGCATCTGTGTTTCGGCACTCTGACCGGCGAAGTAAAAGCTGGTCGGCACGACCTTTGCCAGTGCCGATTCTGCGAGAACCTCATAATTTCGCTTGCTCTGTCCATTAGCCGTTAGGCACAACGGCACGATGAAAGCGACCGCAAATATGAAATAGGTTGCATAGCGTTTGATAATTTGCATAGTTTTCTCCGATTGGGATATCTTATTCTCTCATTCTACACCAATTTCCCCGAGAATTGATGCTCCTCAAGTCACTACCAATAATGATGAACGAGCGGACTGATCTTGCTCTCGTACAGTTGGGTGACAGCGGCCATCGTATCGGCAGAAAGTTCTGGAAGATCGGCCGAGGCTGCGTTGTCTTCGACCTGTGACGGCCTCTTCGCTCCCGGGATAGTGCAAGTGACAGCATCGTGCATCAGGATCCACCGAAGGGCGAATTGTGCCATTGTCATTCCATCGGGCAAAAGCTGACGCAGTTCCTCGACGGCCTCTAATCCGGTGTCGAAATCGACGCCCGAAAATGTCTCGCCAACGTCAAAAGCGTCGCCGTGCCGGTTAAAGTTCCGGTGATCGTCAGTTCCGAACGTCGATTCTGCCGTGATCTTGCCGGTGAGCATACCTGAAGAGAGCGGGACGCGGGCGATGATCCCAACTTTTTTCTGTTTCGCCAGATCAAAGAATACATCGGCCGGACGCTGGCGAAACATATTGAAAATGATCTGCACAGACTGAACATTCGGGTATTCGATCGCTTTTAGTGCTTCTTCTACCCTTTCGACACTAACACCGTAATAACGGATCTTGCCGTCTCTGACAAGATCGTCCATCAAGCCGAATAACTCAGGGTGATAGTAGGCGTCCTGCGGCGGACAATGAAGCTGAAGCAGATCGATAGAGTCCGTTTCGAGGTTCTGTAAGCTTCGGTCAATGAACGACGTCAGATTTTCTCGACTGTATCCCTCGACCGTTTGAGACGGCAAGCGGCGCCCGGCCTTGCTTGCTATCAAAATATCGCCTTCATTGCGTTCACGTTTCAATCTCGCCAACAGTCTCTCACTGTGACCGTCGCCGTATACATCGGCGGTATCAAAGAAATTTATGCCACAGTCCAGGGCACTGTGAAGAGCAGCAATCGACTCGTCGTCCGTTACAGAGCCCCATGTTCCGCCGATTGCCCAGGCCCCAAAGCTAACCTCCGAGACTTTGTATCCCGTTCTGCCTAATTCACGATATTTCATGGCTGTATTTTCCGACCTTATCCGTTGGAATTTGCCTCCGTCGATTATGTTACCTTGATTAAAAATATACACGAAAAGCGGTCTTGGGTTAGCCTTTTGGTCGCAAATACCCGAATGTGACGAGTTATGTGTTCCTGACAACGTCAGCAGGAGGTGGGATCGAATTCGCTTTAAATGCAAAGAAACTACTTGTTTGATGGATAATGTCATAAAAAAATCGCGAAAATAGCGGCTTACGAACCGTTGTTTCTTGAAGACTGGCAAAAGATAAAATAGAATAGGATTTCAATATTTTCGCCAAGGACAATTTAATTCAATGAAACGGATAACTCTTTTTCTTCTAATCGCCATTTGTCTTCAGACCTTTTGCCTGCTACCACAACAAAGTCTCGCCCAGAGCGGACCTGGTTTGACGGACTCGACCGGTACCGATTTTTTTGATAGTGCGGCCTTTCTGCAAAAGGCAACGCGACTCTCTAAGCCGCGAGTCGACCGTTCAAAGGAGATCGAAGCTCTGCTAAGCCGAATGACCGTCGAGGAAAAGGTCGGTCAAATGACGCAGCTCGAGATCGGACAGATCACGTCGGGAGAAGGCTCGAATGTAAAGATTGATCCGGTGAAACTCGAAAAGGCAATTGTTCAATATAATGTCGGCTCGATCTTGAATGTTCCCGGACAGGCTTTGCCGGTGGAAAAATGGTGGGAGATCATCGGAGCAATCCAAGCGGCCTCGGCAAAGAGTCGACTAAAGATCCCGAACATCTACGGTATCGACTCGATCCATGGTGCAAACTTTATCAAAGGGGGAACGATCTTTCCCCAGCAGATCGGAATGGCCGCAACCTGGAATCCGGCATTGATGCAAACGGGTGCGGAAATCACGGCAATGGAGACCCGGGCGGCTGCAATTCCGTGGAGTTTTTCCCCCGTTCTCGATATTGGCCGGCAACCCGTTTGGCCGCGGTTTTGGGAGACTTTTGGCGAAGACCCCTATCTTGCCAAGGTTATGGGCGCGGCGTTCGTCCGTGGGCTGGAAGGCGATGACCTAAGCAGCGATAAGCACGTCGCATCGAGCCTGAAACACTATGTGGGATACAGTCTCCCGCTCACGGGCCGCGATCGGACGCCGGCCTGGATCCCTGAAAACTATCTGCGTGAGTATTTCTTACCGACCTTTGAGGTAGCGGTCAAAGCCGGCGGACGAACAGTGATGATCAATTCGGCGGAGATCAACGGTGTCCCCGGCCATATCAATAAATACCTGATGACCGACGTGTTGAAAAACGAACTTGGTTTCGACGGTTTTATTGTCTCCGACTGGGAGGACATTATTAAGCTCGTCACGCAGTGGAAAGTCGCAAAGGACGAAAAAGAAGCGACGATGATGGCCGTCAATGCGGGGATCGATATGAGTATGGTTCCGTACAAATACTCATTTACGGACAACTTGATCGAGCTTGTCAAAGAGAAGAAAGTCGCCATGGCAAGGATCGACGACGCGGTCAGACGTATTTTGAGAGTAAAATTCCAGCTTGGTTTGTTCGAGAAACCGATGCCCGATCCGGCCGTCAAGGGTAATTTTGGAAAAGCCGAGTATGTCGATGCGAGCTTACAAGCTGCCCGCGAATCGATTGTTTTGTTAAAGAACGACAAGGCTGGTTTGCCGCTGTCTAAGGATAAAAAGGTTCTCGTGACCGGGCCGACATCCGATTCGCTGATCTCACTAAATAATGGATGGACCTGGGTTTGGCAAGGGTCAGAAGAATCGCTTTACCCGAAAAATAAAATGACTATCCGGGCCGCCGTCGAGGCGAAGGTCGGAAGCAGCAACTTCGAATTCGTCCAGGGCACCCGCATAACCCGTGCCCCAAATTCTCCGGCAGCGACGACGCCGACGGACGTCGATGTCGAGGTGGATGTAAAGAAAGCGGTCGATGCGGCGAAGAATTCGGATGTCGTCGTGCTTTGCCTTGGAGAGGGTTCATACACCGAGACTCCTGGGAGCATAACCGATCTAACTCTCCCGGAGACACAGTTGAAATTTGCCGAAGCGATCATCGCTACCGGCAAACCGGTAGTTTTGGTGTTGGTCGAGGGGCGTCCGCGAGTCATCAATCGGATAGCCGACAAGGTATCTGGTATTCTACTCGCCCTCAATCCGGGTAACGAGGGTGGCCGGGCCGTCGCGGATGTGCTCTTTGGCGATTACAATCCGAACGGCAAGCTGCCGTTCACGTATCCGCGGAACCCGAACAATCTGATCATGTACGATCATAAGTTGTTTGAGACGGAGGAAACCAGTTTTGGTAATGCGGCAAACAAACCGCAATTCGATTTCGGGTCTGGCCTGAGCTACACCTCATTCGCCTATAGCAATCTGAAGTTATCCTCTGACTCGATGGCGATGAACGGCGAAATGAGAGTCAGCGTAGACGTAAAGAACACGGGGAGCAGGAGCGGTAAGGAGACCGTCATTCTCTATTTACGTGACGAAGTCGCTTCGCTTTCACCCGCCGGAAAACGTGTTAAGCGTTTTGCGAAAATATCGCTTGATCCGGGAAAGAGCAGGACACTGACATTCAAACTGGGCCGTGACGACCTGTCGTTCATTGGAATCGACAACAGACCGGTGGTCGAGCCTGGTGATTTTACGGTTATGGTGGGCGGTCTGAGCGGAAAATTTACGCTCAAATAAATAGCGCGTTTGCTTATGCGGCTCGACCTGTAGTTTTCGAGGTGATTCGATGTTCATTAAGAAGATCTTAGGATCGCTGCTGTTTCTGATGATCTTGATCGCGGCTCCCCAGGTCGCGCTTCCGCAGAGCATTGCTCAGAAGCGATCCGAGCGACTAGGTGTCGGGATGAACATCTCGTACCTCGATAACTGGTGGCTCGGGACAAAGGATAAGCATTTTTCGGATTTCGCAAAGCCCGAAGAAGCCGCAAAACGTGAGAGCATGTTCGCCGATATCGCCAAGGCGGGATTCAAAACGGTGCGAATACCGATTTGCTTTAGCGCCTGGATGGAACTGAAGCAGCCTTACCAGTGGGACAACCCCAAGGGTCCCGAGATGGCTGATTCGTTCGTTAAATGGGCGCTCGGGAATGGTCTGAACGTTATCATCGATCTGCATCACACCGAGTTCGACCGCTCGATCCCAGAGGCAGAGAGCCCGGAACGCGTTCTGAATCTTTGGATCCGAATTGCGGAGAGGTACAGAAAGACCGATCCGGAACGGGTGTTTTTTGAGTTAAGGAACGAGCCAAACAAGGTTTCCGCCGAAGCGTGGCGCTGGCAGGCCGACATCCTAATAAAGTATGTCCGCGAAATTGCGCCGAACCACACGTTGATCGTCGGGTTTGAGGAATGGAACGGACGTCAGGCAATGATCAATTCCAAACCGTTCAAGGATCCAAACATCATCTACACTTTTCACTACTACGATCCTTTTCTCTTTACGCATCAGGGAGCTGTCTGGGCAGGGGTTGGGGATATCGAGGATGTGAAGTACGTTCCCTTTCCCGCGGTGAAGGAGAATAAGATCAAAACGCCAGAGGCCGCCAGGGGACAATGGACCGAGACTCTGATAAGGACTTACGGCGAGGATTCGAGGGCCGAAAAAATGTTCAAGGATCTAAAAGCTGCCAAAGACTGGTCTATCAAGAACAAGGTACCGATCTTTGTCGGCGAATTCGGCTCATTTGGTAAATTTGCGACCCCGGAAGACCGTTGCCGGTACGCAGAGGTTGTCTATTCATCATTCGCAAAACTACAAATTCCAAACGCCTGGTGGGAATGGGACGGTGGTTTTAATGTGTTCGATAGTGGTACAACCAAGATATCGGATTGTATGCGAAAAGCGATCGATTCCTTTTTGCAGGCAAAGATGGGAAATTGAGAATAGCTCTCGCTGTCGCTGACCCTAACGTGGTTTCGCGCAGTTTCGATGATAACGTTTTGCGACCGGGCGCCTTTTGGACGAGCACAGCAGGATTGATCAAATATGCCTTTACTCGAAATGCGTAACATCGTCAAGGAATTCCCGGGCGTCAGAGCGCTCGACGGCGTCAGCTTTACGCTCGAAGCTGGAGAATTTCATTCGCTCGTCGGCGAGAACGGCGCGGGCAAATCGACGCTGATGAAAGTGCTCTCGGGCGTCTATCCGGAAGGGACATTTGAGGGCGAGATACTGGTCGACGACACCGTCCGCCACTTTAGCGGCATCCGCGATAGCGAAGCGGCCGGCATTGCGATCATCTTTCAGGAACTCTCACTGGTTAAGGAACTGACGGTCGGCGAGAATATTTTCCTTGGCAAAGAGCCGTCGAGATTTGGCGTTATCAATTGGTCTGAGCTGTACCACAGAGCTTCTAAGTTATTACAGGACTTGCATTTACCGATCGACCCTCGGACGCCGGTCGGCAACCTCGGCATCGGCCAGCAGCAACTTGTCGAGATCGCCAAGGCCCTTTCGCAGGACGCAAAGATACTCGTGCTCGACGAACCGACCGCAGCTCTCACAGAGAGTGAGGTCGAGACGCTCTTCACGATACTTAAGAATCTGATTGCTAAACGCGTGGGGATGATCTACATCTCGCACAAGCTCGATGAGGTCTTTGCGATGAGCGACCGGATCACCGTGCTTCGCGACGGTCGGACGGTCTCGACGCACGCGGCTAATGCGATCACAAAGGACGGCGTAATTGCCGAGATGGTTGGCCGTGAGGTCGGCGATATCTTCCCCGAGACAAAACACGAGCTTGGTGATGCCGCGCTGAGCTTAAGAGGACTCACCGCGTATTCGCCCGACGATCCTCACAAAAAGGTTGTTGACAATGTTTCGTTTGACGTTCGAAAAGGGGAGGTTCTCGGGATCGCGGGTCTAATGGGCGCCGGGCGGAGCGAGCTGTTGATGTCTGTTTTCGGGGCGTGGCCGGGCAAGTTTACGCGTGAGATCTCGGTCGAGGGTCGAATCGTAAACTTCACATCGCCCGCTGAAGCGATCGCTAATGGCGTTGGGTTTGTTACCGAGGACCGCAAACGGTTTGGCCTGTTACTCGAACAGACGATACTCGACAACATGACGCTCGCCGGACTCAGGTCGATCTCGGGTCGCATCATCACAAATCGCACGCGTGAGACGATCGCGGCAAAAGGTCCGATGATTAGCTTGCGGATCAAGGCGAATTCAACAATGACCGTCGCAAACACGCTTTCGGGCGGCAATCAGCAAAAGGTCGTCCTCGGCAAATGGCTCCTTACAAATCCGAAGGTACTTTTTCTCGATGAACCGACACGAGGCATCGACGTAGGAGCAAAACAGGAGATTTATGCCGAGATAAATAAACTCGCGCAAGAGGGCCTAGCGATCGTGCTCGTCTCGAGCGAATTGCCCGAGGTGCTTGGGCTTTCCGATCGCGTGATCGTGCTCCACGAAGGCAAGATAACCGGCGAATTTACACGGGCCGAAGCTACACCGGAAAAAGTGATGGCAGCGGCCACTGGTGGCATATGATAGGAAGGGAACGGGTCTCAAAAAAATACATGAGCGTAGAAGAGAAAACTAAGATCAACGCGACGGCCCTGAGGGCCTATATTATGATCGCCGTCCTTGGGCTGATCTGGCTTTATTTTCATTGGGCGACAAACTATGTCTTTATGATGCCGCGCAACTTGTCGAATCTAATGACTCAAATGTCGGTCACAGGCATTATTGCGATCGGCATGCTCATGGTGATCGTTTCGGGAAATATAGATCTCTCGGTCGGCTCGGTGCTCGGGTTTGCGGGCGGAATTGCGGCGTATGGGATGACAGTTTTGGAATTCGGCCTACCGGCGGCGATCGTTGCGGCAATGGTTGTCGGCGTGGTGATAGGTCTGTTTCACGGCACGTTGACCGCCTATCTCAATATTCCGGCATTTATTGTTACACTCGGCGGGTTGCTCGCGTGGCGAGGCGCTGTGAAGTGGCTGCTCGGCGGTAATACGATCCCAGTCTCCGATGAAACATTTAAAGCCATCGGCAACGCGAATTTGCCCGCTGTTTTCGGCTGGGCGCTTGCTGTTGTCGCGGCCGCTTTTGTGCTTTTCATGGCTTATCGAAAGGCGCGTTCCGTAAAAGACTATGGCCTCGGCGAAGCAAATTACACGGCTGAACTGCTCAAAGCGATAATTCCGATCGGCGGCATCGTCGCGTTCATCGGCGTAATGAATGCGTACCAAGGCGTACCGGTTCCCGTGCTCATTCTTCTTGCGGTTGCGCTCGTCGGCGGCTTCCTTACGAACTCGACCGTTTTCGGCCGCTATCTCTACGCCATCGGCGGCAACGCGGACGCCGCACGTCTCTCGGGTATCAACAATAAGCGCAATATTCTCAAGGTTTACGCCCTGCTCGGCGCGTTAACCGGCGTGGCCTCGCTGATCTTTACAGCTCGTGTGGGCAGCGCCGCGCCCGATGCTGGTGTGCTCAAAGAGCTCGATGCCATCGCCGCCTGCGTGATCGGCGGAGCATCTCTGATGGGCGGACGTGGTACGGTCTTCGGAGCCTGTCTCGGGGCACTAATTATGGCGAGCCTCGACAACGGAATGTCGCTCTTGAACGTCCGCGATTTTATGCAGGACATCATCAAAGGCTCGATACTCATCGCGGCGGTCGGCCTCGACATGATGGGAAGAAAGCATAGTTAATTTGGGATGGCCGCCGATCTTGTTATCCAGATAGTTATCTAGGATCGCGGTTTTAACCCATTCTATCGCTCGAAATTAATGATAAGGGCAGGCCCTTCGATCAAGTTGAAATCTTGTCGTCCCGACCAAAATGTAAAGCTCTCGGTTCATTGCGAGCCGGGAGTTTTTGATTCTAACGACGACTCATTCGCCAACAGAGTCGAGTTCTGATCGTTCCGCTTCTGGATAGGTCTTGGCGCGCAGACGGGTAACGAGAAACTGGTTTGAAAATACAATCACGCCGGCGAGAATGATCAAGAAAACTGCAAAAAACGGTCCCACCGAAAAGCTGCCGTCGAAGAGTCCGTTGTCTTTCTTAAAATGGAAAAAAGCCTGATCTAGCCAGAAATATCTGATTACGACAAAGACCGCAAAAAATAGAAATGTCGCCCACATAGCCCACGCATTTCGATGAACCCAAAGGACTGCATTACCAATCACAAACAATGTTAAGCTCGATAACCACAGGGCCCACCATGCGATATCCGAATGATATTCATATCCGGCAACTGCTCCGGCGGGAATTCCGATACTTTGTAGCCAGCTCCACGAATAGTATGTAAGAAAGAGCATTACGGCTATCGAGAGACCCAGAAAGGCGAGATAAAATTTGTTCCACATATCGCAAGTTTTTAGCACAAAAAAGGCTTTCAAACAAAGATGCCGCCGAGAAAGGTGTTCCCGACGGCATTAATCAAAATACAGTTCCCTCAGACTATTCCGGTTTTACGGTGAGATAGATTGTCTGTCCGCGGCGCGTAATAAGCAACAAGATCGGTTTATCACCAGCGCTGTCCAGCGCTGATTTAACATCGGCGATAGAACTCACGGGCTTTCGATTGATCTCAAGTATGACATCGCCTCGCGTTATTCCCGCCTCGGCTGCGACCCCGTCCTGGTCGACATCCGTTACGACAAGGCCCTCTGAGCCAGATTCTAAGCCTAATTGTTTCGCGATCTGGGGCGACACTGGCTCGAGGCTGAGGCCGAGCTTCCCAGACTGATTCTGCGGCCCGATTCCGTTTTCGTCATCGCCCTGACCAGGACTCGATTTTTTCAGATCACCGAGGTCAAATTCATCGAGCGTTGCTTTCAACTCCATCTCCTTTCCGTCTCGAACGACGGTTAGCGTGATCTCGGTTCCGGGCAGCGTTCCGGCGACCTTATTGCGAAGAACATTGCTGTCCTCAAGTTTTTCGCCGTTGATCGCCGTGATAATGTCGCCCCGCTTAACGCCTGCCTTTTCCGCGGCGCTTCCGCTTTTGACATTGCTGACGATAATACCGGTTTTCTCTTTCAGCTCCAGTGCTTTGGCCGTGTCGTCGGTAATGTTTTGAATATTGATGCCGAGCATCCCGCGTCGGACCTTGCCATCTTTGAGAAGCTGCTCCATAACCGATTTCGCCATATTCGATGGAATTGAGAACGCGATACCGATATTGCCGCCGGATGGGCCACCTGAGAGGATCTGCGAATTTATACCGATGAGTTCTCCGTTTAGATTTACGAGAGCCCCGCCTGAATTACCTCGATTTATCGGAGCATCGGTTTGTAAGAAATCTTCAAAACTACCGTCGCTGAGACCCGTTCTGCGGCCTTTTGCCGAGATAATGCCGGCCGTGACGGTTTGTCCGATGCCGAGCGGATTGCCTATCGCAAGCACAATGTCACCAACTCTAACGCTGTCCGAATTGCCAAGTTTCAGGAAGGGAAGATCCTTGCCCTCGATTTTTATTACGGCCAGATCGCTCGGTTGATCGGAGCCGACGATCTTTGCTTCGTAGGTTTTGTTATCGCTCATCGCCACCGTGATCTTCTCCGCGCCGTCTACGACGTGAAAGTTGGTCAATATCGTTCCATCGGCCTCGACGATGACACCCGAGCCAAGGCCGCGCTCGATCTGCGGGCGTTGATTCTGCTGTGGGATCTGGAACTGACGAAAAAAATCGCCGCCCGGGAATTGTCCCTGTGACTGAGCTTTTTCCTTATGGGACGCCTCAATACGTACGACAGCGGGCGAGGTCTTATCTACCACATCCGAGTACGATGTACGCACGCCGTCCACGACAACCGGTGCCGCGGGTTGCTGCGGTTGGTTCATTGCGGGCACTTCTGCGCCGCCCAAAAGCCCGGTTTTACATCCGGAAATGATGACAGCCGACAAAATTAACGCAAAGACAAAAATCTTCCTTTTATTCATTAAACGATACTCCAATATAAAAAATGCCTTACGGGGATTTTACTCCCTAATATGCCTACCTCAAAAGACAATAATGTTACGACTACGGACTGAAACTTGTTCTGAAAAAGTTGCAAACAAGAATCGATATGGCCTTGATCAAAGAGAAACTGTGGGCGTTTCACCGCGAAAAATATAAGCCAGCGATTTATAAATTAGCTTTGAACAAAGAAAGGCCGGCGAATCGTAGTTTTCAAAGTAAGAATATTCGACCAAGTCCATTCCCACAACCCTTTTCTTTTCAGCAAGTTTACGGATAAGAGTTAAAGTTTCATACCAACCTAATCCACCTGGCTCCGGCGTTCCTGTTGTGGGCACGATGCTTGGGTCCAGGCCATCAATGTCGATGGTCAAGTACACATTTTCGGTCAACGAATCGACAGCATCGTCGATCCAATCCGTTTTTCCAACTATATCCCGCGCCCAAAATATTTTTGTCGGCAGACCTTCTGCCAGCGAACGGGCCTCGTCGCCCGAGATCGAACGAATTCCGACCTGGACGGACGGAATTTGCATATCTTTGACTACGCGAGCCATGATCGACGCATGCGAATGCTCGGTTCCGTCGTACGAATCCCGAAGGTCGGCATGGGCATCGATCTGGAGCACGCTTAAATTTTCGTATTTTTCGTTGTGGGCCTTTATTATCGGGGCCGAAACTGAATGTTCGCCACCGATCATGCAAAGGAACTTGTCGGTTTCGAGAATTCGCGACGCGTACGCGTATAGATCGGACATCATCGCATCTGGCGTTTCGCGAGGCGTAAATTCGGGCAGGGTATGGATGCCGACCTTGTAAACTTCCGAATCGGTTTCCTCCTCGTAAAGCTCCATGTTTCGCGAAGCCCCGATGATCGCCATCGCTCCGGCGCCGGTTCCAGTTCCGTATGAGACGGTCCCTTCGTACGAAACCGGCAGTACGAGGACGCGCGCCGAATCTAACGAGGAATACTGCTCCTCGTCAATACCGCCGAAATTCATTGGCAGATTCTCGGATTCGGACATATTCGGCCGACGTCTATATTAGGGAACGTCGATATGCATTTCACGGCCCGAAAAGCTAAATGTGGGGCGCTTTCGGCCTTTCATAAACTTTGCAGCCGTTTGCGATAGAGCCGTAATGATCATCGGCAGTGCAATTGACGGATCGCTCGGCACATACGCTGTTGTCGCTCCTCGAACCAGTCTTCCGAAAACGGAAGTGTGGCTGCCGCCGTATGAGGGTGTACGTATATCCAACGGTGCTGAATCGGTCGTGATCGAGATTGCGTATTTATGTCCGCGCGGCGTTGTTCGTGTCATATACGACGCCAGCTCGGCGACATTTACCACGTTCTGACTACCCGTACTTCCGAGAGAAATAATGCCTGAATGCCGCGTCTTGTGCGCGATCGCCATCATCTCCATAGTGTCCTGAGTGGTGTCGAACATTATCTGAATCTTCTTCTCAAATTTTGCCCGCGCAACGCCAATAGCAAGCTCCGACCCCGGAAGGTCAGGGCAGAAAACCGGAATCCGCGATTTGAACGCCGATGTTAGTATTCCGTCTTCGTGTGCGATCTCTGAAAGCTCACGACCCAACAGATGGAGAAACTCGCGTATCGAGTATGACCGGCTCAATTCAAGCTGGTTGATCACGCTGCCGATCCATTCGTCGGCTTCTTGATATTCTTCGCGGTTTGCAATCACGTCGCCGATCCTGAGGACGTCAGATGCTTCGAGTTCATCATCATTCATGCTGGGATGCGCTTGATAATGATTGCGGCCGAGGATCTCGTGAATGTCGTGATAGAGCACCGTTCCCGACATAACGATCACATCTACGAAGCGGTTCTTGACCACATAAGCGAGCAGACGACGCATTCCCGACGTGATCAAGTTTCCCGATCCGCAAAGATAGATCGTCGAATTGTCATCAAGCATATCGAGCCAGATTCGATGGGCTTCGGCAAGTTGCTTAGCGCCGAATCCGGCTCCTTCCATTTTTTCTAAAAGGCCCGCAACCGAGCGATCTCGATCGATCGGGACCGGACGAGTCGGAACGGTCAAATATTTTGAGGCCTTTGTCTTCTTTTGAGCTACCATAGTTTTTCCACCAATAAATTACTAAATAATATTTTTTCGCTTAGCCGAATTATTTGCCGTTCGGCGTAAGATAGGTATAACTTTCTACCTGATCTTCGTAAAACTCTATAACCTTGCTACCTTCGGTATTTGAGAGCCGCCCTTCCTTTATCCGCTGCAATACCGATTTGCGAAACGTGTCATGCAGTTGGCCGGGTTCAAATCTCACCGAAGAAACTGCATCGCCAAGCGTTGCGCCGTAAATAACCTTTTTGATAATAAATCCGTCTTCACCAATAAAAACATGGGCTTCGTGCGGAACGCCAAACAGATTATGGTTGTTTCCCATAACCTCCTGATACGCACCGACGAGCATCATCGCTAAATAATAGGGCTCGTTTTTGACAAGCTTATGCAATTCCAGCACGGTCTTAACGTCGTGCAGATCGACGAATTTATCCACAATACCATCGGAATCGCAGGTTATATCACAAAGCGTAGCATATTCTGAGGGCTTTTTGTTGAGTTTATGTATGGGGACGATGGGAAATAGTTGTTCGAGCGCCCAATTGTCGGGCATTGAGCGAAAAACCGAGAAATTTGCAAGGTATTTCGCACACATCAGTCGCCGCAGTTCGTCGAATTCCTCTGCAACGTATTTCTTTAGCTGTGCGAATTGGTCTGCTTTCTCACATATATCCCAAAACAGAACTTCGCCCTTTCCCTTAGATTCCAATGAGATCAAGCCGAGATTGAACATCGTGAAGAGCTCTTCGCGGTTCTCAAGCGCATCGTGATAATACTCACGGTAATTCTTGGCATTGATCGTTTCCCTCAGGTCATGTAATTCGTGCACGATCTGCGGGTCGTTCGCGTCCATTGCCATCGGTATAAGGCTTTCGACGACTGTCTCGATCTCATCCTGGACGTTTGTCACCAGTATCGCGTGATAGGCGGACAAGTATCGCCCCGATTCCTGGATGATCGTCGGATGCCGCACATTTTCGTCATCGCAAACGGTTTTGATCACATAAATAACGTCGTTAGCGAACTCGCGGGCGTTGTAATTCGCCGATGATTCGAATGACGTCCGCGAACCGTCGTAGTCGACCGCCATACCGCCGCCCACATCGAGGTACTCGATCGGGATCTTCATCTTAACGATCTTGGCGTACGTGCGTGCCGCTTCCTTCATCGCGTTTTTGATCCGTTTGATGTCGGTCAGCTGTGAGCCAATGTGAAAATGAAGCAGGCGAAGCATATCAATACGACCGGCCTCCTGCAAACGGCGGATAACTTCGAGGATCTCGGTCGTGGTTAGACCGAATTTTGCCGCTTCGCCACCGGACTTTTCCCACTTGCCCGAGCCTTTTGAATAGAGTTTTACGCGAACACCGATCGACGGAAGTTCGGCGTTAGGGTTCTCAGTGGACAATTTTTCGGCAATGTCGAGCGTATGGTCGAGCTCGCTGAGTTTCTCAATAACAATGACGACGTTCTTTCCGGCTGACGCACCGGCAAAAGCAAGTTGGATAAAATCGCGATCCTTAAAGCCGTTAAGCACGAGCAAGCTTTCCTTAGCCTGCTCGAGTCCCAGGGCCGCGTATAGCTCGGCTTTCGACCCGGCCTCAAGGCCAAAATTGTAGCGCGACCCTTCACGCAGGTATTCCTCAATGACCGCTCGGTTAGAATTAACTTTCATCGGGAAAACACAAAGATGGCCGCCCTCGTAACCGAATTCCTTTATCGATTTGCGAAATGCCGTTTGGAGCTTCTGTATCTGCCCAAAAATAAGCTGCGGGAAACGCAACAGGATCGGTGTATTTACGCCACGTTTGCGCAAATCGTCAACGATCTCTTTTACGTCGGCGGTCAGGTTTTCATTTTCGGGTGCGTGGACGACAAGATTTCCTTTGCGGTTAACGCCAAAATAATCAGTCCCCCAATTCCCGATCCCGTAGGTCTCAATGTTTCGTTCGATTATTGCGCTCAAATTGTGCGGCTCCTGACCGAGAGGTTGCAATCTAACATATTTCGATAAAAACGTATAGCTTAATAAAAATCTTACAAAAAACAAATACCCATAAACAATAAAATACGCCCTAGTCACTAGAATAGCCGATATAAGTTTCGTTCGGCTTGGCATAATCTTTGCAACATATTGATTTCGGGAGAGTGGCTTTGACGCTGAAATGCCCATAAATAGGTACAAATGTTGATACATGGGCCGATCGAACGTTGAAAGATGCCGTTTCTTGTCAAAGACTGGGCGCCAAAAACTGTCACTTTTGGTCTCTGGCTGAAAAACTATTGAGGTGTGTAGGATGAAAAATAGTGGCGAGCGTGGATTTTCTCTTATTGAATTACTAATCGTGGTTGTGATCATTGGGGTTATTGCGGCCCTCGCGGTACCGGCACTGCAAAAGGGAATTCGGGCTGCAGAGAACGGCAACACATTTGCAACACTGAGAACGATCTCCTCAACTCAGGGGATGTTTTATTCGCAGAATAGCCGCTTTGGAAGGCTCTCCGAAGTCAACAACATGCTTTCGAGCGGAATTGGCACCCAATCCGGCAACGATATTAACCGTGGAAAGTTTGTCCTCTCTATGGTTCCCGCTGTGCCCACCAACGTGGAACTGAAAAGTGGATTTACGATCACTGCCACCCGTAATATTGCGAGCGAAGGCATGATTTACCAATACGAAGTTACCGCGACCGGCGTCCGACAGATACTGCCTTAACGACTCTTAGATCTCCCAAAAAGACAGAGCCCCGCCCCTTAGGTATTTAAAAATGAATGTCTTCGAAGACTTTGTAGGTGAACTGCAAGAAGAGAACCTGCTTGAAAAAACCGTCATCGAAACCGCAAAGGATAATGCCACCGGTTTCGAGGGTTTCGACCCTGCTTTAGCTCCGAAAGTTGATTCCGATCCAGATGAGGCAAGCGAAAAACAGGCGGCTGAAGCCCCGCTGGAACCGGAAGGCTCCGCACCCGCTGCGAATGAAATTGCTTTAGCGCCAGAGGTAAACGCCGACGTAGTTGAGGCTGAATCGCTACATTCACCGATCGTCGACAGTTATGAGTCTCAAGTTGCCGAATTGGCGCCGCCTGTCAAAAAGCCGAAGTACGACAAAGAATTTTTTCAAAAACGTGCGGTAGCTGAGGTTTCGAGCCTTCAGATGGTTGAGCATGTCATGACCGGCGTCGAGCGCGAGTACATGAAGATTCTGCCTAAGACGTTCGACGACTTCAACGCGAAAAAGGCGCTCAACCTGTTCTTGCACGTAGTCGAAAAGGAAAATTCGACCGAGCATCAAGAGGCTGAATTTGCGTTGATGCGCGAGACAGAGGCTTGGTGCTCAGCGTTGGCAGAACGTGACTGCCATATTCAGGTTTCGAGCCTGCGACAATATTGCGAGAATTCTCGTCCGGCCCTTTCCTCGCAGGCGCTGCTTGGCCTTGCACGCTTCTACCGGAATCTGCCGTACTCTGAATCGGTCCGAGCCAAATTCGATTTCATTATTACGAGACTCTTTTCACGTCCCACGGACGGTGAAAAAAGAACTCCGCTTTTTGATCGCGCAGAGTCTTTTGAGCAAATCACAAAGCTCTATCAGGAATGGTCGAGTATCCCGCTTTACACGGCTGACGAAGATGAATCAAACGTGGTGTTCACGTCTCTAAGCTTTGACGACTTGGCGATCGAGGCCGAAAACGCTTCGAGCTTTGACCAGTTAGTTGCGAGCGATTTCTTCAGCCGCCTGCGGCTCTTTAAGGAGAGTATTAGCGAGTTGTTCTTTGCCCCAAGCGTAACGGCAGCGGCCATCGAAGCCAACATTCGCATAGGCAATGTCTATGTCTCACTTATCGGCCGTGAACGCAAAAAGATGGATGACGAGAGCATTCATCTAAAATATTTCGACCTGAACGCCCTTGACGTTTCAGAGGCCGCCGGCCGTACTCTCGATCTTGGTAAGGTTTTGCAAACTTCGTCCGACGCGGAGCAGGCAGTCAGGGAGCAGGAACTCGAAGCGGCACAGAACACCGCGACACCAACTACACCGGTAACCGGGACGTCGTCGCGATTTAGCCGAATTAAAGAAAACGCATTCTCAGTAAATAAATGGTTTCTGGGCGTTGCAATTGTACTCATAGCGGCGTCGATCGGTGTTTACATTTGGGGAAATTATCTTGTAATAGAAAAGGTTCCTACTACAGGTGTAAGGGTTGTCGACGTCGAAACCACCAGCTTGAAAGAGCATCTGAAAACGGCTCGTATAAGTTCCGAAACATTTTATGGGCTGTTGCTGCCGTCGTGGGATAGTCTTTCGAGGGAAAGGCGCCAGGAACTGCTTCAAAAAGTGCTTCAGGAAGGAGCCGAAAAGGGTTACACGCAGGTCAATCTGATCGACAAGGACGGGAAAGTGGCTGGTTACGCATCGGCGACGCGGCTTGACGTAATAATGCCTTAATTGTTGGGTCAATCAACGATCAGGCTTTAAAACGCACGAATTGGAAGTTGCTTTCCAGTTCGTGCGTTTCCGTTTTCACGCAGCTTACTGTCTGACAGTCGTCCGCGCATTTATGATTTCAAACGATAATTGAAAGCTGACCGCTGTTTGTTGTACGGTAATTACATGTGCGGACGCTATAAAATGACGGCGGAGCAGCGCGAGTTGTTTGACCAGATGCCGTTCCTCGAACAGGATGAGTATTTTGACATCCATGGCTGGAAAAAGCGGCCCGAGATCTTTCCCGGCACGCCGATCTTTGCGGTAAACAACCAGCATAAGGCGGAAGACGTATGGTGGACGATCGAGGATTTTGACTACAAAGGAGTTTGGCGAAAGGCGATAAACGCAAAGGCCGAAAATTTGCGATTTGCGGAGATGTTCAAGACGGCATTCAAGACAGATCGCATCCTGGTGCCGGCTACCGCCATATTCGAGTGGCAGGAACAGCAGGATAAGACAAAGAAAAAATTCGAGATATGGTTTGATGAACCGGTGTTCGCATTCGGCGGGATCGCCCGGGATTGCCAGATCAAGGGCGAAACCAGACGTTGCGGCGCCATAATTACGACAAAGCCGAATGATGTTTTCGCCGAGATACACAACGTCAAAAAGCGTCAGGCGGTCGTCATTCACAAATACGATTACGACAAATGGCTAGACCCCAATACTTCGTACGAAGAGCTGCAACCGATGCTGGAGCCGCTAACAAATGAGGAAACGCACTTTGCGCCAGTGGAAAAAGATCGGGCTGAATAAGACATCTCGCTCCGTACGGTTGCTCAGCCCAAAACCTTAGCGGCACCGAGCCAGTATACCGCTGCGCGCACAACTATTTTGACTTAGTCGGATTTTGGACCTAGACTTTATTTACTTCAATTATGTACCAACGGCCGGACCCCGGACTTGCCGTATCAGCGCCTTAAATTTATGAAAAGACCCTACATTGCTCATTTTGCGTTTTTAGCCTTACTTCTCCAATCACTTATTTTTCCCGGAGCATTGCTCGCTCAGACAGCGACTCAGGTCGACATCAACGCCGCCATTCGCAAAGAGGGAATGGAAAACTCACGGATCATGAATACGCTGCATTACCTGACCGATCTCTACGGCCCGCGGCTGACAGGCTCGCCCAATCACGTAAATGCGGCGAAATGGGCAGCCCGCGAGATGCAGTCGTGGGGATTTGACAACGCAACGATCGAGCCGTGGGAATTCGGGCATCCGGGTTGGGTTAATGAGCGTTCGATCGGGCTAATGATCAAACCAGTACAGGATACTCTGACCTTTGAGGTCGTTGCGTGGACGCCATCGACAAAGAGCGTAGTCACATCGGAGGCGGTAAACATTGTGCTGCCAGATCGTCCGACGCAGGAGGAGCTGACGGCATATCTCGATAGTGTGAAAGCCTCGGTCACGGGCAAGATCGTGCTCGTTGGCAAAGCCGCATTTGTGCCGGTAACGATAGAGCCGCCTGCAAAACGCCTTGCGGACGATGTCCTCAAAAAGCGGTTCGATCCTACGAATCAGCAGCCGCAAGGGCCACCTTTCGGGCCGCCCCAGGGAACTCCGCTGACGCCGAAACCCGGCGCCTTAACAAATCAGCAGGTTGGGGAACAGCTTAATGCGTTTCTCGTTCAGAACGGTGCTGCTTTGCGAATTAACGACGCCGGTCGTGAGCACGGACAGATCCGGGCATTTTCGAACAACACTTACGATCTCATAAAGGTCGTGCCGACGGTAGTAATGCGAAACGAAGACTATGGCCGCATTACGAGGCTTATCGCTAATAAGACGCCGGTCAAGCTCGAGTTCGACATTCGCAACCGTCTTGTCCCCGACGGCGTGACGAGCTACAACACAGTTGGCGAGATTCCCGGCACTGACAAAAAGGACGAGGTCATTATGCTTGGCGGGCACCTGGATTCGTGGCATTCGGCGACAGGAGCGACGGACAACGCGGTCGGCTGTGCCGTTATGATGGAAGCGGCGCGAATTCTAAAAGCTCTGAATGTTAAACCGCGTCGCACGATTCGCGTCGCGCTCTGGAGCGGCGAGGAACAAGGCTTGCTCGGTTCCCTAGCTTATGTCAAACGGCATTTCGGTTCGGCCGAAAGCCCAGGCCCGGATTTTGGAAAGTTCAACGGATATTTCAACATTGACAGCGGGACGGGACGTGCCCGTGGAATGTCGGTATTTGGGCCGCCGGAGACTGCGACGATCTTACGCGAAGCGCTGGCGTCGTTCGGGGATTACGGATTTGTTGGCGTGATCAGTACCCGAAGTCGTGGCCTCGGCGGGTCGGACAACACCTCGTTTAATCAGGCTGGTTTGCCAGGCATTGGCGTCCAGCAAGATCCTATCGAATACGGTACTCACACTTGGCACACAAATCTCGATACATACGAACGAGTGATCGAGGACGACGTTAAGAAATCCGCGATCATCATTGCCGCCGCAGTTTATGCGCTCGCAATGCGAGACGAAATGCTACCGCGCTTCAAGTCGGGCGAAATGCCGCTGCTGCCGGGCACAACACCTTCGCCAACACCAACGCCGACAACGCGACCGTAATAAATCAGCCACGAACAGACACGAACAAACACGAAAAGAGAAAGAAATATCTTGTTCGTGTCTTTTCGTGTCTGTTCGTGGCTAGATTCTTTCCTTCGATGGGCAGATGTCGGCGAGGGCACATTCGCCGCATTTTGGTTTACGCGCAATGCAGATCTGGCGTCCGTGAAAGATCATCCAGTGCGGAAACATCACCCAATGTTTTTTGGGTATAAGCTCTTGCAAATCACGCTCGATCTTTTCGGGCGTTTTGTTTTGCGTGAGGCCGAGCCGCTGCGACAAACGTGACACGTGAGTATCGACGACGACACCCGACGCGATGCCGAAGGCGTTGCCGAGCACAACATTTGCTGTCTTTCGCGCGACGCCGCCGAGCGTCAAAAGTTCGTCCATTGTCCGCGGAACTTCGCCATTATATTCCTCGATGATTCGTTTACATGCCGCCTGGATGTTCTTCGCCTTGTTGCGGAAAAATCCGGTCGAGTGAATGTCCTTTTCGAGGTCCCGTTGCGGAACTTTTAGATAATCCGCCGGGCCGCGATACTTGCGGAAAAGTTCGGCGGTGACGATATTCACGCGTACGTCGGTGCATTGTGCCGACAAGATCGTCGCGATCAGCAATTCGAATGGCGTCGTGTGGATCAGCGCACAGTGAGCGTCGGGATATGCCCGTTTCAGTCGTTTAATTATCTCGGCGGCGTGCCGATGTTTGTCCGCGATCATGGCGTAAAGGCTAAAAAAGAAAGCCGCAAAATGCAAATTCTATAAGGTTTGGGTAGAATCTAGCGACAGGGAACTCCAAGACGATTGTCGATAAGTTCGCGACGTACGAGAAGTTTTTTGCGGCAAAATGCAGGACCTTACCTTTATAGATTCAAAAAATCCCAAGATACGCATCATCCTCGTCGGGGCGATAGTCTTGGTGCTTGCGTTTGGATTCCTCGGCGTAAAGTGGCAGATCGCGAATCTGCTTGCCGGCATTACAAGACCTGCCGATCCTAACGCGACCCAGATTTCAGACGTTGCGTTAAACTGGTCATCGTCCGATCCGGCGGCCAACTGGCTAAAGGCTTCGACGAGCGACGAGGTCTCTTACTTCGAGCAGACGGTTCGTCTTGCGCCGGGCGACTATCGGTGGCGGATCGAGCTTGGACGAGCGCTTGAGCAGGATGGCCAAACGGAACGCGCCGAGGTCGAATTCAAAAAGGCTGCGGAACTCGCGCCATCGTTCGCTTTTCCTAGATGGCATCTCGGTAATTTCTATCTCCGACAAGATCGAGGCGAGGAGGCGATGGCCGAGCTCAAGCGGGCGGCGGATAATAATCAGGCATACCGCGAACAGGTTTTTTCTCTCGCCTGGGATTATTTTGACAAGGACGCGTCTCAGGTGGAGAAGCTGGTCGGCGAGCGAGCGCAAGCGAGGTCCCAGATCGCACTTTTTTTTGCGGCCCGCGGCCGGGCGGACGATGCTCTGCGCAATTGGAATATGCTGAACGAATCCGACAAGGCAGCTAATTCGCAATTCCTAAAAATTATGGCTCAGGGCGTTTTCGAACAACGTCATTTCCCGCAGGCACTGGCGTTTGAAAAGCAACTCGGGATCGATCAGGACGCTCAGCCCGAAGCGGTAACGAACTCATCGTTCGAGAAAGTCGTGGACGACTCGACCGGATCTCGTTTCGCGTGGCAGATAGTGCGTAATGTCGCCAAATTCGAAACGGCAACGGATGCTAATGTAAAACACGAGGGAAACCGCAGCCTGCGAGTGACTTTCAAATCGTTTAACAAACCCGTGCTCGGCAATATTTATCAGGCGATAGTTGTGGTGCCGGGTAACAAATACAGGCTTAGTTTTTGGGTTCGCACCGAAAACCTAAAGAGTGCGGGCGGGCCCGTCCTCGACATTGTAAACGCGAATGACGACAAGTTGATCGCAAAGTCGGCGGTCTTTCCAACCGGTTCGAATGACTGGCAGGAGATGACGGTCGAATTTGAGGCGCCGGCGAATTGCAGCGGTATAAGCATCAGAACCGCCCGAGCGTATTGCGGCGAGGACTGTCCCATAATCGGCACGTTCTGGTACGACGATTTTCAACTTAATAAGCGATAGGAGCCATCTGCTCGTAACTCGAAACTGAACCAGAATGACGCGTCTCAATAAACTCTCATTTTTTCTGATCTGTGCGACTGTCGTTTTCACGACGCTTGCGTACGGCACGGTTCACCAGCCGATAATCGCGTTTTTTTATGTGATGGTAATGGTGATCGCACTGCTTTGGGCGACCGATTGTCTGACAAGCGGTATGTTCCGATTCAGCCGCAATCTATTGCAGGTCCCGTTACTTCTGTTTAGTCTTTACGCTCTCATCCAAACGATCCCATTTGGGACAATAACCGAGGCCGACGGTATCTCGGCCATACCGCGGACGATCTCTGTTGAGCCGTTTGCGACAAAGCTGACGGCGCTTCACATCTTTGCTTTGTACATTTTTTTCGCGGTTTCGCTGGTGTATCTCGATAGCGCGGCCCGGCTACGTCGGACGGTCACCGTGATCACAGTGTTTGGATTTGCCTATGCGTTTTACGCAATTCTTCAGTCTGTGCTCAGCCCCGACAAAATCTACGGGATCTACGCACCGCGATCGGCGATGCCGTTCGGGTCGTTCGTTAATCGACACGATTTTGCGGCCTTGATGGAGATGGCGATAAGTATTCCGTTGGGATTGGTATTTGCGGGAGCGGTTCAGCGTGACAAACGGCTGCTCTACATTGTTGCGATCGCTTTGATGGGAAGCACGTTGCTACTTAGCGGTTCGCGCGGCGGCCTTGTCGCACTGCTTGCCGAGATAATGATCGTCATACTCGTTACGACACGTGCCAAAGGCCGACGAAATCTGGTCCTAAAAGCAGCATTGTCACTGTTGCTACTCATCACGGCCGTCGGGGGAGCGATCTTCGTTGGCGGTGATACGTCTCTTACTCGCATTTCGGAGAAAGCGAATTCGACCGACGTTTCGTCGAGCCGGACTGAGATCTGGGGAACGACCCTAAAGATCATTTCAAACCATATGCCCTTTGGTGCGGGCATTGGTGCATTCCCTCAGGCATACACGCCGTTCGATCCGTCGAGCGGCCGCGAGCGGGTTGAGCAGGCCCACAACGACTATCTACAGGTATTGGCGGACGCCGGGATCGTGGGACTGATTCTCGGTATTTTGTTTCTGTTTTGGTTTTTTCGCGACGGCTTGCGTAATACAAAGGTCACAAACGGTTTCCGTCGGGGCGTTGCCACCGGGGCTTTCGCTGGCTGTTTTGCCATCCTGATACACAGCCTATTTGATTTTGTGCTGCACATTACCGCGCTTTCTGTAATGTTTTTGACGTTAATGGCGATGCTCGTCGCGAGCGGGCGTAAGTACGTTGACGATACTGACGAATTTGACGACACCCAGTCAAAGCCAGGGCGTGCGGCAAGCGTCACCCCGATCGATGGCCTTCCCCGGCGTCGTCGAAGTTCTCATAGGTCCACGCCAACCGCGTAAACCTGGTCAATTTAGATTGAGATCAGCTCGAGGCGACTAGTTTTGGCTTAGACATAACTACCCGCAAAACCCACCAGACCAAACCGTGCAAAACGTAAATACCGGCGATCGCGAGAAGCGCATATTGTGAATAAAACCACACGAACATCGCCATCGCGGCGATCGCTAAGACGAGCAGAAGTCCCTGACGCCCACGTCCCGCGGTTTTCATACTCGAATATCGCAGCGTGCTTATCATCAGGATGGCAAGCGTCGCGGTCAATGCCATCAGCGCATACGAATAATAATGAGCAGCAACCGTACCGTGAAAGCTAAGCGGAACCGGCGAGAAATGGACAAGCGCCGCCAACAGGCCACCGGCGGGTGGTATCGGCAGACCGACAAAAGCTTTCTTATCGACCTTTGTCGCGCCCTCGCTTAAAACTCGCGGTCGGGTCGCCTGTAGATTAAACCGCGCAAGCCGAAACGCGCCGCACATCAGATATCCAAACAGCAAAGTTACGGCGACATTGTGGCCAAAGCTGTTTTCGGTGAATGTCGGCCCGATCGCCCACGCATACATCAGAACAGGCGGAGCAATGCCGAATGTAAGGACATCAGCGAGCGAATCGAGTTGGACGCCGATCTCAGTCGCGGTTCGAGTGGCACGGGCGACTCGACCGTCAACTGTGTCGAACAAGATCGCAAGGCCGATCGCGATCGCGGCGCTGTTGAAGTAGCCCGCAGCTAATTCCGGATTTGTCGCCGAGAGCTGAAACCCGCGCATCGAGGACAAAATGGCCAGATAACCCATCGCAACATTCGCCGCGGTGAATAGCGTCGGGATCACGTAGAGGCCTTTCTTAATACCTCGATGAGGCGGTTTGATTTCTTCTTCGCTCATAATTCGAAGGTGAAAAAGGGGAAATGTAAAAAAGTGAAAAAGCCTGTCGTTTCGATACTTCTTAACTTTTTCACCATCTCACTTTTTCACTTTTTCACTTTCATCGTTGCGATAATGGTTTCTCCGCCGCGGACCTTGTCGCCGACCTTAACGGCGATCTCGACACTAGCGGGCATAAGCACATCCGTCCGGGACCCAAACTTGATCAAGCCAAATTTTTGTCCGCGCTCAAGATTATCGCCCGTTCGCGGCCAGCAGACAATCCGCCGCGCGAGTATTCCCGCGATCTGCGTACAGGTCACGGTCAGGTCCGTACCCTCGATGACCAGGGAATTGCGTTCGTTGACGAGACTTGCCGCATCGCTCGTGGCGGGCAATTTCTTGCCCTCGACATACGAAATATTTGTGATCTTGCCGGCGATCGGCGAGCGATTGATGTGAACGTCAAGTGGCGAGAGGAAAACGCTGACCAATTTACCGGCGTCAGTTTCGTCAATCCGGGTCACGCGTCCGTCCGCGGCGGAAATTATCAAGCCCTCGCCCGTAGGGGTTTCGCGTCGCGGGTCGCGAAAAAAATAAACCATAAACCCCGCGACCAGGGCGAACACGGCGGCGAGCGGCCACAATTGCAGCAACCCGAAGATCGCCGCAATTACAGATGGTATTAAAACGAACGGAATTCCTTCTCTAACCATAATTGGCAATCAGCGGTCAGCAATCAGTTGTCAGCATAAGCCGCTTTGTGTCATGCGAATAACAAAGGATAATCCACAATACTACACAATCCCAACACGTTACCGAAGCCGATCGATCTTGTTTTCCTTTGCGATCTTTGCGTCTTTGCGTTAAAAATCTTGCGCGAAAAAGCCCGGCGCCTGTGAGCACCGGGCAAAGAGGAGGATCGCTGCTAGAGAGACTTTAGCCCCTTACGGGATTGTCCTTTGCAAAACTGTACGCACACCACGCGGCGAACAGATGGATAACCCATCCAAACAGCCCCGCCGAACCGATCCACGAAAATCCGGTCAGAACAAGCCAGATTATTCCAATAAGTATTCTTCCGTTATAGATCTGCCCGAGCCCCGGGATCAGTAAACTCAGAATGCCAGCTAGTATAGGTTCTCGCATGTTACCAAAGTGCCTCCACTTTCTAATTACGACTGAGCAATAAGTTTGTTTCAAAAATCTACGGCCCGATCGATGCCTTGCACATTTCGGCGATTTTTATCGAAATACGGAGTGTAAAAAAATTAAGAATCGATTTATTATGTCAGAAACTTATAAATGGAAGACCCTACGAAAATTGACAGCTCCGGCGGCGGCAAAGGCGACGAGAACAAGACCGAGATCAAGGCTATCACGACCCATGATGCACGCAGAGGTGACTTTGTCGCAGGGACCGTGCTCGCGAGCCGTTACCGCATCATCGGCCTCATCGGGAAAGGCGGGATGGGCGAGGTTTATAAGGCTGAGGACATCAAGCTCTCGCAGTTGGTTGCTCTTAAGTTTCTGCCCGACAGCTACCAGAATGACAGTGCCGCGCTCGAACGCTTTCACGCGGAGGTGCGCACGGCGAGACAGGTTTCGCACGTCAACGTCTGCCGCGTCTTCGACATAGGCGAGATCGATGGGCGACATTTTTTGTCGATGGAGTTTGTTGATGGTGACGACCTTTCAGCGCTGTTGACGCGTGTTGGGCGGTTTACTTCGGAAAGGGCGATTGAGATCTCGCGGCAGCTTTGCGTCGGGATGGAAGCGATTCACAAGGCCGGGATACTGCATCGCGACTTCAAACCAGCCAATATCATCATCGACAAAAAGGGCATTGCCCGGATCACGGATTTCGGCATCGCCGGGATCGAGGCTGAGATCGCCAAAGACGGCATTCGAGCCGGCACACCTGCGTACATGGCCCCGGAACAGATTACGGGTAAAGGGATCTCGGCCCGCAGTGATATTTACGCACTTGGACTGGTGATCTACGAGATCTTCACCGGCAAACAGGCGTTCATCGCGGCGACTGTCCCCGAGCTGATCAAAATGCATCAGACGGCGACGCCGACCAGCCCCTCGACCCACGTCAAGGGCATCGACCCGCTGGTCGAAAGCGTCATCGCCCAGTGCCTCGAAAAAGATCCGAAGAATCGACCGCAATCCGCTCTCAACGTAGCAATGGCTCTGCCCGGCGGCAACCCGATGCAGATCGCACTCGATGCCGGACAAACGCCTAGCCCCGAGATGGTGGCCGCATCGCCAAAGAAAGGTGCGTTGAAACCTGCCGTTGCGTTGGCGTGTGTGATCGGCGGGATCGTGATGATCGGGATCTGTTTATTCGCTTCGATGAAGATCTCACCGCAAAACAGGATCCCATTTACAAAATCGCCCGAAGTGATGTCTGACCGAACCACCGAGATTATTTCAAAATTCGGTTATACGGATGAGCCGGTCGAAAGATCATATCGGTTCTATTACGACGATACGTATGAAAGATATGTCCGGGAAAACTCGACGCCCGAAAATTGGCAGAAGATATCGACCGGTCAGCCGTTGATGTTTGTCTTTGGTGAACAGCAAAGCCCGCGCCATTTTGAAATGGCAATGCTTGGAAACGGTTTTTGGAGACTTTTACCACAGACGACAGGCGGAATGAAGACAATTTGGCTCGACACGCGAGGACGCTTGGTCGAATTTAGAGCTGTTCCGCCGGAGTTTACCGGGAATCAAACGGTACAGCCGGATATGGATTTCATACCGGCATTTTCAGCCGCCGAACTCGATCTTTCTAAATTCCACGAGGCTTTACCAAATTGGACTCCTTCAGCTGCCTACGACACTCGCAAGGCCTGGGAGGGCTCTTTGCCAGACCACCCGGAAATCCCGCTTAGAGTCGAGGCCGCTGGTTTTCAAGGCAAGATCGTATATTTCCAACTTATCTACCCGTGGACAAAGCCATATTTGGCCGAAACGGATTACATCTCGACACGCGATTGGATCGGGATTTTTGCGTTCGCCGGAATAATTATCGGCATTCTCATTACCGCGATCTTTCTGGCGCGAAAAAATATCAAATCGGGAAGCGGCGACCGCAAAGGTGCGTTCAAGATCGCTCTAATCGTTTTGGTCTTAACATTCGGCGGCTGGTTGCTGGGTATGAATCACGTTCCGGCGTTTTTCTCAGAAGTAGACCGATTTTCACACTCGATGCGGATCGCCTTGTACTTTGCTTCTGCGACTTGGCTGTTTTATCTCGCTCTCGAGCCCATAGTCCGCCGCAACCTGCCCGAATTGATCGTTTCGTGGAATCGAATGTTGGCGAGCGACTGGCGCGACCCGTTGGTTGGGCGCGACGTTTTGCTCGGCGCATTGTGCGCCGTCGCGGACGTGACGTTGCGTCATCTGTCCCTTTTAGCCGAACGCTTTTTTTACGCCGATTACAAGACTGACATTAATCCTAATGCTCTGATCGTCTTGCGGAGTCCGTTCTCGATGATCCTGACACTTTCGGGCACCAGCATCGTCTTCGGTTTTGTGCTTGTTTGCCTGCTGGTAATTCTGTTTTTGATGCTTCGGCGCAGGCTCTATGCAGGTACCGCTTTCTTTTTCGTAAACGCGACAATTGCTGGCCTGTTCTCCAGTAATTCCTTGATCGATGTGCCCTTTATGTTAATTGGCATGGCTATCATGTGTCTCGTCGTCAGCCGTCTGGGGCTGGTAGCAACGATCGTTATGTTAACGGTCAACACCTGGATGTTAAATACGCTTTTAACCCTCAACTTTTCCGCTTGGTACGCAACGCCAATGTACGTTACGCTCGCGCTCATACTGTTTCTGCTCGGATATGGTTTCAAAGTCTCAGTCGCGAACCGGCCGATATTCGGCGGAGGTTAGTTTCTGTCAGCTACAAAGACAATAGCGGCCGTCCGCTGAGGGCCTGTGCAAACAAGAACATAAACGCCGCAAAGTAAACAAACGCAAAACCGACGGTCAGAGCGGTTCGTGCGGACACGCGGAACTTTTCAAGCAACAGACCAACGATCGGTACCGCCTGCAGTGAATGGAGGCCGAGGAAATGAGCCACGCGCAGATCGCCGGCGACGGTCGACCAGTTAACTAGAGGCAACCCGGGGCCACCGTCCGCAGCGCCGACCGTGTGGCCGATCTGCGAAGACATATAACCGCCCTGGATGCTGCCAAAAACGAACAACAACAGCCCAAACCGTATTCCCCAGACAATGGCCGGTGGCAGGTCGATTCTAGATCTAAAATAATGATATGTGAGCACCCCGACGAAGATCGTATTGATAACGATCGCCGTGCCCATCACCGCAAAGATCGCCGCGTCGACTGGATTGCCGATATTAAAATGCGATGTCGTACCGCGAATCGCTTGTCCCGTCACCGCCGCCATCTCAACGGCGAAGATGACGATCATCGCCCACGACGTTATTCGCGAAAATCGTTCTTTATTCGGCAGATATTGCAGCAAAACGGCGATAGTCCAGACAAATATCGCGATCGAGATGTAAAACTTCATCGGCTTGATCCAGCGGTTGGTACCGAGGATCTGAGTATTGTCGGCAAGCGACAAAATAAGCGTTGCGACGAAGCACACGAAAGATATGACTCCGGCGACCATCAGCGGCCGCTGTTCGTTAAACAGTTTCGAGATCATCTTCGCCTCCTTTTCGCGGCATGAACAACTTGATCGCCGCATAGAGCAGAAATCCGATCGGTCCCAGCATGAACGTCAGGAACAGGCACGGGATCACCAAGACATGCGAGATGCCGCTTCGCTGCGAATCGCGAACCTCCCAACTGCCAACAAAAAGGTCAAACGCAAGGTAATGGATCCAGCCTGCGAGCACGGCCCATTCGTTGGTAAAGAGCTTCATAACGTCGGCGAGCGACCCGAATCCGCCCTCGGCCTTGCCGAAAAACAGGACGATCAAAACCAGATACGCCACAGAGAGCAGCAACGGGACCGCACCCGACAGCACGATATGCCGCGTGTATTTCCATCGCGGCAATATAGCGATAAGTAGCCACCCTAGTATGGCAACAAGATTAACAATCGAAAATATTTGTTCAGCTTTCATCTCTATTTTTCCTATTTGAGCCTTATGCCTAGTTCGCGGACCGTTTTAAGCCACTTGTCGCGTTTCGCCTCGTCCGACGATTTGACCGAGCCAAACGCCGTGACGCCGACGGGCTTGATCCCGCAGAATTCGAGTACGGCCTTCTTCATAGTTCGCCGCCCGCCGCCGAAATACATCAAGGAATCATAAATTGGCGGAGCATCCATGGTCACGATCATGCGTGCCGAGCGTCCCGTCAAATATTTGTCCCACCACGGCGAATTCTCGCGATATTTGAATGCGAATCCGGGCAGAAATGTCCGGTCGAGAAATCCCTTGAGCAAGGCCGGCATGGTTCCCCACCAGATCGGATAGACCCAAACGATGTGATCCGCCCATTTTATTGATTCCTGTGCCGCGACCAAGTCGGGTTCGAGTTCCTGTATCTCTCGATACCCCAGATGGAGGATCGGGTCAAATCGCAGATCGGCAAGAAAGATCTCGCGGATCTCGGCACCTGACTCTATGACACCTTCGCGATAGCTCGCGGTGAGGGAACCGCAAAAACTGTCCTTGTTCGGATGTCCGAGGATGATGAGCACTTTTCTTCTCATTTTCGTGACTGCCTCCTGGCAACTTAACTGTGATAAGCTGCTGCGTAAAAATTTATGTTCTTAAACCTGCGATCATAGTGTCGATGACCGAACTGACCAGCGTTTCTCTTTCAACAAACGGAAAGTCCTCGTGGGCGATCAAAAGCGACGTGACTCCGTGGATACCGGCCCAAAGGGTTTGGGAAACAGTTTCGACATCGCCGCCGCGGATATCGCCCGCGGCCATACAGCTTGCGACCGACGCCGAGAGCAGTTCGAACGCTTTTTCTCCCATCGAAGCGTTGTACGAATAGTCCGAGCCGTGGCCGGTGCCCCTAGGCGTTACAAATACTACTTCGTAATGATGCGGATTGAGCAGCCCAAAGGCGACATAGGCAAACATTCCGAGCCGGAGAACCTCTATTGGTGTCTTGCCGAGTCGCTGACCGCGAATGATCTCATCACTGAGTCTTGTGAATGCTTCTTCGCATACCTCGTGAAGTAGCTCGGATTTGTCTTTGAAATAGAGATAGATCGTCGTCGGCGAGTACTCGATCTTTTCGGCGACCTTTCGCATCGAGACATTTTCGTAGCCCTCGGCGACGAACAGATCACGGGCCGCATCTAATATCTCTTGCCGCAGATTTTCTTTTTCCCGTTGCCGCCGATCTCTAATAGTCATATACTTATCACTGTTAAGTTATAATACGGCGTTATTCATCGTCAAGCCCAATTTTTGCTTTTGCCAAAAACCTTACTAGTTGGCAATTCTATTTGCTGCCGAGAATCTCGGCTACGGCTTTTGACGGTAATCGAAGATGTAATCTAGTTCGCGGCGCGCCCTGACGTGTACAAATCAGCGAATGGTTCGATAGGCAGGCGGTAATTTTACCTCGTCCTTTTTGAGGGTGCCGGGCACGCATTTCCAGATCGCCCAAATTTCTCCGCGGCCTTGCACCCGGCTGTTCGATCATTTTTTTCTGGTTTATTGGCCGTATCGGTGATAGAATTCGATCAAATTGCATTTTGACGAAGGCTCGGTCCGGTGACAGGTGACTTTTTCGGATTTGGCGGTGACGGCACGTTTGCCCGATCGCGACGCAGCATTGCCAGGCGTCGAATAACAGGTTCGACGGACAAAGCGTCCACCGGTTGCTCGAGTTAGCCTCTGAAATTTCGATAAGGAGTTTGAAAATGATGTTTATTAGACCGGTATGTTTTCTCGCGATCTTAGCTTTTGCGGTATTCACTTCACTGGCTCAAACGCCAAAGCCCTCGCCGCCCGATAATTCCACTAAGACTACGGTTACGTCGCCGCTCGAGATGAAACTCAGGACCGATTTGTTAGAGGGCAAAGTGACAGGTATCGAGAGCGGCGATACGTTTATGGTCAAGGTAAACGGCCAATTCGTTTATTGGGTCAAATTGTATGCCATCGATGCACCGGAGAGCGGGCAGCCGTTTTTTAAGGAGTCAAAGAAAGCCCTGTCCAAACTCATCCTAAATACGGACGTGAAAGTCGTGGTTTACTCAACCGCCTCGACCGGGCAATTGATCGGCACGTTACTTCAGAACGGCCGGGACGTCGGGTTGACGATGATCGAAAAGGGTTTGGCGTGGCATTTTGGCAGATATGCCTACCAACAATCGACAGCCGGCCGTATAAGTTACGCGGACGCTCAAACAGTCGCTTCGACCGCTCGCACGGGCTTATGGTCCGTTGATAATCCGATCCCGCCGTGGGTTTTCCGCGGCGAGCCTGTTTCCGCCCCCGCTAGATTAGTAGAAGCCGGGACAACCACTCAAACAGCGCCCGTTGAAAATGAGCGCAAGTACATTATGGGGCCGAGAGGCGGTTGTTATTACCTTACGGAAAGCGGGCGAAAGAACTATGTTCCGGATAAAAGCCTTTGTGGAAAGCCGCAGCCTGAAACAAAGCCGTAAACAAACAGCCACGTTATCACTCCCACCATCCACACTTCCCACCAGTAAACCGTCAATCGTAAATCGTAAATAGAAAGATAATCCCGTTTCTATCACCACCTCGTCATTCGAAACGAGTGCCACTGGTTCTGGCGTGGCTTTACGCCTCCGGCGCTTCGCCGTGTAATGCGGGGAGCTTTCTGCTCTCCGGCGACAGGACAGAGTACTTTTGCTTGACACTGGCGTGCGGCGGGAATATCCTGCGGGTAGATGGACTTTTACTTTCTGCTATTTTCACTTTTTTTCCCGCGGATCGTGATGCTCGTCTATCTGCTCGTGTTCCCGACCTTTTTCCCGACGAATACGGTTCCGCAATGGGGCGACATTCTGCTCGGCGTTTTTGCCCCGCGCATCCTGATACTGATCTATATTTACCAGAACCTCGGCTATGACAACATCTGGTTCGCGGCCCATCTGGTCGTGTTGATCCTTGCATACTTTGGCGGAGGCCGCGAGACGCGCAGGCGACGCAGTAAACGCTCGGCCAGTGACGTGTAAGGAGTCGTGTATCTAATCTATTTGTCACGAGCCTGTTAGTCCGATCCTCAATGGACCACTCACCGATCATCATTAATAATTCACCGCTCTCTTGCTCTAGTGTCCAACAACCTGATGGAGCAGGAAGTTCGTGCCGAAAAATAGTGCGACGCCCGCGAAGACCGCCAGCGTTACCCACGGGCTGTTGCCGCCGTGATGATTGACTTCCGGGATGAGGTCACTGGCTGCGACATACAGCGTGACGCCGCCGGCAAGCGGCAGGGCGTACGCCACTGTAAATCCGATACTATTGCCGATCAGGTAAAAGACAAAGACGCCCAAAAACGTCGTCAGGCCCATAAGCGAGGTCGCGATCATCACCTGACGACGGCCTTTGCCCGCTGCCATCACCATTGAGCCGATCGTAAATCCCTCAGGGAATTTATGCAGAAAGATCGCGAGGAATACGAGGAACCCGACTTTGGCATCGACCTGTGACGCCGCCGCGATCGAGACGCCGTCAAAGAAAGTGTGGATCAGCAGCCCGCCGACCGCCGTGTATGCGGACCTGGTCGAGATGATCTCGTGGCCGTGGTCGTCATCCTCGCAGTGCATTTCTTCGCCGAGGTGAAAGTGGGGCGCGATGGTGTGTTCCACAAACTGCGTCAAAAGATAACCGCCGAGCAGCAGCATCATCGGTATGTAGAGATCACCGGCTGAGATAGGATTTGATCTCTGCCACAGGACGATCGTCTCCGGCAGGATCTCGAAGATGGTCACCGCGAGCATAAATCCCGCACCGAGAGCCAAAAGGTATTTAAGAAATTGCCTGTAACTGCGATGAAACTGTGCGGGGAATAAGATCAGGCCGCCGAGGACGTTCGCAAGTGCCGCGAGAAGGCCAAAGACAAAGAGTTGGAGAAACAATGGCGACATTTGTTATTTGCGAACCTTTTATATCCTATATCAGCGAATTCGGTAAACACAAAAACGCCTCCGGATCGCATAATTTGTCTCTCAAAGCACTTAAGCGGATGATTAAACTAAAAATGAAAAATAACTTCTTGACACCGGCAGAAATATCAGCGTAGAATGCTTTAGATATTGAACGACGCGGATCTAATCGTTTTGGTTCAATACAAAATTCCGAACATAACTGTTTAAGATATTAAGCGCCCTGCAAGAGGGCGCATGGGCTGTCCTGACGTCTATTATCGCTCTTTGAATATGCCGGAAATTGAAGCCGAAAAAGCTCACCTGCCGGTTTTGCTGCAAGAAACGCTTCGATTTCTACAGCCACAGCCGGGCGGTCTTTATCTGGATTCAACGCTCGGGCTTGGCGGACACGCGGAAGCCATCCTGGATTCTCAACCCGACACCCGGGTTATCGGAATCGATCAGGATAGCGAGGCATTGATCCTGGCCGGGAAAAGATTGTCGCGATATGGCCCGCGAATGAAGGTTTTTCAGGCAAACTTCGCAGAGATCGCCGAAATTGTTGCGGAAGCAGGTCAGGGGAATCCGGATGGAATAATCGCGGACCTCGGCGTTTCGTCGCTCCAGCTCGATAGTGAGACGCGAGGATTTAGTTTCCGCTTCGACGCTCCGCTTGATATGAGGATGGACGCGGGATCTGACAAACAAACGGCGGGCGAGATGTTGGCAACAATTAGTCAGGACGATCTTGCGAACATTATCTATCGTTTTGGCGAGGAGCGAGCCTCGCGAAAGATCGCACGCTGGATCATTGAAAAAAGGGAAAGCGGCGATCCGGTCACAACGACCTTCGAGCTTGCCGAGCTTGTACGACGGGCAGTCCGGACAAATCCCAAGGACAAGACGCATCCGGCGACGCGGACATTTCAGGCCCTGAGGATCGCGGTCAATCGCGAACTTGATATTTTAGATCAGTTTATTTCTGATTCGGTCGATCTATTGAAAATTAATGGCACCCTCGCGATCATCACGTTTCACTCGCTCGAAGATCGCATAGTAAAGCACGCATTTCAGCGTTTTGCGGGTAAATGCCAATGCCCGCCACGAATACCACAGTGTATGTGCGGAGCGGCGAAAAGAGTAGAGATATTGACGAAGAAACCTGTTTTACCGACAGAGACCGAACAAAGAGAGAATCCACGCTCGCGAAGTGCCAAGCTCAGAGCGTGCCGCAAACTAGAGCAGTAAGCAATAACTCAGATAACCACCCGGAGGATTGTTATGAACAAGAGAACGCAAACAAGGCCCGCACGAAAGAAAGCCGCACAGCAAAACGATGCAACGCGTTGGCGCACTTATGCCCTGATGCTCGGTTGCGGATTGATGCTGCTGACGGGCTTTTTCTTTGCCGGCCGGCAGCATTTCTTGTCGATGGACTATGGGATGAAAAATTCGCGCCTTCGCAAACAGGTCGACGATCTGGAAACTGAGAAACGACGACTATTGCTTGCCCGAGAGGTGTCACTCTCACCCAACGAGATCAAAAAAGCGCTCAGTAAGTCGGGGATGATCGAACCGACAGCTGCGGCCGTTGAGGGCGAGATCGCACAGGTTGCAACCGCAACCCGGGAAAAAGCTCTACCAAAACCGGCAGCCGAAGTTAAGCCAATGGTTATCAAGACGGTATCGGTCAATCCGGTGGCCACGCGGGTCGCAGCAGTCTATTCTAAACCCGAAAAGTTTGACAAACAGGGTAGGAAGACTCTGTCAACAGAGTAACGAACATGGTCATAATAATCTTTTCTTAACGTCCACGATCAGCAAAGAGAAATGAAAACTCCGCGAAAAGCAAAAAAGAAAAATCTGAAGCAAATGGCGTTCACGAGATTTATGCTTGTGGTCGCCGTTCTCGTGTTATGGATCGGCGGGATCAGTGTCCGGCTGGTTCATCTGCAGGTGACGCAACACGCATGGCTCAAAGAAAAGGCGCTCGACATGCGTCAGGATGTGAAAAGTACGCGGATGCTTCGCGGATCCATCTACGATCGCAACGAGCGTGCTCTGGCAATGAGCGTACGGGCAAGAACGCTTTATGCCGACCCGACGGAGATCGCGGATCCCGAGGCAACGGCAAAAGTGATCGCAAAGACACTGACGCTCGACGCACGCCAGATCGCGAGCCAGATTCGAAAGGGCAAAGAAGCGAAAAAACGATATGTGGTCCTGGCTAAAAAGGTGGATGAGGATGTCTTCGAGAAGATAAATAAGGCGCTCGATACTCCTGATGTTAAAAAATCCGATCTGCCATATTTTACTGGCCTGCATTGGCGTGATGATCAGAAGCGCAGCTATCCGTATCAAACGCTCGCCGCTCAGGTGGTCGGATTTAGCAATGCGGATGACGACGGCAAGGCCGGTATTGAGCAGTCGCAAGACGATGTTTTGCACGGCGCTGTTATAAAGAAACTTCAGGAGCGCGATCGTTTGGGGCGAGTTTATGACGAGACATTCGTTGAGCGCGAGACTCCGAGCGACGTCGTGCTGACACTGGACACGGGTTTTCAGTATATGACTGAGCAGGCGTTGGAACGCGGTGTGCGTGCTGCCAATGCAAAATCCGGCATGGCGATCGTCATGAATCCGAAAACGGGCGAGATACTTGCACTTGCCAATTACCCGACCTTCGATCCGAATACGATAAATGACGCCGAGGCAGAGAACATCGGAAACAAAGCAATACAAGCCGTATATTCGCCGGGGTCTGTGTTTAAGATCGTGACCTATGGCTCAGCCCTCGAAAAACACCTGTTTGCTCCTGAGGACGAGATCGACAGCGGCAACGGCACGATCGAGATCGGCGACCACAAGTTTCAGGATGCGCACGCTGTCGGACGGGTGTCCTATTTACAGGCAATGGCTGCATCCAGCAATGTATGTGCTATCAAAATAGCTATGAAGGTCGGTCGCGAAGATTTCTTTACAACGACAAAGAAACTTGGTTTTGGAGCAAAGACCGGCGTCGAATTGCCGGCCGAAACTCAAGGCATCCTGCGTTCGCCAAAAGAGTGGAAAGGTGACTCATTGGCCTCGATGTCGATCGGCTATGAAATTGGCGTGACCGCGTTGCAAATGGCAACTGCTTTTGCGACGATAGCAAATGATGGAATTCGGGTCCAACCACGCATAATCAAGGAAATTCGCCCGGAGAATGAACAGCCGAAAGTAGTGCCCCAAGTGCAACAAACGGAAGTATTTACAGGCGATACGTCGCGAAACCTGAAGGCCATGTTGCGGCAAGTCGTGCTTACCGGCACCGGTCGTCGCGCACAGTTGAACGGTTACACATCGGCGGGAAAAACGGGCACCGCCTGGAAATTTGACAGCAAGTCGAAAACAATCGATTCGAACAAGTATGTTTCCTCATTTATAGGAATGGCGCCGGCCGGAAATCCGGAAATAGTTGTTGCCGTGGTATTGGATGAGCCGAAGGTCGCCGCCCGTGATGGCGGCGCGGTTGCAGCTCCGGTTTTTCGAGAGATCGCGCAGAACATTCTGCAGGAAATGAAGGTCGCCTCAGACGAGCCCGTGAAACAGGATGCCGTGGTCGCTAAAGTCGTGCCGGAATCGACGTCAAAGTCTGCGGAAATTAAGAGTTTGCCGGCCGAAAGCAAGCCTGAAAGCGGGACGAAACCAAAGCCTGCCGAATCACCGGCCGTAAAGCCCAAGCCCAAGGACATTAAGAAAACCAACGATAAAAAGTTGGGTGACACAGGTAAACTCACCGCATTCCTGTTAAGAAGATTTAATTCGCACGACCTAAGCCTGATACTAAATACGAAACTTGAAACTTGAAACCGTTATTAGATATATGAATGCCGCCGCACCCGCCCTTGATCCCGCTTTGCTGACACGCGAAGTGGGTTCTTTCGTTATCGACTCGCGCGAGGTCATTAGCGGTAGTGTATTTTTTGCTCTTTCTCAGCCGGAGTATCGAAATAACGGTTTTAACGGCGAATTCGAAGATTCTACGAGTTATGTTCCGGCCGCGTTTGAGAAAGGTGCAGCGGTCTGCGTCGTCCGCGAGGATAGATTTGAGGAGCACAAGGACGATCTCGGGCAATATCGTGATCGTCTGATCTTTGTTGACGATGTGATCGCGGGGTTTCAACAGCTGGCTCACGGCGTTTATCTGGAATGGAAAAAACCGGTCGTCGCGATCACAGGCAGCGCCGGGAAAACGACGGCCAAAGAGCTAACGGCCCATGTTTTGAGTTCTGACGGGCGTAAGGTTTTGCGGAATATTAAAAACTACAACAACGGCCTTGGACATCCGTTAACCGTTTTGAAGCTCGCCGCCGACAAAAGTTACGATCTGGCCGTTCTCGAAATGGGAATGTCGACGCCTATGAACGAGATCGCTCGTCTGTGCCGCATTACGCCGCCCGACGTCGCCGTCGAACTTAATGTCCTGCCCGTGCACGTCGAACACCTCGGATCGATCGAAAATGTCGCGCGGGCCAAGGCTGAACTTGTCGAAGGGATGAAAGACGGCGGTACAGCGGTTTTGAACGCGGACGACGAGCGTGTAGCCGCGATGAGATCGCTGAGCAAGGGCCGGACGATCACTTTTGGAATCGAGAGCGATGCGGATGTTCGGGCTGAGAATATTCGGTTCGAGCGGTTTGGCGAGACACGGTTTACGTTGAATATTCGGGGAGAAACCTGCGATATAAACTTTCCACTCGACGGCCGGCATAATGTGCTCAATGCGCTGGCCGCCGCCGCAGTCGGACATAGTTTTGGCATGGCGCCGTCAGCGATCGCTGAGGCTCTGAGTACGGTCACGGCTCCGCCGCAGCGTGGCGAAGTGCTTCATTTCAAAGCGGCATTTACGGTAATTAACGATTCGTATAATTCAAATCCTGACGCTCTTTTGAGCATGGTCAAGACGCTCGTGGATGGCGGAAAGGCGGCAGGTCGAAAGATCGTTGTTGCCGGGGAAATGCTCGAATTGGGTGCCGACGAGGAGCAAATTCATCGCGAAACCGGCGAAAAGATCGCCCACAGCGGCATCGACTTGCTGATAGGCGTTCGCGGTATGGCCTCAAAAATGATCGAGGGCGCACAAACGGGCGGACTCAGTTCAGCCGAATTCGTGTCTGACTCGGATGTGGCCGCCGAACTGATCGCACGAACCGTGCGTGACGGCGATGTGATCCTTGTAAAAGGCTCGCGCGGCGTTCGAACCGAAAAGGTTGTCGAGAAATTGTTGGAAACGTTCGAACTGGGGGAAAAGGCGGACTGACTTGGTGACAGGATGACGCCTAAACCCGGCGAGATCCAGAATCTAAAATCGCGGCTCTAAGATCGGACAATGCTCTATTACTTTTTATACCAATTCCTCTTTCAGCAATACGGCAAGAATAGCGAGTCATATTTTTTCAAAGGGCTCAATGTCATTCAATATGTGACATTTCGCACCGCTCTCGCCGCGATCACCGCGTTACTCGTATCGCTTCTGCTCGGCGGCAAAGTTATCCGTAAGCTTGCCGATCTAAAATTTGGCCAGGAGATCCGGGAAGAGGGCCCGGCTTCACACCACGAAAAGCGCGGCACACCGACGATGGGCGGCGTTCTGATAATCGGTTCTGTGTTTTTGTCCACGATACTTTGGTCTCGGCTGGACAGTCTTTATTTATGGATCGCGCTTGGAGCGACCACGCTTTTTGGAGCAATTGGTTTTGCGGATGACTGGACGAAGATCGTTAAGAAGCGAAGTCTCGGTTTGACCGGTAAGCAAAAGCTACTTGGTCAGGTTATTACAGCACTGGTGGTGTGGGGCGTGCTCTGGGCGTGGGGAAATTACCCGTGGAATCTCAGCATCCCGTTTTTTAAGGCTACGGCCGAAGCGAATCCGGCCCTCAGTATCAGTTGGGTCGGGCCGATCGTTTACTTCTTTTTCATGGTGTTTGTCCTGCTCGGTTCGTCAAACGCCGTGAATCTGACTGACGGCCTCGACGGTCTCGCGATCAGCGTTACATTCATTGCGATGTCGGCACTTACCGGGCTCACGTATATTGCGAGCGATGCCCGTTGGGCGGAGCGGCTCGACATTACCCATAACCCTGCCGCGTCGGAATTGACTGTCTTTTGCGGTGCAATGGTCGGGGCGAGTCTGGGTTTCCTGTGGTATAACGCGCCTCCGGCCGAGGTTTTTATGGGCGATGTCGGAAGCCTGGCGATCGGCGGAGCCTTGGGGACCGTTGCTATCTTGACGAAACAAGAATTTTTGTTGCCGTTTATCGGTGGTGTTTTTATTCTCGAGGCGGTGTCCGTGATGTTGCAAGTATCGGTCTTTAAACTCACGAAACGTGACGGGAACCCGGGCCGAAGACTCTTTAAGATGACTCCGCTTCATCATCATTTTGAGATGACCGGATGGAAAGAACCGAAGATAGTTTTCCGGTTTGTGATCGTGGCGATCTTGTTTGCCCTTTTGAGTTTATCGACGCTTAAGCTTAGATAAGTGGCACTTGAGACAGTGTTTAGGTTTGTACTATGGAGTTAGGTGGAAAAAAGGCTTTGGTACTGGGCGCCGGGAAATCGGGCGTCGAGGCGGCTCAATTCCTCGCGAAGCGCGGAGCCGTGGTCGCTCTGCACGATCAGAAAGAAATTGAGAGCTGGAGCGACTCTGCGAGGCTTCTGAAACCCACCCACAACGTCGGCCTTATGTCGGGCCAATTGCCGTCTTGGCTCCTTGATCAGATCGATCTGGTTGTGATCTCGCCCGGCGTACCGACAAACACAATTCCGGCCAGATATGTTGACCGAAAGGATGGCGAGGTGATCGGTGAAGTCGAACTTGCGTATCGATACCTCAAAGGCCGCATTGTTGGTATCACAGGATCGAACGGTAAGACAACGACGACCGCACTAATTGGCGAACTGCTAAAAAACGCCGGGATCAAGACACAGGTCGGCGGCAATATCGGGACGCCTCTGCTGAGCCTGACCGAAACTGCTGCCGACGATGGATGGACCGTTGTCGAGCTCTCGAGTTTTCAGCTTGAGACGATCAAGGATTTTCGGCCAAACGTCGCGATCTGTCTCAACGTTACGCCGAATCACCTCGACCGTTACGACTCGTTTCAGGATTACGCGTTGGCGAAACATCGGATCTTTATGAACCAGATGGCGGACGATGTAGCGATCCTTAACGCCGACGACCCGATTACGGCAAGCTGGAAACCGGGGCTAAAAGCCAATGTTGTAATGTTTAGCGTCGTTCGAGAGATTGAAGAAGGCCTGTTTCTGCGGGGAAATGAACTCATATGCCGTGCGAATGGAAAAGAGAAAGTGTTGACCACACGCGAGGATATATTTCTCCGCGGCCTGCACAATGTCGAAAATGTCTTGGCGGCATTCGGCGCGGGATTAGCGTGCGGAGCGTCGCCCGAATCGATGCGGGAAACCGTCAGGTTATTTAAGGGCGTCGAGCATCGTATCGAATTTGTCACCGAGATCGGTGGCGTGAAATTTTATAACGATTCAAAGGCAACGTCCGTGGATGCGACCTCAAAAGCGCTTGAGGCTCTGAAAAGCGACAAAGGCAAGACCATCCTCATCCTTGGCGGCCGCGGCAAAAATGCTCCGTATGAGCCTTTGATCGATCTGATCGAATCGTCTGTAAGGTCGCTGATACTGATTGGCGAGGACGCCGACAACATCGAATCGCAGTTGTCGGGCCACGCGGAGATTATCCGGGCCGAATCACTTGATGATGCGGTCGGAAAAGGGTTTGGAACAGCAAAGAGCGGCGATTCCGTTTTGCTGGCTCCGGCTTGCGCGAGTTTTGACATGTTCAAAAGCTATGAGGAGCGGGGTGATGTGTTCAAGGCGGCTGTACGCCGTTTATTGCAAACTCCCGCGTTGGCCGGCGGTTCAAACGCAGCGAATTAGGATTATCGCGGACTTACGCCAAAACGGCGCCGTACGCTGATGCGTGTGTGATTAACAAGATGCAGGAAGATCGCATAGATTGGTTTATGTTCGGTATCGCCGCGACGCTCGCGCTCTTTGGAGCGATGATGGTCTATAGCGCATCGGCGATGTTTGCCTTGCGAGAGACCGAGAGTAACAGCCAATATACGTATTTTTATAAGCAGATCAGCTTTACGATCTTGGGCCTGGTCGCGATGTATTTTGTCAGCAAGGTCGATTACCACGTGTTCCAAAACCCCAAGGTCGTGTATTCGATCCTGGGGATCACAATAGTTCTGCTGCTTGCGGTCTTTGGATTTCCCGCGATAAACGGTGCTCGTCGGTGGATTCGGTATTCAGGCTTTTCGTTTCAGCCATCGGAACTCACGAAGATCGGCTTGCCAATATTTCTGGCATTTTACCTTACCAAAAAAGAGGAAATGATCGGTTCGATCCGTGAGACCGTGCTGCCCTGCCTTCTGGGTCTGGGTGTCTTAGGCGGACTTGTCTTTATCGAAAGGGATCTCGGGACGACGATCGTCCTATTCGCGATCTTTTCGACAGTATATTTTGCGGCTGGAGCAAGACTCATACACATCGGCACGGTTGCGGCCGGAATGTTTTTTATCGGGGTAGGAGCAATTTTGTTCGCACCCTGGCGCGTTGAGCGCGTGATGGCATTTCTTGACCCTTATAAGTACGCAGATGACGAGGGCTACCAGGTCGTGCAGTCGCTTTATGCAATAGGCTCGGGCGGGGTACTGGGCGAGGGCTTTGCAAAGGGGCACCAGAAGTTGTTTTATTTGCCGTATCCATACTCCGATTTCATATTTTCGGTCGTAGGCGAGGAACTTGGATTGGTTGGCACCCTGGCCGTCGTCGTCGCTTTCGGGTTACTGCTTTGGCGAGGCGCGCGTGCCGCCGTGTTCGCTCCGGACCGGTTTGGAACATTGCTCGGTATAGGCATCATTACAGGGATCATCGTGCAGGCCTTATTTAATATTAGTGTGGTCACGTCGATCTTGCCGGCAAAAGGTATCCCGTTACCGTTTATTTCATACGGCGGCTCGTCGGTCGTCGTTACGCTGATCGGAATGGGGATTCTGCTCAATATCTCCAAGTTTGCGAGCAGCAGCGAGTCTTCCAGCGAAAGGCTCGAAAGTCGACGCACAAGGCCAAAGCGATAGGAAAGTGTCCTTTGACATTGAAAATAAAAATGAAGGTTTTGATCGCAGCCGGCGGGACCGGCGGACATATATATCCGGGAATTGCTGTCGCAAAAGAAATAATGCGACGGGACGCTTCCTCTGAGGTGTTATTTGTCGGCACAGCGCGCGGACTCGAGAAAAGGCTCGTTCGGGATAATGGCTTTCAGCTGGCCTTGATAAATAGTGCGGGACTAAAAAACGTGGGCTTTGTAGGTAAGGTAAAGGGAATGGCGGTATTGCCACGCAGCTTTTGGGAAGCGAGAAAGATCTTGCGGGAATTCACCCCGGACGTCGTTGTCGGAGCGGGCGGTTATGTCTCGGGTCCGGTTTTGCTTACGGCACATTTTATGGGTTTTCCAACTCTCGTAATGGACTCTAACGCACTGCCCGGATTTACTAATCGCCAATTGGCAAGGTTTGTTGATAAAGCGGCTATTACTTTCGAAGAGGCTAAACGTTTCTTCGGCACAAAGGGTGTCTTGACCGGAAATCCGGTTCGCCAGGAGTTTTTTGACATCGCAACTCGAGAGCCGGGTGAGCAGATAAATTTGCTTATTTTTGGCGGCTCGCAAGGTGCAAGGGCGATAAATGATGCGATGGTTGCGGCGCTGCCGTTGTTAAACGGAGAGGTTGCGAATTTGCAAATAACTCATCAGACTGGCGACGCGAATTATGATTTGGTTCGCAGCAGATACGCCGAAAATGGATGGGAATACGCTGATATCAGGCCTTATATCTCGAATATGGTTGAGGCGTTTGACGCCGCGGACGTGATAATCAGTCGAGCCGGGGCGACAACTTGTTCCGAGGTTGCAGCAGCCGGGAAAGCGGCCATAATGATACCTTTTCCCGGAGCGGCGGACGATCACCAAAGGAGAAATGCCGAGGCGCTAGTAAAAAAAGGTGCGGCCCGAATGATTTTGCAAGCCGACCTTACCGGCGAAAGGCTTGCAAGGGAATTGACGACATTAATTAAGGAACCGAAAGCGATCGCGGAAATGGGCTCAGCGGCACGAAGAATGGCCCGGCCGGACGCTGCTGAGGCGACGGTAGATATTATTGAGCAACTGTCCGGAAAGGTTGCCGCGACTGCGAAAAGCTGACTTTTGGGTATCAAGTACTGGGGATTGAACAATATGTTTCGTCACGTAAAAAGAATTCACTTTATCGGCATCGGTGGCATCGGAATGAGCGGCATAGCCGAGGTCCTTTGCAACCTGGGTTTTGTAGTGTCGGGGTCCGACGCTAAGAAGTCAAAGAACACCGATCGGCTCGAAACACTTTTTAACGTCCGAATAGCCGAGGGCCACGCCGCCGAGAATGTCCAGGATGCTGAGGTTGTGGTTTATTCGTCGGCGGTAAAGGACGACAATCCCGAGGTCTTAGTTGCGAAGGAAAACGGCATACCTGTAATTCCACGCGCTGAGATGCTGGCAGAACTGATGACGCTGAAACCCTACGCCGTGGCGGTTTCGGGCACACACGGCAAAACCTCAACGACCTCAATGATCGCGACCATACTTGGCTACGCAGGATTTGATCCAACCACGGTTGTCGGCGGTGTCGTCGATACGCTAGGTTCCAACGCAAAACTGGGTGCCTCCGACTGGTTTGTGACCGAGGCCGATGAGAGCGACCGCTCGTTCCTAATGCTTTACCCGACTATTGCCGTTGTGACAAACATCGATAAAGAGCATATGGAATCATACAAGGGTATGGACGACGTCGTGCAATGCTTTACCGATTTTGTAAATAAGGTCCCGTTTTATGGCGCGGCGATCATATGTCTCGATGATCCGAACGTCCAACTGATAATTCCGAATATCAAACGCCGTCGTGTAACTTATGGGCTGACTGCTCAGGCTGACATTTCGGCCCTTGATATTCGTTACAACGATACATTCGGTTCGGTATTTACCGTTTCAAAGGGCGATACCGTTCTTGGCGAAATTGAGCTTCCAGCACCCGGTAAACACAATGTGTATAACGCTTTGGCGGCGACGGCCGTCGCTCTCGAGCTTGACGTGCCGTTTCAGAAGATCGCCGAGGCATTTGTCGGTTTCAAGAATGCGAACCGCCGCTTTCAGTTCAAGGGCGAGTCCGGCGGCATCACGGTTGTAGATGATTACGGCCATCATCCGACCGAGATCGTGGCGACACTTTCGGCGGCGAAGAACAGTTCGGGCGGCAAAAGGACTGTGGTCGTGTTTCAGCCGCATCGGTATTCGCGAACCAAAGAGCTGATGGACGATTTTGTCGTTTCGTTCAACAATGCCGATGTCGTTTTTATATTGGATATTTATGCTGCTAGCGAGCAGCCGATAGAGGGGATCACGGCCGAGGTACTTACCGACAACATAAAGAAATACGGTCACAAGAATGTCACATATATCGGTGACATTGAGACCGCTACCGAAAAAGTTTGCTCCGTGCTGCAGCCCGGCGACCTCGTGATCACACTCGGAGCGGGGACAGTGACGAGACTCTCGGACGAGATCCTGGAAAATATTAAAACCCTTGAGGCTAAGGCCTAAGTTTATGGCGAGAAAAAGGAAAAAAAGTACAAACCAGAGAACGTCGGTACTGAAAGTAAAGGGACGCAAGAATCCGTCGAGAAGGCGAGGCAAGGTCGTAATGCATTCGTTTAACCATTTTGTGCTGCCGGTGACGATTATGTTGTTTTTGCTCGGATTCGTGATGTTTATGGGTCTTTCGGGGTACCGAACCGCGACCGCGTCTGGTTTCTTTGGGCTGCGCAAAATTGAAATTCTCGGCACGGAACGAAGCTCGCAAGAAGATATTCGACGACTTGTTGCGTCGATGGTCGAGAAGCCTGGCGTTTGGAATGCCGATCTGGGTGAATTGCGGACAAAGATCGAAAAATTCCCGTTCGTTAAATCCGCGTCGGTCTCGCAGAAGATGCCCGGCGGCATCCGTGTAGCTGTGATCGAGCGGATTCCGGCGGCGATAGTTCAACTTACCAACGGCAATTATCTTGTGGACACCGAGGGCGCGATCCTGGCCGCCGCAACTGCGAATGATAAGGCTTTTCCGTTCGTGCTGCAGGGTTGGGACGAGACAAAAACTGAGAAGGCAGCACCGGAAAACCTCGCGAGGCTAAGGTTGTACAAGCAAATGCTCGACGAATGGAAGCAGTTCGATCTCGCGGCGCGGGTGAAGGAGGTAAATCTCGCGAATCCCCGCGAGCCGGTTGCTTTCATTGAAGATTCGGGGCGTGAGATTGCAATTACGGTTGCAAAAGACAGTCTCGGCAAGAGCCTAAAGACCGCGATTGAGGCGGTTAGCGGTAAAGGCGCGCGAGTGAAATCGGTCGATGCTGACGGCATTTACCCGGTGATTCAATATCTCGAGTTTTAGATAGTTAGTTATGAGCAACGAAATACAAGCCGTCGGGTTAGATATCGGCACGAGCCGCGTAAGGTGTGTGATCGGCGAGCCGTCGGCCGACGGGAAAATGAATATCGTCGGGATCGGTGAGGTCGAATCCAAGGGCCTGCGTCGAGGCGTTGTCACGTCAACCGAATACGTTGCAGATTCAATAGTAAAGGCTGTTGACGAGGCCGAGCGAGTGAGCGGCCTGGACGTCGAATCGGCTACGGTAAACCTGTCGGGTGAGCACCTTCGAGGCGAAAATAAAAACGGCGTCGTTGCTGTCGCGGGGCCAGAGAAAGAGATTACCGCCGAGGACATTGAGCGGGCCGTGGATTCCGCCAGTGCCATGCCGCTGACTCCCGGATGGGAGATCGTTGGTCGCCTGCCGCAGGAATTTATTGTCGACGGACAAGACGGAATTACCGAGCCGATCGGTATGAACGGTGCTCGGCTAGAGGCTCTCGTTCACGTCGTTACGAGTCCGAGCGCAGCCCGGCAGAATTTGTTAAAGGCGGTTGCCCGAGCCGGAATCAATGTCGAACAGCTCGTTCTCGAACCGCTCGCGGCTGCCGAAAGCGTTCTGACGGACGACGATAAAGAGTACGGCTGCGCGATCGTCAATATGGGCGCGGAGCTGACGAGCCTGATGATCTTTGGTCGCGGCGCGGTTCAACATACGGCCGTTTTTCCATTTGGGAGCATGCTGTTTACCAAAGACATCGCTACCGGCTTGCGGGTTTCGATCCCCGAAGCGCAGAAGATAAAGCATAGCTGGGGATGTGTCGCGGCGTTTTTGCTTGACGACGACGAACGGCAAGAGGTCATCGAGATCGTGCCATTTGGCCGCAGCGAAACCCGCGAGCTCTCGAAAGAGATACTTTGCGACATAATGCAGCCACGTGCCGTTGAGCTGATGCAGCACGTCGCTCGCGAGACAAATGCAATTAAGGCGCAGATATCAGGCGGTGTCTTCCTGACCGGCGGCGGAGCAATGATCCGCGGGCTTGCGGAGGTCGCGGAACAGGTTTTTGACGCGCCGACGCGGGCCGGATCTATCGAATCATCATATTTCGGCGGTCTTGTCGACGAAGTGCAAGGGCCGCAATGGTCGACGGCTTGCGGGCTCGCTCTTTGTTCGATGCGGAGCCAGATAAGAGGTGACGGCACGGGCGGGAAATCGTCGGCAAGGAAGGTCGCGGACTGGCTAGGCAGCTTTCGCGATAAATTTAAATAAACTGAGATCGTCAGTTGGATTTTCAACCCAAATAGTTGTATGCTTTTTGCCCGACAGCACAATATCTTGTATTAAATTGGCAAGTCCTTTAAATCGTTTATCTGTAATAATTCGCAATTTGTGTTATGAAAAACTATATCTCAATGGAAGACTCTAAAATGGAAAAGAACGCCATCAGAATGTTTATCGACGAGCCACCGATCACAGGCGCCCGCATCAAGGTCATCGGTGTCGGCGGCGGCGGCAGTAACGCGGTAAATCGAATGATCGATGCCGGGATCAAAGGCGTCGAGTTTATCGTCGCGAACACGGACCTTCAGGCTCTTAATGCCTCAAAAGCGCCGATGAAGATCCAACTCGGCAGCAAGTCGACGCGCGGGCTCGGCGCCGGCTCGAACCCGGAGATCGGCCGCCAATCGGCTCTGGAGGATACTGAAAAACTGCTCGACATACTTGATGGGTCCGATATGGTGTTTGTCACAGCCGGACTTGGCGGTGGAACGGGCACCGGCGCTGCACCAGTGGTCGCGTCGCTTGCGATCGAGCTGGGCGCGTTGACAGTTGCGGTCGTCACTAAACCCTTTACCGTCGAGGGGAAAAAACGTATGTCGCAGGCCGAACAGGGGATTGCCGATCTCCGCGGCTGTGTCGATACGCTTATTACCATCCCGAATTCCAAACTTCGAGAGGTCGAGGAAAAAATTACGATCATGGAAGCGTTTCGCCGCGCCGACGATGTT